>NZ_CM002139.1:4343346-4344515 GCF_000454545.1 Xanthomonas cassavae CFBP 4642
GGCAACGCTGATCAAGTAGTCGCAACGGCCAGCGAACTGGCCGATCCGGCTCATGACGCACTTGGATCTACGATCAGCCGTCCTTCCATGCCCGTTTCCGGGCGCTGCGGGCCGCTTTTGCGGCCCCGCAGGCGCAACTATCCCGCCAAACGCACCCGCGCCAGGTACAGGTTCGCCAGGCCCAGGGCCACGAAGCAGCGGTTCGCGTTCTTGTCCAGCCCGCGATAACGCACCTTGGCAAAGCCCCACAGCCGCTTCACCACCGCGAACACGTGCTCGACACGGGCACGGATCTTCGACTTGTTGCGGTTCCGCTGGCGCTGCACCTCATTCACTTCGCCACGCTTGCGAACCCGCTGGTTGGTGAAGTCCCGGGCGTGCGGTGCATGCGTGCCGATCAGCGCCTTCTGGCTGGCGTAGGCGCTGTCTCCATAGACCCGGCGTTCCTCCCCGTGCAGCAGGTCTCCCAGCAGGTGCTTGTCATGCACATTGGCCGCCGTCACCGCCGCGCTATGCACCAGGCCGTTACGACTATCCACGCCGATGTGCAGCTTCATCCCGAAGTACCACTGCTGCCCCTTGCGGGTCTGATGCATGTCCGGATCGCGGGCCTTGTCCGCATTCTTCGTCGAACTGGGCGCGCCGATGATAGTCGCATCCACGATGGTGCCCGTGCCCACCTTCAGGCCACGTGCTTCCAATTCCCGGTTCACTTGCAAGAACAGCTCCGCCCCCAGCTCGTGCGTCTCCAGAAGGCGACGAAACTTCAGCAGTGTCGTCGCGTCCGGAACCCGCTCGCGGCCCAGGTCGATCCCCACGAACCGCCGCAGCGCCGTGCTGTCCAGTAGCGCTTCCTCGCAGGCCTCATCGGCCAGATTGAACCAGTGCTGCACCAAATACATCCGCAGCATCCGTTCCAGGCCGACCGGCGGCCGGCCATTGCCTGCCTTCGGATAGTACGGCTCGATCACCGCGCACAGTGCCGACCACGGCACGATCTGCTCCATCGTCGACAGGAACACATCCCGGCGCGTCGGCCGACGATGCTGCTCGAATCCACTGCCCTGATCGGCCGCCATCGCCAATGTCTGCTGTTTCATCGGTCGTTCCGATTTGAAGGAAGGGGCATATTTTCTCCGATAGGGACCGACTTGATCAGCGTTGCCTTA
>NZ_CM002139.1:4344615-4484015 GCF_000454545.1 Xanthomonas cassavae CFBP 4642
TCGCCAATGTCTGCTGTTTCATCGGTCGTTCCGATTTGAAGGAAGGGGCATATTTTCTCCGATAGGGACCGACTTGATCAGCGTTGCCTTAGTTCCCTTGGCGGCATTCATGCCACTAAGGATCACGGACTTGGAGGGATAGCGCCTGTTAGGTTGGCGAAGTGCGGATGAGTGAGCCAGCCCAAATAGGCGAAGCGACGCCACACAGGTCGAACCAGGGAGCATGATGGCAGTGGCTTATCCGTGGCAGCGAGTGCAGGGCGAAGCAACGGAAATACCGAGCCAGTGACAGTATTGCTTCGTCTTTATGGCTTTTGCCCTGTTTCGCCTCAACAAGAAACGTCAGCTTCGCGCTTGAAGCCCGCTTCTGGGTGCGCCTCGTCCAAGCGCGAGAGACAGCGCGTGCGGATACTCACACGGCAACAGCGCGCCACCGAAACGCGACAGCGCCCCCCAAACGCACAACGCCCGCATTGCTGCGGGCGTTGCGTGATGCCTGGTAGCGCCGCAGCTATCGCGACGCACCATGGAGCGGCGGTTACAGCTTGCCGGCGCCGGACTTGGCCTTGACGTCTGCAGCCACTTTGTTGGCCGGCAGCAGGTTGTAGGTGTACGGCGGCTTCCAGCCGATATTGCTGTTCCACGAACAGCTCAGCGACTTGCCATTGAGCAGAGAACCCTGGTCGCGGTACACGCTGCCCTTGTAATCGGCGGCGATCTTGTCGCAGCTGCTCACGCCGCTGATGTCGAAGGCGTTGTTCTCGGAGAAGATCTTCGATTCCTTGCCCACGCCATGCGCATGCGAGAACGGATACACCTTATGGCTGGTGCTGCCCACGTGATAGTTGTTGTATAGATGCACCTGGCCGAAGCGAACCCGCGGCGCACGCGCGGAGATGTTTTCGAACAAGGTGTTGTGGATGGTGACCTTGAGCTTGCCGCTGTCGGTGCTGGATGCGCTGTCGCTGGAGCCGATCAGGTCGTTCTTCTCGTGCGACTTGAAAGCCGAGTACGAAATGGTCACGTAGTTGGCGCCCTTCTTGACGTCCATCGCGCCGTCATGGTGCTGCTTGGGGCGGCCATTGGCGGTGCCGTTCTGGTCGTCGGTGCGGCGACCGTCGGTGAAGGTGACATGGTCCACCCACACGTTGGTGGCACCCTCCACGGTCAGGCCGTCGTATTCGGAATTCCAGTTGCCGACGCTACCGTCATCCGGATCCCAGACCGGTTCCGGATCCCATGGATTTTCGATGGTGAGGTTGCGAATGATGACGTCGTTGGCCTTGACGTACATGTAGCCTTCGCGGATCTCGGCGTTGCTGGTGATGCCGATCAACGTGGTCTTGGTCGGAATGTCCAGGCGCGCACGCGACTTCATGTCCGAGGTCTTGGTGTAGGGCTTGCCTTCGCTGACATCGATGATGCCGCTGATCTTGATGATGCGCCCGTTGCTGCCCACGCTGGCCTTCAACGCGCTCTTCAACTCGGCGGCGTTCTTGACCGTATAGATGTTGGCGGCAGCGGCCTTGGATCCGCCCTTGGTGCCACCGTTCTGCGTGGCCCAACCGGTGGTTGCCACTTCCAGCGCAGGATCTGCGCTTGCAACGCCGGTAAGCAGCAACGACCCGACAAACAGCGACGCGGCGGCCGCCGTTGAGAATTTCGGCTTCATCTGGATGTCTCCCTCGAATGGGTTCGATGCACCGCGCAGCGGCACACCCCTCGTCTATCGACTGCGGAACGTACTATTCATCTCTGTAATGTTCAGTTCCGCGGGAGGGGATACTAAGAGCATCGCAATCGCTTGTATCTAGGCAGATCGCCGTTGTGCACGCACAGTCACGCAAACGGTTGCGGGACAGTTGCAAGAAGACAAAACACTGCGACCAAGACACGCAGAGACAGCGCCATGGACACTGCAGCGCAGCATGATGGGAGCCGCATTGCCGTTGGGCATGCATCGGCCATGCGATGCTGATGCGATCACACGCGAATGATTTCGATGCACAGGTGGTGCGCGATGCTGTCGAAGGCGCACACTCGCAACGCGCAGGATTGCAGTGATCGGCTCACTGCAATGCAGCGGATGGACGTGCGCTCTTGCTGCAGATAGCGCGAGCAAGTGCAGGCGGGGTACAGCTACGGCTACGGCTACGGCTACGGCTACGGCTGCTGAGGGCAGCATCGACGAAAGCGTCTGACGCTCGTGGCATCCACGCCACGAACCGACCGAGCGACGTGTGCCGCACGCAAGGCGCTGGCGTCCAGCCACCACGGCGGTGATACGCGCCATCGGCAGCGCGCCATGTTCTGCGCAAGGCACGCGCGCACAAGCGTGCATCAACCCGGATGCGCACCCGGAATATGCAATCCCTCGTCAGCCGATCACCCGCCCCGTCAGGGCGCAGCGCAGCTCAGGAAAAGCCTTCGAAGAACAGCTCGATCGCCATCACCAGCGCATCCTCGCGGCCGGTGTGGGAGGGGTAGTAGCGCGGCCGTCGCCCGATCTCGTTGAAGCCTTCGGAGTGGTAGAGCGCAATCGCCGACGGATTGGACGGGCGCACTTCCAGGAACGCGCGCCGCGCACCACGATCGCAGGCGCCCTTGATCAGCGCGCGCAACAGCACGCGCCCGTGCCCTTGCGATTGCGCTTCCGGCGCGATGCAGACGTTGAGCACATGCGCCTCGTCGGCAGCGATGCTGATGACGCCATAGCCGATCACCTGCCCGGCCTGTTCCATCACCCAGCCCGGATACCCGGCCTGCAGGCAGTCGCGAAAGATGCTGCGCGTCCATGGGAATGGATAGGCGCGCAGCTCGATCTCCATCACCACATCCAGATCGCTCTCGCGCATGGCGCGCAGCGAGGTCGGCAACGGCGCATTCATTGCGCTCACGCCCGATCCCGACGGCGCCGCAACGCGCGCAGCTGCGGCCACAGGGCGCGCTTGGCGGCGGGGTTGCCTCGCAACTCGGCCAGCGGCCAGGACGCCATCAATGCCTGGGTGCTGGGATCGCCGGGGTTGCAGCCGGAGGCACGCAGCAAGGCCATCTGCAACCGGTCCGGCAACCCGACGCGTCCGCGCCGCTGCGGTGCGGACGCCGGCGCGGTGCTGGGCGCGCGTGGCGGCTCGGCCGGCGCAGCGGGTGCCGATCGACGCGGCGCAGGTGCAGCTGCCGCCTCGGCCGGGACGCGCTGCTCGCGCACCGGGGCCGACACCGGTGCACTGTCGGCGACGTCCACCGGCACCTGCAGGACATCCGCCGCTGCACGGTCCAGATACACGGTGTGCCCCATTGCCTGCAGGCACGACACCTGCAGATCCGACCACACCGGCCCGTTCGCCAACGCGTTCATCGACGTCGGCTCACGGAAGCTCGGGCGCGCGGCGCCAGCGTCGCCACAGCCACATCACCGGACCGGACAAGGCATACAGCACGCCGATCACCAGCAGCGACCGCGCCAGGTCGATCACCAGCAAGGCGATCACCACCGTGGCGATTGCCAGGGCAAGGAACGGCACGCGGTCGGCCCGCGCGCCACGCGCACCGCCCTTGAAACTCCAGAAGCGGATCCGGCTGACCATCAACAGCGCCGACACCACGGTGACCGCGAGCGCCACATAGCGCAGCTGTTCGCCATCGAAGCCCAGGCTGTCGTCGGCGAATGCCCACACGAACGACATCATCAGCCCTGCCGCCGCGGGGCTGGCCAGGCCGATGAACCAGCGCTTGTCCACCACCCCGACCTGCGTATTGAAGCGCGCCAGCCGCAGCGCCGCGCAGGCCGCATACAGAAACGCCGCCGACCAGCCGACCCGACCCATCACGCTGCTGTCGTATTTCAGCGCCGACAGCGACCAGTGGTACATCACCAGCGCCGGGGCCATGCCGAAGCTGACCAGATCGGCCAGCGAGTCGTACTGCACGCCGAATTCGCTGCTGGTATTGGTCAGGCGCGCCACCCGGCCGTCCAGCCCGTCCATCACCGCGGCCACGAACACCGCCATGGCGGCCTGGACGAACTGCCCATTGGCGGCGGCGATGATGGCGTAAAACCCGGAAAACAGCCCGGCGGTCGTGAACAGGTTCGGCAGCAGGTAGATCGTGCGCGAGCGCGGAGGCGGTCTCATGTCATCCATGCGCCAAGTGTAGAGCCTGAGGTCCGTCCGGCGGTAGCGCGCTTGCTGGTTCAGCGCTCTGCGCGCCCGATCACTTGCCAGCGCGGGCCGTGAATGCTGCAATCGCGGCGGGAATCATCCAGGGGAAGCCACATGCACCTGTCGTCCGGGCTTTGCGCCCTGTTGATGCTGGTCAGCGCCGCCGCCGGCGCCACCGATCTCTATAAGTGGAAGGACGCCAAGGGCGTGACTCACTACACCGAAACCCCGCCGCCAACCGGCCAGCGCTTTGAGGCGCGCCGGATCGATGCGCGTAGCGGCACCGCCGCCATCGCCGCGCCGGAGACCGCCACGCCCGAGTCGGCCGACTGCCTGACCGCACGCCGCAACCTGGAACTGCTCAGCGGCAAGGGCGAGGTCTCCATGGCCGCCGGCGCCGATGGCAAGCCTGGCGCCGTCCTGGACCAGGAAACCCGCGCCGCCCAGAAAAACCTGGCCGACGCCGCCGTGAAGGCCTATTGCAAGCCGGCAGCCACGGGCGGCCCGGCTACCTGACAGCCGCCACGCACCGGCTCACTCCGGCCGGCCACACCCGGCAAAGCGCGCCCGGCGATGACCGGCAGGGCACGAGACTGGCAAACTAGCGGCTTTCCGCCCAAGCGAAGCCCGATGCGTCTTTCCCAGTTCCACCTGCACACCACCAAGGAAACCCCGGCCGACGCCGAGCTGGTCAGCCACAAGCTGATGCTGCGCGCGGGCATGATCCGCAAGCTTGCCTCCGGGCTGTACACCTGGTCGCCGCTGGGCCTGCGCGTGCTGCGCAAGGTCGAGGCGGTCGTGCGCGAGGAAATGAACCGCGCCGGGGCGGTGGAAGTGCTGTTCCCCACCATCCAGCCGCGCGAGCTGTGGGACGCCACCAGCCGTTGGGAGAAGTTCGGCGGGCAGTTGCTCAAGATCAAGGATCGCAAGGAGCAGGAGTTCTGCTACAGCCCCACCGCCGAAGAGGCGGCCGCCGAGTTCGCGCGCCAGGAGATCAACAGCTACAAGCAGCTGCCGCTGAACTTCTACCAGATCCAGACCAAGTTCCGCGACGAGATCCGCCCGCGCTTCGGGGTGATGCGCGCGCGCGAATTCCTGATGAAGGACGCCTACTCCTTCCATCTCACCGATGCCGACATGGCGCGCGAGTACGACAACATGCGCGCGGCCTACACCCGCATCTTCACCCGCCTGGGGCTGGAATTCCGCGCGGTGCAGGCCGATTCCGGCGCCATCGGCGGCGATGCCTCGCAGGAATTCCACGTCATCGCCGCCTCCGGCGAAGATTCGCTGGCGTTCTCCACCGGGTCCGACTACGCGGCCAATGTGGAAACCGCCAGCGCGGCCCTGCCCGGCCCGCGCCCGGATGCCGGGCAGGCCATGCACCAGGTCGCAACGCCCACCCAGAAGACCTGCGAGGACGTCGCCCAGCTGCTGGGCATCGCACTGCAGCGCACGGTCAAGTCGGTGGCGGTGATGACGCAGGCCGGCTTTGTGCTGGTGCTGGTGCGCGGCGACCATGCCGTCAACGAGATCAAGTTGGGCAAGGTGGCCGGCCTGGCCGACTACCGCCTGGCCAATGAAACCGAAATCCGCGACCACCTCGGTTGCGCGCCGGGCTTCCTGGGCCCGGTCAACACCGCGCGCCCGATCCGCGTGGTAGCCGACCGCGATGTCGCGGCCATGGCCGACTTCGTGGTCGGTGCCAATGTGGCCGGCGCCCACCTGACCGGCGTCAACTGGGGCCGTGACCTGCCCGAACCGGAGACCGTGGCCGACGTGCGCAACGTGGTCGAAGGCGAGCGCGCGGCCGATGGCGGCGAACTGCGCCTGGCCCGCGGCATCGAAGTGGGCCACGTGTTCCAGCTCGGCAGCCAGTACGCACAGGCCTTGCAGGCCACCGTCATCGACGAGGCCGGCAAGGTCGCGGTGATGAAGATGGGCTGCTACGGCATCGGTATTTCGCGCATCGTGGCTGCGGCAATCGAACAGAACCATGACCAGGCCGGCATCATCTGGCCGGCACCGATGGCGCCATGGCAGGTGGTGGTCTGCGTGATCAATCCCAAGCAGGACGCCGGCGTGGTGGCCGCCGCCCAGTCCTTGCTGGACGAATTGGTTGCAGCTGGTATCGATGCGGCCCTGGATGACCGCGGGTTACGTCCGGGTGCGATGTTTGCCGATATGGAACTATTGGGCATTCCGCATCGGGTGGTGGTCTCGGAACGTGGATTGGCTGCCGGCACTTTTGAATATCGCGCCCGCACCGCCGAATCGGCAGAAAATCTGGATAAGGCCGGATTATTCTCCCGACTGGGCAGTTGATCAAACAACGCCAGCACGCCGCAATCAGATGAACGCGGGGCGCCGAAGTATTTCGGCGCATTTGTCATAGCGGTTTTCTGACATTATGATGGCCGCCGCTGCCACGGACCGGCATTCTTTCTCTCTCATTCTTACGGAGTAGTGATGTCGATCAATCTCACCGGCCTGTCGGCCAAGCAGTTGGGCGCGCTGATCAAAAATGCAAAGAAGCAGCAGAGCGTGGTTGCCAGGCGCACCCCGATCGCCAAGGTCCGCACGCAGCTGACCCGTGCTGCCAAGGCCCAGGGTTATTCCATCGAAGAAGTGTTCGGTAGCGCCGCCAGTGCCGGTCCGGGTCGTCCGGCCGCCGCCGGCAAGCCGGGTCCACGTGCCGGTCGCAAGCTGGGCAAGGTCGCGCCGAAGTACCGCAATCCGGCCAATCCGCAGGACACCTGGACCGGCCGTGGCAAGCAGCCGCGCTGGCTGGCCGAATTGACCGCCGCTGGCAAGAAAGTGGAAGACTTTCTGATCAGCAAGGTGGGTGGCGCTGCCAAGAAGGCATCGGCCAAGAAGGCCTCGCCGCGTAAAACGGCAACCAAGCGCGCTGCCAAGAAGTCAAAGGCCGCGTGATCCAGACCGATAAAACGCCGGCATTGCCGGCGTTTTCATTGGGCGTATTTCCGCCTGCTCATAAATTCTTGCGGGCCGGAATCAACAAATTGCCGAACAGCAATCCGGCCATCAAGGCCATGACGATATTGGTAACGGCCAGCAATGCGGCTTGCCCGACACTGACATCCTGCTGCTGTACCAAGGTCAAAAAACCCCGCAGGCTGACGCTGCCGGGAACCAGCATGATGATGCCCGGCAACCGAATCAACGCACCGGGTTTTTGAACCACCCTCCCGAACAGATTTCCGGCGGCGGTCAATGCCATGGCCGAGGCAAATACTCCAGCCGGCCCGCCCCAGGCATGCCCTGCGTAACGTGCGATGACATAACCGGACATCGCGGCCGCCATGATCCACACATAATCGCGCCGATTGGCCTTGAACAACACCGCAAACGCATACGCAGCCACCAGCAGCGATGCCCATTCCACCCAGCCGGCCTGCGGGCGCAGGGCGGCCACCTGCGGATGCAGGCCCATCAACTGGGTCAGGGTCACTGCAATCACCGCACCGACCGTGAGCTTGAGCACCGTGGTCACGGCGCCCGCCAGCCGCGCCGTGCCGGAGACCCAGTGCTGGCTGGCCAGCTC
The DNA here is from genome assembly GCF_000454545.1 of Xanthomonas cassavae CFBP 4642. NCBI lineage: Bacteria > Pseudomonadati > Pseudomonadota > Gammaproteobacteria > Lysobacterales > Lysobacteraceae > Xanthomonas > Xanthomonas cassavae. Next base: position 4,352,341 of record NZ_CM002139.1, read on the forward strand.
GTTGAAGGCATTGGTCAGCGACATGCCGGGCAACAGCACCACCAGCGAAGCGATGATCACCGTATTGAGGTTCAGCGGCCCGATCAGCGAGGCCACCATTGCGGCCACCACGCCGGCCAGCAGCCCGGCCAGGGCTTCGCCGGCTTCCTTGGTGGCCGGGCGCCGGTCGGTGTACTGGGTGAGCAGGCCGATCGATACCCCGATGCCGCCCGCGGTGGAGATATCCAGCCACGGCAGTTTCCACAGACCGGCCACCCCAGCGGCGGCCAGGCCGAAGGCCAGTACCTGCAAGGTCTTGCCGCGCCGATCCACTTCGCGGTCCAGCCGGCGCAGCGCGGTATGCCCCTGCGCGATGCTCATGCGTCCGTTGGCGACGCTGTCGGCCACGTAGTCGGCCACGCTGAGCTTGTAGAGATCGTTCTCGCCTGGCGCCAGCCGGATCACTCGGGTGATGTCGCTGGACCCGATCGCCTTGGTCGGATCGCTGAAGCTCAGGATGATGCCGGTCGGGTTGGACCAGGGCTCGCAGTCCAGGCCCAGCTTCTGCGACAACCCGACCACCGCCGCCTCCAGCCGCTGCGCTGTCGTGCCGTAGGAATGCAGGCGCCCGGCGATTTCCGAAACGAAGGCTACACGCTGGGCATAGGTGGCGCTGGCGGACGGGAGAACGACGGTGGCAGCGGACATGCGTGCGGGTCGGAGCGGTAGGACGCCGTCTGGCGAGAGCGCCAGTGTATGCCGCGGCGCCTGCCGCCGGCGCCCTTGTCGTCGACCGTTTCGATCGCGCGCCCATCTTTCGCTCACATCGTCCCTGTATGCTGGCGCCACGGACAGGCCACTCATGATCAAACCGCAACCTCCCCGCATCGACCAAGACCCGCAGGATCAGACCCAGGTCCGCCTCGCCGGCAGTTGGGTGCTGGCAACCGCCCTGCCCCAGGCAGAACTGCTGCAGGCCGTGCCCGACGGGGTGCGCCGCATCGACGCGCGCGGCATCGGGCAACTGGATTCGGCCGGCGTGCTGCAACTGCTGCGCTTTGCCGGCCGCCTGGGGCTGAAGGAAGACGCCATCGATTTCCGCGATGAACACCAGGCGCTGGTGTGCACCATCGAGGAACTCAACGACGAACGCCCCAAGCCCAAGCGCGACTACGGTTTCGTCGCTGCGCTCGACCGCCTGGGCCGCACCACCCACGGGGTCGGCCAGGGCATCCTGGAACTCAATAGTTTTCTAGGCGAGAACCTGGTCAAGATCATGCGGCTGATCCACGAGCCGCGCCGCTTCCGCCTCACCTCCACCGTGCACCACATGGAGCAGGTGGGCCTGGATGCGGTGCCGCTGGTGGTGTTGCTGTCGTATCTGGTGGGTGCGGTGATCGCCTTCCTGGGCTCGACCATCCTGCGCGACTTCGGCGCGGAAATTTATGTGGTGGAGCTGGTCAGCATCGCCTTCCTGCGCGAATTCGCGGTGCTGCTGACCGCCATCGTGCTGGCCGGCCGCACCGCCAGCGCGTTTACCGCGCAGATCGGTGCGATGAAATCGCGCGAGGAAGTGGACGCCATCCGCACCCTGGGTCTGGACCCGATCGACCTGCTGGTGATTCCGCGCCTGCTCGCGCTGATCTTCACCCTGCCGCTGCTGACCTTCATCGCGATGATCGCGGGCCTGGCCGGTGGCGTCACCGTGGGCGCGTTCGATCTGGATATTCCGCCGCAGATGTATCTGGCGCGCATGCACGACACCATCCAGCTGCGGCATTTCCTGGTCGGGCTGTCGAAGGCGCCGCTGTTTGCGCTGGTGATCGGCCTGATCGGCTGCCTGGAAGGCCTGAAGGTCAGCGGCACTGCGCAATCGGTGGGCGAGCGCACCACCTCCTCGGTGGTGCAGACGATTTCCCTGGTCATCATCCTCGACGCGATTGCGGCGTTGTGGTTCATGAAGATGGGGTGGTGATGAGGCAGGGATTCGACATTCGGGATTCGGGATTCGGACAAAGCCGCAGCGCGGCGCTTGCACTGGTACTGGAGAGGAAGGTGCTGTGACCAATCCCGAATCCCCGCTCCCCAATCCCGGCTCACAGGCCGATGTCGATGCAGGCGACGAGCTCGCCATCTCGGTGCGTGGGCTGACCAACCGTTTCGGTAGCCAGACCGTGCACGAGGATCTGGATCTGGACGTGCGTCGCGGCGAAATCATCGGCGTGGTCGGCGGTTCGGGCACCGGCAAATCGGTGCTGATGCGCAGCATCCTGGGGCTGCGCGAGCCCGATGCCGGCAGCATCCAGGTGCTGGGCGCGGATGCGCGCTCGGGCCGGTTCGTCGACCGCCAGCACATCACCCGCAATACCGGCGTGCTGTTCCAGGATGGCGCGCTGTTCTCGTCGATGACCGTTGGCGAAAACGTGCAGGTGCCGTTGAAGGAACATCATGGCGAGTTTCCGGAGCGCTGGTATTTCGAACTGGCGCTGCTGAAGATCAAGCTGGCCGGCCTGCCCGCCGATGCGCTGGACAAGCTGCCTTCGCAATTGTCCGGCGGCATGCGCAAGCGCGCTGGCCTGGCGCGTGCACTGGCGCTGGACCCGCCATTGCTGTTCCTGGACGAACCCACTGCCGGGCTGGACCCGATCGGCGCGGCCGCCTTCGACCGCCTGATCCGCACCCTGCAGCAGGCATTGGGCCTGACCGTGTTCCTGATCACCCACGACCTGGATACGCTGTACGCCATCTGCGACCGCATCGCGGTGCTGGCCGATCGCAAGGTGATCGCCAACGCGCCGCTGGCCGAGGTCGAGCAGATCGATCATCCCTGGATCCAGGAATATTTCCACGGTCCGCGCGCCCGCGCCGCGCGCGCGGCCAAGACCGACTCCACCGAGACCGCCTGAGCATGGAAACCAAAGCCAATTACGTCCTGATCGGCGCCTTCACCATCGTGGCCGGCCTGGCCCTGCTGTTATTCGGGCTGTGGGCCGCCAAGTACTCCTCCGACCGCACCTGGCAGCAATACCGGGTGGTGTTCCGCGAGGCGGTGACCGGCCTGTCGGTCGGCAGCCCGGTGCAATACAACGGCATCGCAGTCGGCTCGATCACCGAGCTGACGCTGGCGCCGAACGACCCGCGCCAGGTGGTCGCGCATGTGCGAGTCAATTCGACCACGCCGATCAAGAGCGACACCCGCGCCAAGCTGGCCATCACCAGCCTCACCGGCCCGTCGATCATCCAGCTCTCCGGCGGCACGCCCGAGGCGCCGTCGCTGACCACCATCGACAAGAGCGATGCGCCGATCATCCAGACCACGCCCTCGGCGCTGCAGAACATCACCGACACCGCCAACCGCATCGTCGAGCGCATGGACCAGATGCTCTCGGACAAGAACGTGGCCAGCATTTCGGCCACGCTGCAGAACCTGGAAAAGATCAGCGGCGGCATCGCCGATCGCGACGAAGGCATGCAGGCGCTGATCGTCAGCGCGCGCGATGCCGCGCGCAATCTGGACACCACCCTGATCACCACCAACGGCACCATCAAGCGGCTGGACCAGAACCTGGTGCAGCAACTGCCGGGCATCCTGGAAAAACTCGACGCCACCCTGGTCAAGCTGGATTCGGCTGCCGGCAACGCCGACAACATTCTTGGCGAGAACCGCGCGGCCATCAACAGCTTCGCCAACGACGGCCTGGGCCAGCTCGGCCCCACGCTGACCGAATTGCGTGGCCTGATCCGCGACCTGCGCCGGGTCAGCGACAAACTGGACAACAACCCTGCGCGCTACCTGCTCGGCCGCGACGCACCCAAGGAGTTCGAACCGAAATGACTGCCATGCGCCTGTTGCGTCCCCTGTTGTGCATGTCGTTGCTGGCGCTGGGCGGCTGCTCGGTACTGACCGGCGGCGACAAGAAACCGGCCACCATCTACGCCCCCACCGTGCGCGTGACGCCGAATCCGGCGTGGCCGCAGGTGACCTGGCAGCTGGTGGTAGCCAAACCCAGCGCCGCACGCGTGATCGACAGCCCGCGCATCAATGTGCGCCCGAGCCCCGGCGAGCTGCAGGTCTATCACGGCGCAGGCTGGGCGCAGCCGGCTACCGACATGCTGGAAGACAGCGTGGTGCGCGGCTTCGAGGACTCCGGCAAGATCGCCGCAGTCGCCCATGTCGGCACCGGCATCCGCTCCGATTACAAACTGGCCATCGATGTGCGCCGGTTCGAATCCGATTACGCCGGCCAGTCGCTGCCCTCGGCCCTGATCGAACTCAACGCCAAGTTGCTGCACTCGGCCGACCAACGCGTGGTCGCCTCGCGTACCTTCCTGGTTGCACGGCCTTCCAGCGGCACCGAGACCGCCGCCGTCGCGGTCGCTTTCGAGCAGGCACTGACCCAGGTGACCACCGACCTGGTGGGCTGGACCTTGACCACCGGGCAGCAGGACAGCGCTGCGCTGCCACGTACACCGTAAGCCGAAGCGTCGCCCTGCAGCCGGAGCGTATCTCACCCGGCATCAGATCCAGCACGCTGCAATCGCCGGGATCCGCCGGCCTCCCTTCTCCCGCACGCGGGAGAAGGTGGCGCGTAGCGCCGGATGAGGGCACACACCGTTTCTCGGCAAGCGTGCCCCAGCCTCAACCCGCCCCAACCGACGCAATCTGCCGAAAGGTCAGATTGATCCGCTCCCCCACCGGCCGCGCCGTGCGTGGCAAGGCATGCTTGTAGCAGCGCTGCGTGTCGCCGCCCATCAGCAACAGATCGCCGTGCCCCAGTTCCAGCGTCTGCTTCAGCGCCGCATCGTCGCGATGCTTGAACGCAAAGCGCCGCGTCGCGCCCAGGCTCACCGAAGCGATCAACGGCTGCGCCCCCAGCTCCGGCTCGTCGTCGCTGTGCCAGCCCATCGCATCGGCCCCGCTGCGGTAGCGGTTGACCAGCACGCTGTTGAATGGGTGCCCGGTCTCAGCCTGCAGCCGCGCACGGACTGGCTGCAATGCATCCAGCCACGGCTGTGGCGCGAACTGCGTGCCGGAATAGCGGTAGCTGGCATCCGCATCGCCGATCCAGCTGCTAAGGCGTGGCGAATCCACTACCCGCCCAAACATGCGGATGCGGTGCACGTCCCACCGCACCTGCGCCAGCAGGGTCTGCAGCAGCGTATCGGCCTGCGCCGCGTCCAGCCATCCTCGCTGCCAGCGGATCTGCGCCCCCGGCAATGCCACCTCGGTCTTCATCGGCCAGACGCTAGCACGCGTGCCCACACCGCGCCGTCGGCAGCGGATGAATCGCGCCGATTTGCCGCCGTCACATGCAATCCCGGAAAATGCGGCTCAGCCATCGAGCCAACGGGAGCGGAGCAATGTCGGTAACGGGAGTCGGCGCACAGGCGCCAGAGGCGGTCGAACGTGACGTCATGGAATACGACGTCGTCACCGTCGGTGCCGGGCCGGCCGGGCTGTCGTTCGCGATCCGGCTCAAGCAGCTCAACCCTGGTTTGAGCGTGTGCGTGATCGAAAAGTCCAGCACCATCGGCGCGCACATCCTCTCCGGCGCGGTGATCGAACCCGGCCCGCTGGACGCACTGTTGCCCGGCTGGCGCGACAACCCGCCGCCGATCTGCGTGGCCGCTACCGACGACGAATTCTGGTTCCTTGGCAAGGACAGCGCGCGCAAGTTCCCGGTGGTGCCGCCGGGCATGCGCAACCGTGGCAATTTCATCGTCAGCCTGGGCGCGATGTGCGCCTGGCTGGCGCCGCAGGCCGAAGCGCTGGGCGTGGAGATCTATCCGGGCTTTGCCGCCGCCGAAACGCTGCACGACGATCGCGGCCAGGTGGTGGGCGTGCGTATCGGCGACATGGGCGTGGCCAAAGACGGCTCGCACAAGCCCGGCTACACCGCCGGCATCGACATCCGCGCCAAGGTCACCGTGCTTGCCGAAGGCGCACGTGGTCACCTGACCAAGCGGCTGCTCAAGCGCTTCGATCTAACCGCCGACAGCGACCCGCAGGGCTATTCGATCGGCATCAAGGAGCTATGGCAGGTGCCCGAAGGCCGCGTCACGCCCGGCAAGATCGTGCATACGCTGGGCTGGCCCGCGGACAACCACACTTACGGCGGCAGCTTCCTGTATCACCTGGACAATAACCAGATTGCGCTGGGCTATGTCAGCGGGCTGGACTACAGCGACCCCGAATACCAGCCGTGGGAAGCCTTCCAGCAATGGAAGAACCACGCACTGATCAAGTCGCTGCTGGAGGGTGGCAGCATCCTGTCGGCAGGCGCGCGCGCCATCGTCACCGGCGGCTGGCAGTCGCTGCCGAAGGTGGAGATGCCGGGTGCCCTGCTGATCGGCGACACCGCCGGCCTGCTCAACGTGCCCAAGATCAAGGGCACCCATCAGGCGATCCGCAGCGGTATGCTCGCGGCCGAACACCTGGTGCAATCGCAACTGGCCCCGCGAGGCTTCGACGCCAGATTACGCGCCTCCGATGTAATGGCCGAGCTGAAGGAAGTCCGCAACATCAAGCCCGGTTTCAAGAAGGGCCTGTGGTTCGGCCTGCTCAACGCCGCCTGGGAGACCGCCCTCAAGGGCGCCTCGCCGTGGACCCTGAAGAACAAACCGGACTGGTCGGCGCTGCGCAAGATCGGCGATTACGAACAACCCAAGCGCGACTACGTCACCCGCGAGCTCGCACCGCGCGACCGCCTGCAGGGCGTCTACTTCGCCGCTACCGAACACGACGAAGACCAGCCGGTGCATTTGAAGGTGCTGGACACCGATGTCTGCGCCACCCGCTGCGTGGAGGAGTACGACAACCCCTGCACCCGCTTTTGCCCGGCCAACGTCTACGAAATGGTTGCAGACACCGCCAGCCCCTCCGGCAAACGCCTGCAGATCAATGCCGCCAACTGCGTGCACTGCAAGACCTGCGACATCAAGGACCCCTACGAGATCATCACCTGGGTCACGCCGGAGGGTGGTTCGGGTCCGAACTACCAGAATCTGTGAACCCGCCTCGTCGTTCGATGCAGACCCGCGTCCGTACCCGTCTGTTCGGTCTGTTGCGCGCCGCGTTTCGCGCCATGCCACTGGACGAAGCGACGCGTGACCGTTGGCGCGGCTGGTTCCTGGACCGGCATGCCGATTGGGTTCCGGAACCTGTGCGTGGCAGGACCGGCCACGGCGTCTCCCGGCGTCCTGCTGCGCGCAGCGACCAGGCCGCCATCGGTCACGTGCCTTATCGCGCCCAAGCGCTGCCTGTCAACCTTCCGGCCAGCCTGATCGCCTTCTATCTGCCGCAGTTCCATCCGATACCGGAAAACGACGCATGGTGGGGCACGGGATTCACCGAATGGCGCAATGTCAGCCGTGCGCTTGCGCAATTCGAAGGACACCAGCACCCGCGACTTCCTGCAGACCTGGGTTTCTACGATCTTCGCAATCCGCAAATCATGCGCGAACAGGCGCGCCTGGCACAGGAATACGGCCTTGCCGCGTTCTGTTTCTACTTTTACTGGTTCGCCGGCAAGACCTTGCTGGAAATGCCTATCCGGCAGTGGCACGGGGATGATGCCATCACGTTGCCGTTCTGCCTGTGCTGGGCGAACGAGAAGTGGGCGCGGCGCTGGGACGGTCGGGGCGACGACATCCTGATCGATCAGGCGCATGGTGCCGACGACGATCTCGCTTTCATTGCGCACGTCGCTTCCTATATGCGCAATCCGACCTACCTGCGCGTTGAGGGCCGCCCGCTCCTGCTGGTGTATCGACCCAATCTCCTTCCCGAGCCTGCACAGACCGCAGCGCGCTGGCGCGCCTGGTGTCGCGACAATGGCATCGGTGAGATCCATCTGGCTTATGTGCAGGGTTTCGAACGCCCGGACCCACGCGATATCGGATTCGATGCAGCGGTCGAGTTTCCTCCCAATATGAGCACCCCGCCATCGGTCACGGCCCGGCAGCGCCTGCTGAACCCGGACTTTGGCGGCGAGGTGCTGGATTGGCGCGCGCTCGCAAGCGAAATGGAGCAGCGCCCGCTACGCGACTACACGCTGTATCCAGGGGTGAATCCAGGCTGGGACAACGAGCCGCGCCGCTCCGGCAAGGGACGCGTCTATCTGCATGCATCGCCTCGCCGCTATCGGGATTGGCTGTCGCACACCGTGCGGCATCGCCTCGCCGATGCACCGGCTGCGCATCGCCTGGTATTCATCAATGCCTGGAACGAGTGGGCCGAAGGCGCCGTCCTGGAGCCGGACATGCGCCTTGGGCATGCCTGGCTGGAGGCAACACGCCAGGCGCTAACGCGCCCGGTCGAGGTCGAGTGGGCACCGCGCCGGCACCGCGCCTGCGTGGTCGTGCACGCATGGTATCTGGATGTCCTGGACGAGATTTTCGATGCGCTCACGCACTCTGCCGCCCCATTGCGGCTGATTGTCACCACCGATCCGGCCTTGGTCGAGCAGGTCCGTCAATGCCTGCGCCGGCACGGCCTCGACGCAGAGGTGGAAGGCTTCGAGAATCGAGGCCGGGACATCTTGCCGTTCTTGCATGTCGCCAATCGGTTGCTCGACGAGGACGAGCATCTGGTGTTGAAGCTGCACACCAAAAAATCGACGCATCGCGATGATGGAGACGCGTGGCGGCGCGAGATGCTAGCCGCGTTGCTGGGCGGGGAGCGCGTGGATGCGGTCGTCGGCGCGTTCGCTGCCGACCCGCAACTTGGCCTTGCCGCGCCGAGGGAACATCTGTTGGCGGTCACAGACTTCATCGGCGGCAATGCCGATGCCTTGGATTATCTCGCCGTTCGCACCGGCACGGACGCGGTGACCGAACAAGACCTGTTCGCCTCTGGCAGCATGTTCTGGGCGAAGCTCGACGCCTTGCGCCCGGTACTGGACGCGCATCTGCAGCCTGACGATTTCGAAAGCGAGCAAGGCCAGATCGACGGGACCCTGGCGCATGCGATCGAACGCTTCCTGGGCCGCGCGGTCACCGAGTCAGGGTATCGGATTGCCAAACTCGAAAGCCTCATGGGAAACAGCGAGCCGGCTTCAGCCACGCCCTATCGCTATGCACGCAAGGCGCCGTAACGGCGCCTTGCTGCCCGTGCCCGGGATCGGCCGCGATCTCAGGCCCGGAATTCGGCACCGGTCTTGGTGCGTAGCTCGGACAGCTCCACCCCATCTGCGGCCTCCACCAGAACCAATCCGTCGGCGGTGACATCGAACACCGCCAGGTCGGTGATGATGCGATCCACCACGCCCACGCCGGTCAGTGGCAGGTCGCACTCGCGCAGGATCTTGTGGCTGCCGTCCTTGGCAACGTGCTCCATCAGCACCACCACGCGCTTGACGCCGGCCACCAGGTCCATCGCGCCGCCCATGCCCTTGACCATCTTGCCCGGTACCATCCAGTTGGCCAGGTCGCCGCGGTCGGTCACCTGCATTGCGCCGAGAATGGCCAGGTCGATGTGGCCGCCACGGATCATCGCGAACGAATCGTGGCTACCGAAGTAACTGGCGCCGGCGCGCGCGGTCACCGTCTGCTTGCCGGCATTGATCAGGTCTGCGTCTACCTCCTCTTCGGTCGGAAACGGGCCGATGCCAAGCAAGCCATTTTCCGATTGCAGCCACACATCCACGCCGTCGGGGATGTGATTGGCCACCAGGGTCGGCAGGCCGATCCCCAGGTTGACATAGGCGCCATCAGTCAATTCGCGTGCCGCACGAGCGGCCATCTGATCGCGGGTCCAGGCCATCAGGTGTCTCCCTTGCGCACAGTGCGCTGTTCGATGCGTTTTTCCGGCGTGGCGTTGAGTACAAGGCGATCGACATAGATACCGGGCAGATGCACCTGATCCGGATCGATCGCGCCCAGCTCCACGATCTCCTCGACCTCGGCGACGCAGATGTGCCCGGCCATCGCGCAGGCCGGGTTGAAGTTGCGTGCGGTCTTGCGGAACACCAGGTTACCGGCGGTATCGGCGCGCCACGCCTTGACCAGGGCGACGTCGGCCTGCAATGCGGTTTCCAGCACGTAGTGCTTGCCGGCAAACGCGCGGGTTTCCTTGCCCTCGGCCACGATGGTGCCGTATCCGGTGGCGGTGTAGAACGCCGGGATTCCCGCACCGCCCGCGCGCAGGCGCTCGGCCAGGGTGCCCTGCGGGTTGAATTCCAGCTCCAGTTCGCCCGCCAGATACTGGCGCTCGAATTCCTTGTTCTCGCCGACATAGGACGAAATCATCTTGCGGATCTGGCGGGTGGCCAATAACTGCCCCAGCCCGAATCCATCCACGCCGGCGTTGTTGGAAATCACCGTCAATCCGCTGACCCCGCTATCGCGCACGGCCGCAATCAGCGCCTCGGGAATCCCGCACAATCCAAAGCCGCCCACCGCCAGGGTCTGGCCGTCGGCCAACACTCCGTCCAGCGCCGCCTTGGCATCGGCATGGCGTTTACCGCCTGCCGTACCACGTCCATCGTTGCGCATCACCGCCCTCACCTCGCTGATGTGAAGCGGCCATTCTATCCGCTGACCGTTCCCTGTCCCTGTTCGCAATTCCGCCACACCCAAGACACGGCGCACCCGCTAAACTCGGGTGTCCCCCATTCCAGGAATTGCCCATGACGCTACCCGCCTTCAAGGCCTACGACATCCGCGGCCGCGTGCCGGATGAACTCAATGAGGACTTGGCCCGCCGTATCGGTGTGGCGCTGGCGGCGCAGCTGGATCAGGGGCCTGTGGTCCTGGGCCACGACGTGCGCCTGGCGAGCCCGGCGTTGCAGCAAGCGCTTTCAGCCGGCCTGCGTGCCAGCGGCCGTGAGGTCATCGATATCGGCCTGTGCGGCACCGAAGAGGTCTATTTCCAGACCGATTACCTCAAGGCCGCCGGTGGCGTGATGGTGACCGCCAGCCATAACCCCATGGACTACAACGGCATGAAGCTGGTGCGTGAGCAGGCGCGCCCGATCAGTTCGGACACCGGCCTGTTTGCGATCCGCGACACGGTCGCGTCCGATACTGCCGCGCCCGGCGAACCGACCGCGAGCGAGCAGAGCCGGACCGACAAAACCGTCTACCTGGAGCACCTGCTCAGCTATGTGGACCGCAGCACGCTCAAGCCGCTCAAGCTGGTGGTCAACGCCGGCAACGGTGGCGCCGGCCTGATCGTGGACCTGCTGGCCCCGCACCTGCCGTTCGAGTTTGTGCGCGTGTTCCACGAGCCCGATGGCAACTTCCCGAACGGCATCCCCAACCCGCTGCTGCCGGAAAACCGCGATGCCACCGCCAAGGCGGTCAAGGATCACGGTGCGGACTTCGGCATTGCCTGGGATGGCGACTTCGATCGCTGCTTCTTCTTCGACCACACCGGCCGCTTCATCGAGGGCTATTACCTGGTCGGCCTGCTGGCGCAGGCGATCCTGGCCAAGCAGCCGGGCGGCAAGGTCGTGCACGACCCGCGCCTGACCTGGAACACGGTCGAGCAGGTCGAAGAAGCCGGCGGCATTCCGGTGCTGTGCAAGAGCGGCCATGCCTTCATCAAGGAAAAGATGCGCAGCGAGAATGCCGTTTATGGCGGTGAAATGAGCGCGCACCACTATTTCCGCGAATTCGCCTACGCCGACTCCGGCATGATCCCGTGGTTGCTGATCGCCGAGCTGGTGTCGCAATCCGGTCGCTCGCTGGCCGACCTGGTCGAAGCGCGCATGCAGAAGTTCCCCTGCAGCGGCGAGATCAACTTCAAGGTCGCCGATGCCAAGGCCTCCGTTGCCCGCGTGATGGCGCATTACGCCGACCTGTCGCCGGAGCTGGACCACACCGACGGCATCAGCGCCGATTTCGGTCAATGGCGTTTCAACCTGCGCAGCTCCAACACCGAGCCGCTGCTGCGTCTGAACGTGGAAACGCGCGGCGATGCCGCATTGCTGGAAAGCCGCACGCAAGAGATTTCCGACTTGCTGCGCGACTGATTTACCATCACCCCCCACTTTGACGCACTGGAGTTTCCCCCGCTCATGAGCGACGTCCTTCCGATTATTTTGTCCGGCGGCTCCGGCACGCGCCTGTGGCCGCTGTCGCGCGAGTCCTACCCCAAGCAGTTCCTTCCGCTGGTCGGCGACAAGAGCATGTTGCAGGCCACCTGGCTGCGTGCCGCGCCCGTCGCGGGGCACGCACCCATCGTCGTGGCCAACGAAGAGCATCGCTTCATGGCCGCCGAGCAGCTGCAGCAGCTGGGCGTCAAGCCCTCTGCCATCCTGCTGGAGCCCAAGGGCCGCAATACCGCGCCGGCGATTGCGGTTGCTGCGCTGGAAGCCACGCGCGATGGCGCCGACCCGCTGCTGCTGGTGCTGCCCTCGGACCACGTGATAGGTGACGAGGCTGCATTCCAGGCTGGAGTGAAAGTTGCTGCCGAAGCAGCAGCACAAGACAAGTTGGTCACCTTTGGCATCAAGCCGACCGCACCCGAAACCGGCTATGGCTACATCAAGGCCGGCGCGGGCGCGGGCGTCAGCGCGGTTGAACGCTTTGTCGAAAAGCCCGACCTGGCGACTGCGCAGGGCTACCTGACGAGCGGCGAGTATTACTGGAACAGCGGCATGTTCCTGTTCCGCGCCTCCCGCTACCTGGAAGAGCTGCGCAAGTTCCATCCCGCCATCGCCGACGCCTGCCAGACTGCGTGGCAGAACGGCAAGCGCGATGCCGACTTCACCCGCCTGGACAAGGACGCGTTCGCGGCCAGCCCGTCGGATTCGATCGACTACGCGGTGATGGAAAAGACTGCAGATGCGGTCGTCGTGCCGCTGGATGCCGGCTGGAACGACGTCGGATCGTGGTCGTCGCTGCTGGATGTGTCCGAGCAGGACGCGCAGGGCAATGCGCACCACGGCGACGTGATCCAGCTGGATTGCCGCAACACCTATGCCTACGGTTCGCGCCTGATCGCCATGGTCGGCCTGGAAGACGTGGTGGTCGTCGAGACGCCGGACGCCGTGCTGGTCGGTCACCGCGATCGCATTCAGGAGGTGAAGGACGTGGTCAGCCAGATCAAGACGGCCGGCCGTTCCGAGGCAACCTGGCACCGCAAGGTCTACCGCCCGTGGGGTGCTTACGATTCCATCGACATGGGCCAGCGGCACCAGGTCAAGCGCATCACCGTCAAGCCCGGTGCCGTGCTCAGCCTGCAGATGCATCACCACCGCGCGGAACACTGGATCGTGGTCAGCGGCACTGCCGAAGTGACGCGTGGCGAAGAAGTGCTGCTGCTGACCGAAAACCAGAGTACCTACATCCCGCTCGGCGTGACCCATCGCCTGCGCAATCCGGGCAAGCTGCCGCTGGAACTGATCGAAGTGCAGTCCGGCAGCTATCTGGGCGAGGACGACATCGTGCGCTTCGAGGACACCTACGGCCGGGCATGATCACGCGCCCAACGTAGACGGCAAGATCGACGGCGGCCCCTGGCCGCCGTCTTGCGTTATTGGTGACTCACTTTCGATTGCGACACGCTACGCGTGGGCAGATCAAAGGTCGCATGCTTGCGCAGGCTGCATTGCACACCTGTGCGTGCGGGCGACGCAACTGCATCGCCCGCCCTTCAATACCGTTTGGAAAGCCAAGCGGGGCCGCCTGCGAGGCGACAACAGCGCCGCATTGCGTGAACCTCATGGACGCCTAGACGAGCGGCATTGCCACCCGCCAGAACCCGGCGCCGGCCCTGCTCAGTTGTCGCCGAACAGATCGCGCGTGTAGACCTTGTCCTGCACGTCCTGCAATGCGTCGGCCATGCGGTTGCTGATGATGACGTCGGCCTCGCGCTTGAAGGTTTCCAGGTCGTTGACCACGCGCGAGCGGAAGAACTCCGGATCGCTCAGCGTCGGTTCGTACACGATGATGTCCACGCCCTTGGCCTTGAGGCGCTTCATCACGCCCTGGATGCTGGACGAACGGAAGTTGTCCGAGCCGGCTTTCATGATCAGGCGATAGATCCCAACCACCTTGGGATTGCGCCGCAGCACGTCGGCGGCAATGAAGTCCTTGCGGGTGGTGTTGGAATCGACGATCGCCCGGATGATGGTCTGCGGAACGCTCTGGTAGTTGGCCAGCAACTGCTTGGTGTCCTTGGGCAGGCAGTAACCGCCGTAGCCGAAGGACGGATTGTTGTAGTGGCTGCCGATGCGCGGATCCAGGCAGATGCCTTCGATGATCTGACGGCTGTCCAGCCCGTGGGTGAGCGCGTAGGTGTCCAGTTCGTTGAAGTACGACACCCGCATCGCCAGATAGGTGTTGGCGAACAGCTTGATCGCCTCGGCCTCGGTCGGCTCGGTGAACAACACCGGCACGTCGGGCTTGAGCGCGCCTTCCTGCAGCAGCCGCGCGAAGGTTTCCGCGCGCGCCGAGCGCTCGCCGACGATGATCCGGGAAGGGTACAGGTTGTCGTACAACGCCCGGCCTTCGCGCAGGAATTCGGGCGAGAAGATGATGTTGTCGGTGCCGAACTGCGCGCGCAGCTTGGCAACGTAGCCGACCGGAATGGTCGACTTGATCACCATCGTCGCCTGCGGGTTGATTTCCATTACCTTGGCGATCACCACTTCGATCGAGCTGGTGTTGAAATAATTGGTGTCCGGATCGTAGTCGGTGGGTGTGGCGATGATCACGAACTCGGCGCCGGCGAACGCTTCGTTGGCGTCCAGCGTGGCCTTGAAGTTCAGGCCACCCTCGGCCAACGCGGCCTCGAGTTCCTTGTCGACGATCGGCGAGCGGCCTTCGTTGATCAGCTTGACCTTGGCCTCGACGATGTCCAGCGCCACGACCTCATGGTGCTTGGCGAGCAACACGCCATTGGACAGACCGACATAGCCGGTACCCGCGACAGCGATCTTCATTGGAATTCCTTGCGATTTTGGATGGGGGAGGAGGCAGCGCGCTGCGCGCAGGTCGTCGCGTGATGACGGTACGGCCGAGCCCGTCACGGGCCGGCGCGCCCGCTGGGGGACACGCAAGAACCTGCACGGTGCCGATCGATGCGATGCAGCGCACGCACGCGTCGCACCCGCTTCAGCGGCACATCCACGCCGGCTGCGACCTGCACGAAGCAGTTCGTCGGCCCGGCGCGGACCAGTGCCAGATGGTAGCCGAAGCGAGGTGCAAGCTATGAGTCAGTGCTGAAGCCACACCGGCCCATCACGCCGCTCAGAAGCTCAATCGCGGGCAAGCGTGTCCAGCACCCGGCTCAGTCCGTCCTGCCAGTCGGGCAGACGGACGCCGAACGTGTCCTGCAGGCTGTGGGTATCCAGCCGCGCGTAGGCCGGGCGCGTGGCCGGCGTTGGATAGTCGGCGGTGCTGATCGCCTCCACGCGCGGCACGCGGGCGAGCAGGCCGCGCGCATGCGCCCGGGCAAAGATGGCTTCGGCGAAACCGTGCCAGGAGGTCTGCCCCGCAGCGGTCAGATGCCACAGGCCGGAGGGTTCACCGGGCTGGCGTAGCGCGTGCGCCGTGATGTCGGCGATCAACGCGGCCGGCGTCGGCGTGCCGATCTGGTCGGCGACCACGCGTAGCACGTCGCGCTCAGCTCCCACGCGCAGCATCGTGCGCAGGAAATTGTGTCCATGCGCCGCGTAGACCCAGGCGGTGCGGAAGATCAGATGGCGGCCACCGGCCGCCTGCACTGCCTGTTCGCCGGCCAGTTTGCTCTGCCCGTACACGCCGAGCGGCGCGGTGGCGTCGTCCGGCCGATAGGGGCGCGTGCCCTGCCCATCGAAGACATAGTCGGTCGAATAATGGACCAAGGGCACATTGGCGCACGCGCACCATTGCGCAATGATCGCCGGCGCTTCGGCATTGGCACGGAAGGCCGCATCACGCTCCTGCTCGGCGCGGTCGACGGCGGTGTAGGCGGCTGCGTTGACGATACACGTTGGCGCAAGCCGATCCAGCAGCGCCCCTAGACTTTGCGGCGCGTCGAAGTCGGCGACCTCACACGCGGCACCATCCGGCAACCGACCACTGCGGGTGCTGGCCAGGATCGGGCCATCGCCTGCCAATGCCCGCAGCAATTCCGTGCCCACCTGTCCATTGGCTCCAAGCACCAAGGTCGTCATGGCGCAAACACTGGCAGCCGCTCGCTCGACACGTCCTCAAGGAAGGGCGCTGCGGCATCCTTGGCCGAAAGTACCGGATCGGTGATCGGCCAGTCGATCCCGATCGCCGCGTCGTCCCAACGCACGCTTGCATCGGCTTCTTTGATGTAAACGTCCGTACAGAGGTAGCTGAAGAGCGCGCTCTCGGACAACACCGCGAAGCCATGTGCAAAACCCTCCGGAATCCAGAACTGACGCTTGTTCTCTGCGCTCAATAGTGCGGCCACCCATTGCCCGAAATGCGGAGAGCCACGCCTGATGTCGACGGCGACATCATAGACCTCGCCTTCCAGCACGCTGACCAGCTTCCCTTGTGGACGTGGCCACTGATAATGCAGGCCGCGAAGAACTCCTTTCGATGAACTCGAAACGTTGCTTTGGACGAAACTCGCAGGAAGCCCGTGCTTGGCAAAGCGCTCGGCATTCCAGCTCTCGAAGAAATATCCGCGCCCGTCGCCAAAGACCGCCGGCTCGATCAGCAGGCAGCCTGGCAACCCTGTATTTATCACTTTCAAGAAACAACTCCGCGTTTAGCGAGTGAATGAAGATACTGCCCGTACCCATTCTTCAACAGCGGCGCAGCGAGACGTTCCAGCTGACCGGCATCGATCCATCCTTGTCCAAAAGCCACTTCCTCCGGACAACAGACCTGCAGGCCCTGCCGTGTCTGTATCGTCTCAATGAAATTGGAGGCCTCGTGCAATGATTGATGCGTCCCCGTGTCCAGCCAGGCATAGCCTCGCCCCAATTGCTCCAGGTGCAGATTGCCCGAATCCAAATAGCATCGATTGAGATCGGTGATCTCAAGTTCGCCACGCGGTGACGGCTGCAGCGAGGCAGCATAGTCACTGGCCATCCCATCGTAGAAATACAATCCGGTGACTGCGTAGTTGGAACGTGGATTTGCAGGCTTTTCGGTGATGTCGACCACCTTGCCATGCTTGTCGAATTCGGCAACGCCATAGCGCTGCGGATCGTTGACCCAATAGCCGAAGATGGTGGCGCCCCGATCGCGTGCATCCGCCCGCCGCAAGGTGTCGGTCAGGCCATGACCGTGGAAGATGTTATCGCCCAGTACCAGGCAGCTAGGCTTGCCGTCGACGAACTCGCGACCGATCAAATAAGCCTGGGCCAGGCCGTCGGGGCTGGGCTGTACGGCATAGCGGATATCGATTCCCCATTGTGAACCGTCGCCCAGCAGGCATTGAAACAACCCCTGCTCGTGCGGCGTGTTGATGATCAGAACATCCCGAATGCCGGCAAGCATCAGCACGCTCAGCGGATAATAGACCATTGGTTTGTCGTAGACCGGCAGCAGCTGCTTGCTGACGCCCTTGGTGATCGGATACAAGCGCGTACCGGATCCGCCTGCCAGGATGATGCCTTTACGTTGCGTCATGAAGTCGTTTCCTTTACTTGTCACGAATGCAGGCGCTGAACGCCAGGGTCTGCATCAGGTTGTTGCGCCAATGCGTTCCAAGCGATAGCTGCCATCCAGCACGCCCTGCACCCAAGTCTCATGGCTCAAATACCACTCCACCGTCAATCCGATACCTTGCTCGAAGGTATAAGCCGGCTCCCACCCCAGTTCATTCTTCAGCTTGGACGCGTCGATCGCATAGCGGCGATCGTGCCCAGGACGGTCGGTGACGTGGATGATCTGGCTTGCGCGGGGTCGGCCGTCTTCGCGCGGACGCTGCTGATCGAGCAGCATGCAGATGGTCCGTACCACCTCGATATTCTGGCGTTCGGAGTTGCCGCCGACATTGTAGGTCTCACCGACCCGGCCCTTCGTCAGCACTGTACGGATCGCCTTACAGTGATCGCTCACAAATAGCCAGTCGCGTACTTGCTTGCCGTCTCCGTAGACCGGCAAAGACTCGCCGGACAGCGCTTTGGCAATCACCAACGGGATGAGTTTTTCCGGAAAGTGATACGGACCGTAGTTGTTCGAACAGTTGGTGGTGAGTACCGGCAGACTGTAGGTATGGTGGAATGCTCTCACGAGATGGTCCGACGCCGCCTTGGATGCCGAGTACGGCGAATTCGGCGCATAGGGTGTGGTTTCGGTGAACCTGCCGGTTTCACCCAACGAGCCATAGACCTCGTCGGTGGAAACGTGCAGGAACCGGAAGGCGGCACGAAGCCCATCAGGTAGCGCCTTCCAGTAATCACGCACTGCCTCGAGCAAGGCGAGCGTGCCTACCACGTTGGTCTGGATGAACGCACCGGGACCGTCGATCGAGCGATCCACATGGCTTTCAGCGGCAAAGTTCAGTACCGCGTCGGGACGGTGCTCAGCCAGTATCCTCGTCACCAGCGCGCGGTCGCCGATGTCGCCCCGGATGAAAACATGGTCCGGATTGTTCTCGATCGACGCCAAGGTGTTCAGGTTGCCAGCGTAAGTGAGAGCATCCAGATTAATCACCCGGACGCCGCGGGCAACCGCCTCCAGGACGAAGTTGCCGCCGATGAAGCCGGCGCCGCCGGTTACGAGCCAAGTTGCCACTGCCACATTCTCCTGGTTGCGTGCCGCACGCGGCTCAATAACCACACAGGATATATGCTGGATGCCGCGCAAGCCTTAAAGAACATCCGCGCACGCCAAGCGGAAGGACGTTCAAGCAACCGGTCATCCATACGCCATCGCATGGTGAGCCCTCCCCGGTTAGAATGGCCCCACTCCCGAGCCTGCCGCCGCGGCCGGGCCTTCCCGCAACAGCTGAAGGATCTCGTACACGATGAAAATCCTCGTCGCCTACAAGCGCGTGGTGGACTACAACGTCCGCATTCAGGTCAAGCCCGATGGCTCCGGTGTGGTCACCGACGGCGTCAAGCTCTCGCCCAATCCCTTCGACGAAATCGCCCTCGAAGAGGCCTTGCGCCTGCGCGACGCCGGCATCGCCACCGAGGTGGTGGTCGCCACCCTGGCCCCGGCCGATGCGGCCGCGCACCTGCGCAACGGGCTTGCGATGGGCGCCAACCGCGCCATCCACGTGGTCACCGACGCGGCCATCCAGCCGTTGACCGCCGCGCGCACCCTGCTCAAGCTGGTCGAGAAGGAACAGCCGGACCTGGTCATCCTGGGCAAGCAGGCCATCGACGACGACGCCAACCAGACCGGCCAGATGCTGGCCACCTTGTGGGGTCGCCCGCAGGCGACCTTCGCCGGCAAGCTGGTGGTCGCCGATGGCAAGGCCACGGTGACCCGCGAAGTCGATGCCGGCCTGGAGACGCTGGAAGTGGACCTGCCGGCAGTCATCACCACCGATCTGCGCCTGAACGAGCCGCGCTTCATCAAGCTGCCGGACATCATGAAGGCCAAGAGCAAGCCATTGGAAACGTTGGCATTTGCCGACCTCGGTGTGGATACACATGACAGCCTGATCACCGCCCACTACGCCGCGCCATCCAAGCGCAGCCGTGGCGTCATGGTCAAGGATGCCGCCGAACTGGTGGCCGCACTCAAGCAGAAGGGGTTGTTGTAATGGCCAAGGTTCTCGTTGTTGCCGAACATCTCAACGGCCAGCTCAATGCGGCCACCGCCAAGACCCTGAGCGCCGCGCAGGCGATCTCTGCTGAGTCCATCGACGTGGTCGTACTGGCAGCCGACCCGGCCGCCGTTGCAGCGCAGGCCGCACAGCTGGCCGGCGTCGCCCGCGTGCTGACCGTGGCCAATGCCGCCAACGAGCACGCCATCGCGCAGGTGCTGGGACCACAGATCGCCCAGCTGGCCGGCCAGGGCTACACTCATGTCTTCGGCCCCTCCACCACCTTCGGCAAGGATCTGATGCCGGTGGTTGCGGCACTGCTTGGCGTCAACCAGATCTCCGACCTGATGGCCGTCGAGGACACTCATACCTTCAAGCGTCCGATCTATGCAGGCAACGCCATCATCACCGTCAAGGCACCGGCCGAGCAGATCGTGGTTGCTACCGTGCGCAGCGCCTCCTGGCCGGAAGCGGCCAAAGGCGGCAGTGCGGCGGTCGAGTCCGTCACGGTCGATGCCACCCTGCCGACGCATAGCCGCTTCATCGGCCTGGCGGCCGGCAGCTCCGACCGCCCAGACCTGCAGAGCGCCAAGCGCGTGGTCTCCGGTGGCCGCGGCGTGGGCTCGGCAGAGAACTTCCAGCACATCTACAGCCTGGCCGACAAACTCGGCGCCGCCGTGGGCGCCTCGCGTGCTGCCGTCGATGCCGGCTACGTGCCCAACGAGCTGCAGGTCGGCCAGACCGGCAAGATCATTGCCCCGGAGCTGTACGTGGCGATCGGCATCTCAGGGGCGATCCAGCATCTGACCGGCATCAAGGACGCCGGCACCATCGTGGCGATCAACAAGGACCCGGAGTCGCCGATCTTCGAGATTGCCGATATCGGGCTGGTGGGGGATTTGTTTGCGCTGCTGCCGGAGTTGGAGGCTGCGTTGGGCTGAGGCCCGTCTGCTGCAATGGATGCGCCTTCATCTTCCCGCATCAACGGTGCCGCAACATCGCGGCACCGTCTGGATTATCTGGTCAGCTTCGTTGTGCTGCTATGCGGCGGCTATATCGCCGCATTGGTCTGGGTAGACCACGGGAACGGGACGTTTTCGCGGCTGTGTGACGCCTGGCACCTGATGTTGCTCGCAATCGTGCCCGTATCGCTGACGTACCTGTTTCGGTACTGGCGCTGGCAATGGCTGCTCCGTCGCAAAGGGCATCGCGTACCAATGGGGCTTGGCCTGGCTGGCTATTTGGCGGGCTTCGCACTGACCGCTACGCCAGGCAAGGCAGGCGAACTGATGCGAATTCGCTACTTCGCGCGGATGGGCATTCCCGCCGAGCGCACATTGGGTGTCTTCGTCTTCGAGCGCGCATCCGACCTTTTGGTCATCCTGTCGCTGTCCCTGCTGGCCGCATCAGTATTCCCCACCTTGGGCGCGCTAGCTGCAGTTGTGCTGGGATTTGTCTGCGCGCTGTTCGGCGCAGCCGCCTGGCCCACGTTGTTGGACAACCTGAAAGGCGTGAGCGCGCGCCTTCCCGGCCGCTGGCTGCGGCGACTGGCGCATTTTTTCCTTGCGGCAGCGCTGGAATTGCGTAGCTGCCTGGATCTACCTGCGTTCGGGCAAAGCATGCTTGCCGGGTTCATCGCCTGGGGACTGACATCGGCGGTGTTCGTGAGCCTTTGCGTCGGCATGGGCCTGCAACTGGAGCCTACTGTCGCGTTCGGCATTTACCCACTTGCGATGCTGATCGGCGCACTGTCGTTTGTTCCCGGTGGCGTCGGCTCGACCGAACTGGCCATCGTATTGATGCTCAATCGGCTCGGAATTTCTACTGCAGACGCTATTGCGGTCGCTGTCGCGGCGCGCCTGGTGACGCTTTGGTACGCCATACTCGTCGGTGCAGTGTCCATGCTTTCTGCAGAATTCGCCGTTCGTAAGAGAGCTCGGTGATTGGCAGGTATAATCGGCGCCCCGTAATGGATCGCCAGGCAGTCGATGTCCGCCCCTACCAACAGCACCACCCGTCCGGTTGTTTCGGGACGCGCCTTGTGCGTGGATCTGGATGGCACGCTTTTGAATTCGGACATTCTCTATGAGTCGGTGCTGGCGTTGCTGGCGCGAAACCCGCTCTACGTGTTCTTGCTGCCGCTGTGGCTGTTGCGTGGCAAGGCCGTGCTGAAGCGCGAACTTGCGTCCCGCGTCGTCCTGCCGGCAGAGACCCTGCCCTACAACCACCAGGTGCTAGAGCTGTTGCGCACCACAACGCAACGCCCGCGCGTGTTGTGCACCGCCTCCGACGCACTCCTGGTGCAGCCCATTGCAGAGCATCTGGGCCTTTTCGAGCAGGTCATTGCCAGTGATGGAAAGCGCAATCTGTCTGGTCGCAACAAGGCAGAGGTGCTGGTCGACGCGTTTGGTCAGGGCAGTTTCGATTACGCAGGCAACGGCAGTGTGGATTTACACGTGTGGGAAAGGGCCGGTGGCGCCTGGGTCGTCAACAATGGCGTCGCACTTGCCAAGGCCGCTGCGCAGCGGACGACCGTGCATGCGCATTGGCCGGCGCCGCCGCGCGCCCGTGCATGGCTGAAGGCGTTACGCCTGCATCAGTGGCTGAAGAATCTGCTGGTGTTCGTTCCCTTGCTGACCGCGCACCGCTTCCTGAATCTGGAATCGGTGGTGCAATCCACAATTGCGCTGGTGGCGTTCGGGCTATGCGCCTCCGGCGTCTATGTGCTCAACGATCTGCTGGACCTGACGCCTGACCGCCAGCACCCCCGCAAGCGCAAGCGCCCGTTCGCGGCAGGTCGACTTCCTCTTTTGCAGGGTCTGCTGGTTGCCCCCGCGCTGACCGTAGCCGGCCTCCTGCTGTCGCTGGCATGCAGCATCGAGTTCACCCTGGTACTGATCGCCTACTACGTCATGACATTGGCGTACTCACTGCGGTTGAAACGCATCGTGATGATCGACGTCGTACTGCTCGCAGCGCTCTACACCGTACGCATCATCGGCGGCGCCATGGCGATCAGCGTCGAACTCTCGTTCTGGCTATTGGCATTTTCGATGTTCATGTTCCTGTCGCTGGCCCTCCTTAAGCGGTACACCGAGCTGCATGCCATGTTGAGCAGCGGCAAGACCAAGGCCAGTGGCCGCGCCTATTCGGTCGAGGACCTCTCGTTACTGCAGTCGATGGGTGCAGCGGCTGGCTACATCGCGGTGATGGTGATGGCGCTGTACATCAATAGCCCCGAGAGCGTGGCGCTGTACCGCAATCCCAAGCTGCTATGGCTGGTGTGTCCGGTGCTGCTGTACTGGGTGAGCCGGGTCTGGATCATCGCCCATCGGGGGGAGATGCATGATGACCCTATCGTATTCGCTGCCACTGATCGCGTAAGCCAGATTGTTGTCGTGCTGTGCGGGTTGTTTGCCTTGAGCGCCATCTGATGGCAGCGGGGCAGTCCTGGGGGCGCTATCCCAGAGCACACCAGACGCTGCTACCGGTCCATGATCGCGCGGCAAGCCTGCCGGCATTCGACGGCCATGCCCTGCCTCGTGGCAATGGACGCAGTTATGGCGACAGTTGCCTGAACCCGGATGGTGCACTGCTGTGCGCACGTGGGCTTGATCGATTCATCGCTTTTGATCCAGGTAATGGTGTCTTGCGTTGTGAGTCGGGAGTCACCCTTGCCGAGATCATCGAGCTGGTATTGCCGCAAGGCTGGTTTCTGCCAGTGACGCCCGGCACGCGCTACGTCACCGTCGCCGGGGCGATCGCCAACGACGTGCACGGCAAGAACCATCATCGTACCGGCAATTTTGGCCATCATGTGCGCGCATTCGAGCTGTTGCGCAGCGACGGCGAGCGGCGGCTATGCACCCCGGACGACGCCGATCTCTGGTTTGCGGCCACGGTGGGAGGGCTGGGCCTGACCGGCCTGATCACCTGGGCGGAAATTCAGTTGCGCCGTGTCGGCAGTCCCGCGCTGGAAGCAGAGAACATCCGCTTCGGCTCACTCGATGAATTCTTCGAGTTGTCGGCGGCATCTGCCGAAAGCCACGAGTACAGCGTGGCTTGGATCGATTGTCTGGCAAGTGGCAAGGCGCGTGGACGCGGGCACTTCACCCGCGCCGATCACTGCACCGGGCTTGCCCAGGAGCGACCAACGTCGCCAGGCGCAGGCGTGTCCATGCCTGTCACGCCACCGATTTCGCTGGTGAACAAGTTGTCCCTGCGGCCTTTCAACGCGGTTTACTACTGGCGCCAACCCGCTCCGCACAAACGCTTTGTCACCCATCTGTTGCCGTTCTTTTATCCGCTGGACGGCATCCGTGACTGGAACCGGATGTATGGCCCGTCCGGCTTTCTGCAGTATCAATGTGTATTGCCCCCCGCAACCGCACGGGATGGGGTCAACGCGCTACTAGCCGAGATCGCGCGCAGTGGTCGCGGCTCGTTCCTGGCAGTGCTGAAAGAGTTCGGCAACACGCCTTCCATCGGCATGCTGTCTTTCCCGAGGCCCGGGACGACGTTGGCACTGGACTTTCCCAATACAGGTGCTGACGTACTCCGCCTGCTTGAGCGACTCGACCGCGTCGTCGACGAGGCAGGCGGCGCTCTGTACCCTGCAAAAGACGCACGTATGGCCGCGCATTCGTTCCAGCGCGCCTATGGCCGCTGGAGCGAATTCAGTGGCTATCTCGATCCACGTTTTTCATCCGGCTTCTGGCGCCGGGTCACGGAGTAGACATGCAACGCGTCCTCATCATCGGTGCCACCTCGGCCATCGCAGAAGCAACCGCCCGACGCTACGCCGCGCGCGGGGCGGCGATCCATTTGCTCGGCCGGCAGGCAACTCGCCTGGAAGCGATTGCGGCCGACCTGACGACCCGCGGCGCCCGAAGCAGCATCGGCGTGCTGGATGTCAACGACAATGCGCATCATGGCGAAGTTCTGGATGCAGCCTGGGCTGCCTTGAGCGGTGTCGATGTCGTGTTGATCGCACACGGCACGCTGCCGGATCAGGCTGCGTGTGACGCATCGGTCGAACTGTCGCTGCGCGAATTCGCCACCAACGGCACCTCCACGATTGCGCTGTGCGCAGCGATTGTGCCGCGACTGACGTCGGGTGCCACGCTGGCAGTCATTTCTTCTGTGGCGGGAGATCGCGGCCGAGCCAGCAACTACCTTTATGGCAGTGCCAAGGCCGCTGTGACCGCCTACTTGAGCGGTCTGGGACAACGCCTGCGCCCGCAAGGCATCAACGTCGTCACGATCAAGCCGGGCTTCGTCGACACCCCCATGACTGCGGCCTTCAAAAAGGGCGCACTGTGGGCAAAGCCGGACCAGATTGCCAAGGGGATACTCAGCGCAGTGGACAGCCGTCGCGCTGTGGCTTACCTGCCTGGTTTCTGGTGGGTAATCATGCTGGTAATCAAGAATATCCCGGAATTCATTTTTCGCAGGATCAAGCTCTGACATGACGGACAAACACGCCAAGATCGTCATCACCGGCGCCGCGGGCCTGGTCGGCCAGAACCTAATCGTCGAACTCGAACAGCAGGGCTACACCCAGTTGGTAGCGATCGACAAACACGCGCACAACCTGCAGATCCTGCGCGAGCTGCACCCGGCAGTGCGCGTGGTGCAGGCGGACCTTGCCGAGCCCGGCGACTGGGCACGCGAGTTCGGGGGTGCAGCCTGCGTCGCCCAGTTGCACGCGCAGATCACCGGCAAGACCACTGACCTATTCACCCGCAACAATCTGACTGCGACAGCGCACGTGCTCGATGCCTGCCGCGCGGCGAAGGTACCATATCTGGTGCACATCAGCTCCTCGGTGGTGAACTCGGTGGCCAAGGACGACTACACCAACACCAAGCGGGCACAGGAAGAGATGGTGGTCGCCAGCGGCCTGCTCCACTGCGTGCTACGCCCAACCCTGATGTTCGGCTGGTTCGATCCTAAACACCTTGGCTGGCTGTCGCGCTTCATGGCCAGGACGCCGGTGTTCCCGATTCCGGGCGATGGCCGCTTCATGCGCCAGCCGCTGTACGAGCGCGACTTCTGCCGTTGCATCGCCAAGTGCATCGAACGCGAGCCCGACGGCGATGTCTACGATATCGTTGGCGATACGCGCGTGGACTACGTCGACATCATCAAGACGATCAAGCGGGTTAAAAAACTGCATACCCTGATCTTGCATATCCCGATCGGCTTATTCGCCTTTCTGCTGCGTGTGTATTCGCTTTTCAGTTCTAAGCCACCATTCACCGCCGACCAGCTCAAGGCGCTCAGCGCCGGCGACGACTTCAAGGGCGTCGATACCGAAGCGGTGTTCGGAGTGCGACAAACGCCGTTCGAGGACGCGATCCGCGAAAGCTATACCGACCCGCGCTACAGCCATATTGTGCTCAAGCGCTGAACCGTCATACGAGACTTAAAACTATGAGTACATTCGCGATCGTCGGCAGCGGCCCAATGGGCCTGATGGCCGCCATGGAACTGCTGAAGAAGGGCCACCAGGTCGACGTGTACGAACGCGACGACCGCATCGGCGGCATGTCAGCGGACTTCGATTTCAACGGCCTGCGCATCGAGCGCTATTACCACTTCATCTGCAAGACCGACTTTCCGCTCTTCAAACTGCTCGAGAATCTAAAGCTGTCCGATCACCTGCATTGGACCGACACCAAGATGGGTTACTACTACCAGGGCAAGCTGCACAAATGGGGGACGCCGTTCGCTCTGCTGGGTTTCCCGCATCTGGGCCTGGTCGACAAGATCCGCTACGCCCTGCACGTCATGCATACCAAGGGCATCAGCGACTGGACTGCGCTGGACAAGCAGAACGCGCGCGACTGGATCACCCGCTGGATCGGCCCCAAAGCCTACAAGGTGATGTGGGAGAAGGCGTTCGCTCTGAAGTTCTTCGAGTACCAGAACGACCTGTCCGCCTCGTGGATCGGCACACGCATTAAGCGCGTGGCGTTGTCGCGGCGCAATCTTCTTAATGAAAGCATGGGCTATCTTGAGGGCGGCTCGGCTGTTTTGCTGGAACGCATGGCGGCAGAAGTTGCACGTCTCGGCGGCCGAATCCTGCTGTCGCGACCGATCGACGAGGTCGCCTCGACCGACGGCAAGGTCACCGGCATCCGCACTTGCGATGGCCACCAAGCCTACGACGGCGTGGTGTCCACCGCGCCGATCCAGTACGTACCCAGGATGGTGCCCGGCTTGCCGAAGGCCTTCGCCGACCAGATCGGCACCATCGAGAATATTCCGGTTGCCTGCGTGATCCTCAAGCTGTCCCAGCCAGTCAGCGAAAATTTCTGGATGAACATCAGCGACGACCGGATCGCCATCCCAGGCCTGATCGAGTACAGCAACCTCAACCCCGGCAATGGCCCCGGCGAGCACATCGTGTACGCGCCCTACTACATGCCCAAGACCCACCCGAAGTGGCAGTGGAGCAACCAGCGGTTGATCGACGAAGTCATCAGCTACTTGCCGATGATCAATCCAGACTTCAAGCCGGAGTGGATCCGCGCAACCCATTGCCATCGCTACGAATATGCGCAAACCATCTGCCCGCCCGGATTCCAGGGCATGCTGCCGCCGATGAAAACACCGCTGCGCGGCTTCTACATGGCCGATACGGCCTATTATTATCCGGAAGACCGCTCGATCAACGAGAGCATCGCCACCGCGCAGCAACTCGCGGCCGAGGCGATGAACGGATGAAGCGGCAGGTCGTGTTGTTTCTCGCCGCTGGCGGCATCGCCGCTGCGGCGAATTTCGGTTCGCGTATCGTACTGAGCTATGTACTGGCTTACGTCCCAGCGATCGTGATCGCCTACATCATCGGCATGATCACCGCTTTCTCACTCAACCGTGCATTCGTTTTCAAGAACCCCACCAATTCAGTGGGTACGCAAGTGGCGTGGTTCGTGCTGATCAATCTGTTCGCCGTGGCGCAGACGGTAGTGATCAGCCTTCTGCTCTCTCGCTGGTTGACCCTCTGGCTACCGAGCCGCGACACGGCCGAAACCTTGGCGCACGCCATCGGTGTCGTGTTCCCGGTGTTCACCAGCTTCGTCGGTCACAAGTATCTTTCGTTCCGGGCGCAGTGAAGGCACCGATGGCCGGATCCACACACCGCGTCACGCGCTGTTGTTTCTTAAGGTAAAAGTGCGCCGACCTACGGAACCAGCGCCGCTCCTTCGCACAAGCGCTCGGGCTGATCCTTGCACGTCTGCAACGGACCGATATCCAGCGGCGGCAGACCGTAGTCGTAGGTGAACCAGGCCACGCCTTCCTGCACCAACTCCAGTCGGACCACCGCGCCTTTCGCGAAGCGGGACAACGGCACCGTCAGCGGCATCTCCACCGCGGCCCCCGGTGCTAATCCCGGCAAGGGAATACGCTGCACTTCAACGCGCGGCATCGCATCAATACCGCCTCTGCCATTTGGCAACTGCACGACAGCGAGATTGACAGGATACTGGCCGCGGCCAGCCAATGATGTCCCGCCGCGATTGTCGATGCGTATACGCATCGACACCGTTCCGGTTCCCTTCTCCAAGAGCGGCTCACCTTGCAGCGTCATCGCGATGGCCACGTCCATCGCGCTCAATTTCAGATCCGACCTCAGTGACTCGTCACCTACTCTGCCCGATCCAGGCTCCCTGACCAGCGCGTGGCTACTATCGCCAACGTAGTAGCGCGCATTGGTGGTTGCGACGATCTGCTTGCGCTCGGCATAAAATTTGCCGCTGACCAACACCCGAGCGCGCCGACCTGCCTCGGGACACCGGTACTGTGTATGGAACAGGAGATGCCAGGACTCTGGAGCGATACACATCTGCGCCTTGCCATGCCCCACGCGATTGGCGTATGCAAATAGCGACACAGTATCCGACCAGCCCACATCCCAGCCGCCCTCTCGATCGATGGACAGTTCGACGACCTTGCCACCTGCGCTGGCGGTGATGGCCTGCAAAGCATTGCGATATGGAGCTTCGCTCACCGACGCGGGATTCTGCAGCAATTCCTCGGACTGGGATCCCAGATACACGACACCGCCGATCGCGAAAACGGCGATGACGACACCGGCAGCACGATGCGCCCGTTGCGACCACTCGATCATGCAAGCGGCGGTAATCGCCACCAGGATAGCGTAGAGCGGCACGAACCAGTATTCCAGATAACGATACTGAAGATCGTCCACGCCTTTGCGACCATACAACAGTGCCGCGACCAGACCAGCTGCCAGCACCAGCAGCCCGACGAGAACCGCACGCGCGTTCTCCGTACCACGCATCAACCAGGCGCCGAGCGCGACCAGTGGAAGCACGATGCCCCAGAGCGGCATGAAATCGAATACATAGCGCACCACGGCAAATGCTGGATTAGGCGCGCGGTGCCCGGCAAAAGCGAAGTACTTGGGAAATTCTCCCGGCCAATAGTTGAAAGTCTGCAGCAGAACCGGCAACAGGAACAGCACGATCAGCGCCAGGCTGACCACGATCGTCGACGGGGGCGGAATCGTGACAGGTGGTCTCGGCAGCCAGCGCAAACGCATGGCAAGGGCGACACCCAGAACCGTAACGACGCAGATGATCGGAACCAACCCAACAAAGCTGGCATGGCCATGCACCATTGCACCGGCGCCGAGAATCAACCACGGCAGCCAGCGCCATCCTCGAAGCAGCAAACCGCATAATCCAACGCTCAGGAAGGTGGATGCCGCCACGTAGAGGAACGGAGGCCACGGCGCAGTCAAACTGTAGGCTTTGGCCAGCAGCAGCACGATTGCATAAGCGGCCGTACCGACCAGCGCAGTGGACACATGGCCGGTCAGCCTATGCAGCAGTGCGGATACCAACGCAATCGCGCATGCGCAGATGCACAGTGTCGCAAAGACCTGGGCGGCAAACGGTGTGTGGAAGATCGGCAACATGTCATGAAATGCGATCTCCGACAACGCCATGAGCTGAAAGAAGAACGGACCGGGGTGGTAGAAACCCACCCGACTGTAGTTACCGTGCCACAGTAGCCAGTCTTTGGCCCAGGTCACCAGGATGTCGTTAGAAGCGTAGTCGGTGAATGGCAGTACGTCGTCGTGAAAGAAGAACGACGCCTTGGCGAACAGAGCAGCAGCAACGATCGCCGCGAAGACGGCGACGGACAGCAGAGCTGTGGTGGAAAGGCGTTTGCGAATCATGGTGCTCCTGGCATTGCCGCCGCGCGCTATCGTTATGATTTCAATGTCTGTCACAGAGTCTGCGCGCTCCCGGCCACCGACCGTGTGGCACCGCTGGCCACGAGTGAGTGGCCGATGGCGCCACCCTTCCTTTCGACTCGGACTAGCACTCCGATCGTGGCGTCCGTAGCATCCAGTCCAGCGTTTCTCGCAGCGGCCGGAACGCGAACCCACCGACTTGTGCAATGAGGTGAGCGTTCGAACCGGCCAAGCGATTGACTTCCTTGTCACGCACCAACTCAGTGTCACTGTGGATGTCGAACGAGATTCCAGCCAATTCTTCGATAAGTTCGATGACGCTGCGCAGACTGACCGAGCGCCCACTGCACACGTTCACCGCCCCGCCACGCAGACCGCTTTCAATAAGCAATCCGTAGCATCTGACCAGATCGCGAACATCAGTGAAATCGCGCTCCACATCCAGATTCCCCAAACGCAGCACACGTTCTCCGCGGTGCGCATGGTCAACGACCTTGGAGACAAAGAACGATGGCGACTGACCGATGCCGATGTAATTGAACGGCCGGGCGAGCACGATGGGCAACCGATCCATGTACAGGCGTGCGACATACTCGGCCGCCACCTTGCTAACCGCGTAATCGTTGAACGGCGCCATCGGTGACTGCTCAGTCAACAATGCATGCGACGACGGGCCATAGACGTGTGCGCTGCTGGCTATTAGCACGCACGCGGGGGCCTGCTTAAGGTTAGCAAGCGCATCCAGCAAGTGACGCGTACCGACCACGTTGGCCTGGTATATCGCAGACACGTCGCTATGCGCGACGTGCGAGATCCCTGCCAGATGAACGACCACCTGCGGCCTGACGCGCTCCATCACGTCACCAAGGCCTCCGCGGTCCAGCAGATCAACCGCGCTGAGATCCGCTCCGGACTCTCCGTGGCGGCGCAGGCCATGAACGCGATAGCCCATGGCCTTCAGCTCCTGCGCCATGTAAGGCCCTGTGAAGCCTTCGATTCCGGTGACCAATGCAGTCGGCGTCATCGACTCAATTTCCTCGCATGTGGGGCATTGCTGATGTACCTTCCCGCGGCGCCGACGCCACGGGAGAGCACCGCAGGCGCGTCAGAACGATGTGCCGCTGGCGTTACGCCGCAGATCGGCCTGAACCATCATTTCGCACAACTCTTCCAGCGTAGTCTTCGGCTCCCAGCCAAGCTCGTTGCGGGCACGAGCAGCATCGCCGATCAGTAGGTCGACTTCGGCTGGGCGGTGAAACTTCCGGTTGATCTTCACCAGCACCTTGCCCGACTTACTGCAGGTTCCGGTCTCGTCCAACCCGCTACCTGCCCACAACAACTCTACATCGATTGCCTTAAAAGCCATTGTCACGAAGTCACGCACGGTTTCAGTGCGGTTCGTTGCCAACACGTAGGTGTCGGGTTTGTCGACCTGCAGCATCCGCCACATGCCTTCCACATACTCCTTGGCAAAGCCCCAGTCACGCTTTGCATCGAGATTACCCAGCTCGATCGCATCGAGCTTGCCCAGTTTGATTTTGGCAACCGAGTCGGTGATCTTGCGCGTCACGAACTCCCGGCCACGCAACGGCGATTCATGATTGAACAAGATGCCGCTAGAACCGAAGATTCCGTAAGACTCACGGTAGTTGACCGTGATCCAATGCGCGTAGAGCTTTGCTACACCATACGGACTACGCGGATAGAACGGCGTCCGCTCGGTCTGCGGCACTTCCTGTACAAGCCCGAACATCTCCGAGGTCGATGCTTGGTAAAAGCGAATCTTGGGATTGACCGCACGGATGGCTTCCAGCAAGTTCAACGCACCCACAGCGGTGATCTGGGCGGTCAGCACGGGTTGATCGAACGAAACTCCTACGAAACTTTGCGCCGCGAGGTTGTAGACCTCGGTTGCCTCGCTGTTCTGCAAAAGACGAACCGTCGAACCGATGTCCTGCAAGTCGTGCTCGACCAGGTGCAGATTGGGATGGCTCGCAATACCCAGTTCCTCGATGCGCCAGAAGTTGACCGAGCTCGTGCGGCGGTAGGTGCCAAACACCCGATAGCCCTTTTCGAGAAGCAATTGGGCGAGGTAGGCGCCGTCCTGGCCGGAGATACCGGTAATTACTGCAGATTTCATCGTAGTGATCCTGAGAGGTGCGAGGTGGCTTGGTAGCCCGTTCAATTACAGCGAAAACATTGCGTTGAGCGTCCGCGAGAGGCTCTGGACGGCATTACTGTCGCCGGAGAGGTTCATTCTACCCAGCTGGCGCCCCAATACCTGAGCCGTCCGGATGTATGGCTCTGCCTCGATGTAATCGGGGGCAATCCGCTCTAGGTCGTCGACGTAATGCCGCGCGGAAAATTCGTTGGCGGCCCATTGTCCCGCGCGGCTAGCGATTTCGCGCGCAGCGTGGCGGTTTTCGTGGACGAAACGCAACTGATCGCGCAATGCGGTTCCCCCCGACGTGGTCGGTATCTTGAGCACCATCTCGTCAGGCAACTCTGCATAGAAACCTGCATTACTGACGATGACCGGAGCGCCGGACTGCATGCCCTCAATCGCCGATGCCGACGCGCCTTCCAGCGCAGGGTCGCGCAAGCAAGTCACCACGTCGGCCTCAGCCAATCCCTCGCGCAGACGTTCCTGAGTGACGCGACCCTCAAGCACGAGGCCATTGAATCCCACCTCACGGCAGATCGCCTCCAGCCTTTCGCGCTCGTCGTCGGGACATTGACCGAGCACACGATAGTCTGCAACTCGGGCCAGGACCGCGTCGGAAGCCAGTGCACGGATGACCCAATCCACGCGCTTGTTGCGGTTGACCATGCCGAACGTGCGTACAGCCAATCGTTGCCCGTCGTTGACGTGCACTGGCGTGCGCAGGATCGGCTCGACAGGATAGGCCAGCGAAAGCTTGTGCACCGGACCGGGGGACGCGGCACGTACGCGATCGCCGTAGAAGCGCGAATGAATGACGCAACCCAGCGTATTGCCCGACACCCATTCGGTCAGCGGAAATTGACGCACCGCGCTTTCGTGTAGGTTTTCCGGATTTGCATTCGCATATTGCTCGCCCGCTTCGCGGCCGTACATGCGCGAGATGATTGCAGCGGCTTCGTTTACACGCTCCGTAGCCTGCAGCCACCCCAAGAACAGACTCAATACGCACCAGTCGTGAAGCACAGCGACATAGGGCCGGATAGAAGCCAACTCGATCAGCCTGCCATGGTAGGCGAAGTAGTCACCGACATTACCAAACACCAGGTCACATTGCGCCAGCCAGTCGCGCTCTTCGCGCGACCCCGGTTCCAGCACACCCACTGCGTCGCGCGGCGGCAGTTCGCTTTCGGCTCCGACTTCTGTCCGATACACCGCTACATCATGGCCGCGCGCGCGAAGCTCGGCGATCACCGCTTGGCTGTAGCGCGCGATGGCGGACGCTTCACAGTAAGGAGTAGCCCAGACGATCTTCATCGCGTCAACGCCTCCACGGTCGAGGTCCAGTTGATACCCATGCCGGTCCAGCGTGCATGCGCCGCCTGCCCAAGTACACGTGTGCGTCCGCGATCGGCGAATACGGCAGCGATCGCCGCGGCGAGTTGCTCGGTGTCGTCTTCGCAGACCCAACCCTGCTGACCATCATGAATTAATTCGGTGAGATCGCCTGAGTCGCTGACCGTAATGACCGCTTTGCGCGCCTGGCATGCTTCCATGGTCACGTAACCATACGAGTCTTCGTTGAACGGCAAGTACGCGCAAGCCAGGGCGCCATTCACATAGTCAGCAATTGTCTGCCGAGGCAGGAAGCCGATGTCGAGCTTCACACGCTGCTCCAGCCCATGGCGTTCCACCAACTCGTGCAACCGCTGCGCATCGGCGGGACTATCGGCAGGACCGGCGATGACTAGACGCGCATTGCCGGGCACGTGCGCCAGGGCCTCTACCAAGCGATGTTGGCGCTTGCTTGCGTTGATGCGGCCACCAGCGAAAATATAGTCCCCGTAATTGCCGCCGGTGAACAGCTCTTCGTCGTTCAAGGGAGCGCGCAGGATTTCCGAATGGAGGTCGTTGTAATGCAGCAGACGTTGCTGCACCGTGCGCCCAACCGCGTAGATATTCTTTACCGTTTCCAGGCCCTGATTGTCAGCCTCCTTGATCGCGAGACGGATCTGCCGGCCTTCTGGGGTATCCGGAATATTGGACTGGCCCGCGTCCCACAGGTCGTAAGCCTGCCGATATTGGTGCGCCAGCCACATGACCTTCTCGTCAAAAGGCACCAGATAGGCCGGAAATTTCATGGCAATCACGCGATCAACGTTGAAAATCCGGAAATTCTTGCACATCAGCATTTCACCGATCAGACGCTCCGGGGGATCCCACGTAAAGGGAATCCGCATCAACTCCGACTCATGCCCGTGATGGCGCAGGTTGGATACCAGCTGATCGGCCAGTTCTTCGGCGCCGCCGCGAATTCCCGGCACCATGTTGTTGACGACGAGAATCTTCACGACAATACCCGTGCAATGACGTGGTCCCAATCGATACGCAACTCGCGCACCCGCTCGCGCGACGCCGCGCCCATGCGTTTGGCTAACGTACGATCGCTCCACAGCCGATCGATGGCTTCTGCCAATGCGACCGGATCGGGCTCTGTGATAAAGCCGTTGCGGCCATCCTCGACGAACTCAACGACGCCGCCGGAATCGTTGGTGGTCAAGACCGCCTTGCACGCATGCGCAGCCTCAAGCGAAGGATAACCGTAGGAATCCTCGTCTTCCGGCAGATAAGCGGCTGCTAACGCGGTCGACAGCCATTCAACCTTCTCTTCCTCGCTGATCCAGCGATCTACCAGCACCACACGGTCGCCGATACCGTATTCGTCGATTTTCGTTCTCAACTGGGCGGCGTAGTGCAGGCTACCCGAACCGCACAAGCGCAGTTTTACCGGAGTCCGCACATGTTTAAACGCTTCAAGCAACAGATGCTGACGTTTGTGCGGCTCGGTACGACAGATATAGACGATCTCATCGCCATAACCCGCATCATGGAAACGCGATACATCCTGCAACGGCGGATACAACACCTCGGCATCGATGCCGTTAAAGCGCCGCAACCGATCGGCAACCACCTTCGAGTTGGCGAATACGTGCCGCGCCTCGTTGAGCGCAGTGGTATCGGCACGCACCAGCGCATTACGAAGCGCGCGATGCCGCGCGTCGTCGGGGAAGCTGCGATACGGTGAGTCCCACATGTCGTAGAACTGCCGGAAATTATGGATGAACCACACGATCTTGTTGGGGTGCTGGATCAGATGCGATGGCGGACGCGTCGTGATGATGCGATCCACGGATTGGCTCAGATCCATCAGGCGATAGCTCGCCATTTGCGGCAAGATCGCGTCGGGAGCCTCCCACATCGGCAGGTACACGACCTCGACGGTATGGCCGTGCTCGCGCAAACGCTCGCCCAGCCACTCGACGATGAAACGTGCGCCGCCGTTGATAAACGGCACGAAGGAAGAACAGATCGCGATGCGCAAGACTCAGCGCCCCAACTGACGCAGTGCGGAGGCGAGTGAATGAACGACGCGCTCCACGTCCGTGGCGTCGAGCTGCGCATGCGTTGGCAGATTCATACCACGCGCGGCCTGATCGTTGGCTACCGGAAATTCCGCGCCATCTTGCAGATAAGGCGGCAACACATGCATCGGATAGAACAGCGGCCGGGTCTCAATGCCATCCTTGTCCATCAACGCCATGACCTGGTCGCGCTGGCTTTCGCTAACGCCTTTCAACAGCACCGTGTACATCCAGTAGACATGCTTGGCATATGGCGCAACGAACGGACGCTCGACCAGATCGTCATGCGCGGCGAAAGCTGCTTCGTACCAGCTCGCCACGCGCTGCCGCGCCGCCAGCGCCTCGTCCACGCGCTCCATCTGCGCCAGGCCGATCGCCGCCGCCAAGTTTGTCATACGATAATTGAAACCGACGACGGGAAACCAATAGCGACGCTTCGGGTCCATGCCCTGCCCACGATACAGACGCAGGCGCGCGGCGAGTTCATCGTCGTTCGTGGTGACCATGCCCCCCTCTCCGGTAGTCACGATCTTGTTGCCGAAAAAACTGAAAGTGGCGCAATCACCCAAACCACCGACCCGCACGCCCTTGTACTCGGCACCATGTGCCTCGGCGGCGTCCTCGATCACCTTGAGGTTATGTCTGCGCGCGATCGCGAGGATGGGATCCATATCGACCGGGTGACCGTACAGGTGCACCACGATGATCGCCTTGGTGCGCGGCGTGATCTTCGCCTCGAGCCGTGCCGCATCAAGATTCATCGTACCCGGCTCGGATTCGACCAAGACGGGGATCGCGTTGCAGTACGCCACAGCGTTGGCCGTAGCAATATAGGTCAAGGTGGGGATCAGCACCTCATCGCCAGCGCCGATACCCAGCGCGACCAGAGCCAGATGAATGGCCGTGGTTCCGTTATTGATCGCGACCGCGTGGCGAACCCCGCAGAATTCCGCGAAGTTGGTCTCGAACTTCCCGATGAATTCGCCTGCCGACGATATCCAGGTGGAATCCAAGCACTGATTGACGTAGGTTTTTTCATTGCCCGCCAGGCTCGGGACCGCCACGGGGATGCGCTTGTTCGCCAACATTTGCTTCAATCCTTTTTTATAATTTGTCGCACAGGCACCCCGACCCACACCCCAGCTTCGTCGATGTCTCTGACGACCGCGGCGCCTGCGCCCACGATAACGTCAGAAGCGATACCGATGCCGGGGATGACCCGGGCTCCCGCCCCCAGGAACACACCTTCGCCCAATCGCACGCAGCCAGCGAGCACACTGCCGGGCGCTATGTGGCAGAAACTTCCCACCACGCAGTCGTGATCTACCGATGCGTTTGTGTTAATTATAGCAAAATCGCCAATAACCGCGTCGGCATTGACGATGGCGCCTTCCATGATCGCGCAGCCTGCGCCGATCTTCGCGGACGGGGAAAGTACCGCAGATCCACCGATCGCGGAGACGAAGCGCATGCCTAGATGCTGAATGCGCGCGACCACCTTGCGGCGCAGCCGATTCTCGCCAAGTGCTACGAATACATCATCGATGCCGTCGGCCTGCAATCTGGGCAGGTACTCGTCTTCACCACCCAGTACCGGCACGCCGCTGACCTGCTGTCCGGTCAGGGCTGCATCCAGACATGCCACCACCTCATGCCCGCCGGCACGCAGCAAGTCGATCACCACCTTGGCGTGACCACCACCACCCACCACCGCCACACGACTCATGCTAGTACCTCTCTGTGTAGTGCCGCCAGTACCGGACTATCGGCACGGCACATCAGAATATTGGAACTTGGCCGTGCCTCGATGGCGGCAAGGCCTTCTATCGGATGGCATTGGCCGGTCAGGTCGTCGACCACATGTAGCACGAAAGCATTGTCCTGGCACATGCGCTCCCACTGCGCGCGATCGGTACCCACCCGCTGCAGGTGCGACGCTGCGTATTCGGCGACGATCGCGATACCTGGATTGCGTGCGATCAACTGCTTCATGCCAGCAATGACCTCAAGCTCGGCGCCTTCAACATCGATCTTGACCAGCGCGACCCGCTCAACATCGATCAATGCATCCAGCGGCCGTATATCGACCCGAGCGCTGGCCACTTCTTCTGGTAGTGCGTACAACGAGCTATGGCCGGACACGACACCAATATGGAACACGCGCCCATCTTCAGCCTGTGCACCTGCAGCCACGGGGAATATCGTGACGCACTCTTCGACCATGCTCAGCCGCACGCTGGCGCGCAGGTGTTCGAGCGTCCGCGGCATTGCCTCGATCGCGAATACCCGTCCCTCCGGACCGACTGCACGAGCGCCGACGACGGTGTGCAGACCAATGTTGGCACCGGCATCGACGAACACGTCGCCGGGCTGCAGGACACGCTCCAGAAATAACCGCAAACCCCGCTCTACGTCGCCGTATTCGGCAAGGCACACGGCAAGCAAATCGTCACGCTCGTCGCAGGAGAAGTGTCCGAAACCGGTGTTGATGATCCATCCGCTGGACGTACGCAACACGCGGCGCGACGCGCCTTGCATCAACGCCTGCACATCGCCAGTTACTGCCTGCATATGCGCCAGCAACTGGGGATGCGTTACCGAATCGCACTGCGCCTGCGCGGCGATGGCCAAGCCAGCCTGATCGAGCTTCCCGTGAGCGGAGGTGATCAGGTCCTCCAGGTGCTGGAAACGCGCGACTTCCCGCTCGCCACCTGCCGAACCCCGTATGACATCCAGCATGGCAGCGCTCTCGCCACGCAGCTGGATCACATCACGCGCGGAGTCGCGGAGCGCAGTGTAGATCTCTTCCCGAGTCGAGCGCACCGATTCCAACGCGTTGCGCATTTCACTTTGTAGTTCCCGCTGCATGCGGCGCACTGCGACTTCAACCTCATCCAATTGTCGCCGCGTATCGGCGCGCAGCAATTCATGCTCGGCTGCACGCAGTTCCGTTTCGGAGGTCTGCGAACGCTGGCTCTCCATTGCGCGAAATTCGGCCTCGGACCGATCTATCCGCCGCGAGAGATCGTAAGCCTGACGCGCAGAATCCAGCCGGATCAAATCGAGCTGCTCTTGCATGGAGACCATGCCGCGCGAGACACGCCGCATCCAACGCACCACACGTACCAGTGGATTTTTGTCAAGCAACAACTTGCGCAACAGCGGACCACGATTGGCCAGCTGATGAATCAATTGGTCAGGCTGCGGTAGCGTATCGAGACCCAAAGACGCTGCAGGCACTTTGGCATCGGAATCGATCGGAACAGCGACCACCTCTTCCACGGCTTCCGTGGCACCGTCAACTTCCTCGATGCGTAACATGCCGAGCTTCAGACCCAGCGCGCGATCATCGTTACCCATGCTCAGCGCGCTGGGCGACATCGGATTGGCAATCTGAAATTCAATCAGCAGCGAGCCCTTCGCTCCCTTTGCCTTGATCGGGCAATCCGCCTCTATCCTCTGCCAACCCTGCCCCTGGCGCAGGATATGATTCGAAGGACCACCGTTGATGCTCATGCCGATTAGGGCGCGATGCCCCTCTGCTTCGAACGGAAGCACGTTCAAGATCAATCGATGGCGCGCCCCCAGAGCCACGCCACGCAACCGCACTTCCACTTGCGCCGCGGCGCCAACGGTCCAAGCCCCATCCGATTCGAACGCGCCAAAACCTCGCAAAGTCAACGCCGAAGTGCCAGGGTCCGCCAAACTAGACAGCATCACCTGCTCTCCAGGCAGGAGCGTACCGTCGCTTCCTCGGTCCTGCGCGGCGGTGTCCGCCGCTGCACGCACCGCATTGTCCAGCCTGAGCTTAAGAGCCATAGCCTTCCGATTTGAGTTGGGACACCGAAATTTCGCGAAGCGTGCCATGACTCAGCACGAATACCCGATTGCAATACTCGGCGATGGCGTCCATGGAGTGCGACGCCAGACAAAAAATTTGCGAAGACTTGATGAAATCGCGCATGCGAATCGCCGCACGCTCCTTGAAGGCTTCGTCACCAACGTCGAACACCTCGTCCACGAGCAGAATTTCCGGTTTGGTGCACGTTGCCACAGCGAACATCAGACGCATTGTCATACCTGCCGAATAGGTACGCACTGCCAGTTGCAGGAAATCGCCCAAGTCGGTGAATTCCTCGATCTCAGGAATCCGGGACTGGATCTCCTGCCGCGATAATCCGAGCATCATGCCCATGCGAGTGATGTTCTCGTAACCGGACAACTCGGGGTCCATACCTGCGCCAACCTCGAACATCGTTGCCACCCGGCCAGTGCGCTCTATACGGCCTTCCAATGGCGTGTAGATACCCGCCATCGTACGAAGGAGCGAACTCTTGCCTGCGCCATTGTGCCCTACGATGCCGATCGCATCGCCCTGCTTGAGCGCGAACGAGACCTTGTCCAGCGCGGTGACCTGGGTTACCTGGCCAGAGTTCGCCAATAGCTTCCCGCCAGTGGCGATCCCCACAAGGTTGCGGCGTAGCGAAAGACTGTGGTTGTTGTAGATGGGGTAGCGCAACGTGACATCGTGGAATTCGAGCTTGGCTGTCATCGTTAGATCCAGAAGGGAAGGCGCAGCTTGGCCTTGTGAAGAAACCAGAACGCCGCGACCCAACCCAGCACCGCCATCGCCGTCAATACCACATACGTTTCCATGCTTGGCGCATGGCCCAGCATTGGTGCACGAATCCCTTCAATGAGATAGGTGAACGGATTGAATTCCAGGATCACCGAAGAAAATGGCAGCGCTTCCAGTCGGTACATCACCGGGCTTACCAGAAAGAGCATCGGCATCACCGATGACACGCCGTACTCCAGATCGCGGTAACGTGCTCCAAGCACACCAAACACGAAACAGATCCACAGCAGATTGAGCGTTACCAGCAAAAGACCCGGAATGAAAAGCAACGTGTACCAGGTTACCGGGATATGAAGGAACACTGCCACGATCAGGAACACGATCAAGCTATGGACGAAGTTGACCAGGTAGCGCGTGACGACGCTCGTCGGATGGACCGAAAGCGGCATCACGACGTTGCGGATGAGGGACGCCTGTCGGACGAACAGCCCGCAACTTTCGACCAGAACGCCGGACAGCATCTGCCAGATGATCAGACCCGCAGTTAGTGTCGGAATGAATGTCTGACGATCGATATTGAGCAACTGGCTCCATAGCAAGCCAAGGCCGAGTACCCCGACTGCGGTAGCCAGGGACTGCCAAAAGGGTCCCAGTACACTACGCCGGTAGCGCGCGCGGATATCGCCCTGCGCTATGTAGAAGGAAACTCGCGCAGCCTTCATGCCTTCTACCAGGTCATTGAAGGTGGATGAATAACTATGCATTGAAATTGTCGACCTGCGAAGAAGAAGAGACAGTGGATCCGGAGAAAGGAACAGCGACCGTTCGCTGGCGGCGCTGCATATGGATGCGCTCGAACCAACCGATGAGCGCGCTGGCCGCGCGTTCGGCAGACAGGGTTTCCAGAACGGATGCCTGAGCCCGCGCACCCAATTGCCGCGCAAGCACCGGATCATCCGCCAACCGGCGCATCCACGCGGCGGCATCGTCGATATCTGCGCGCGCCCAGCGCTGGCCTTCGTGGTGGGCGTACTCACCCTCCTGCACCGGTACGATCGCGTAATTCACCAATGCACTGTTGTGGGAATCCATGAAGGCGAGATTGCCTGACCAGCCGGTACCTATCACAGGCTTTCCTTGTGCCATGCACTCGGCAAGTCCAAGACCGAATCCCTCGGCATGATGCAGAGAAACATAGACGTTGGCGCACCGTTGCAAGGCATGAACGTCCGCACGATCCAGTATTTGATCGCGCACGACGATTCGCGGGTCGGCACTGGCTTTTTCCAGCAATGCGCGAAGGCTTTGCGGGTTGCGATGACCATTGCTCGTCTTGACCAGCAGCAACACATCCTTCCTCGTCTCGGGAAACGCTTGCGCGAAGGCCTCGATGACTGCGAAGGGATTCTTGCGATAGACATACGAATTGAAATCGAAACTGGTCAAAAACACGAAAGATTTGGCGTCGATATCGAAATCGACACGCTGCAGGCCGCTGTCTCCCACCTCGCTCAGTGGAAGAGGAACGCACACCACCGGCTTATCGGTCACGCACGCGAAAGCTTCGCGCACGAACTCGGATGCAACGAGAATCTCATCGACTGATTCGATCGCGGGCAGCCAACTTTCCGGGATGATCTCGAGTTCCCAGAACCAGCAGGCAATAATGTGTTTCCCACGGAGACGCGCCTCGCCAATACTCTCGAATGCGGGCACCAGATAATCCGGATTAATGAAAACCAGGTGGATGTCGTAAGGCGCTTCGTCACGAATGTAGCTATCCAGACTCCGGTCATCCAGACCGTGCGGGAGATTCAAGTCGATATCCACCAGCGCAGTGGGATATCCCGCTCCCAGCAGAGCACGCGCATACAGGCGGGCGCATTCGGCCAGTCCGAATTGGCCGCGCAGGTAAGCAAATATGTTGACCCCCTGCCCGTTCTCGACACTTTGCGGCAATGCGAAAAAGCGGACAGGCGCGTCAGTCACCGGGTGCCTTTTCGCAGCCCAACTCTCGCAACGTGGGAACATAACCACCGGAGCGCGCGGCTCGGCCATCATTCGTTGAGCCACTCGCGTGCGCAATGACGCAGGAATCCAGGCATAGAACGTCCGCAACCAGCGGTTGCGCAAGATCCATTGCGCCAATCGGCGCAGGATCGGAAGACTGCTAGCGGAATCTTGCAATGCCTTGTTCCTCAAATGAACGTCTATACCCACGTCGATTCAGCACTCCAGCGCTGCCGCCAGATCCACCCGTAAGTCCCCAACATCCTCAACCCCCACGCTCAAGCGCACCAGCGCATCGCTGATGCCAAGCTGGTCGCGGCGGGCCACGGGAATGGAGGCGTGGGTCATAACCGCAGGATGATTCACCAGGCTTTCCACGCCACCGAGCGATTCGGCCAGGGTGAACAGTTCGGTCTTCTCGCAGAAGCGCTTGGCCGCCTCGAAGCCACCCTTGAGCACGATCGAGACGATACCGCCGAAGCCGGACATCTGCCGCTGGGCCAGCACGTGTTGCGGGTGCGAGGCCAGGCCGGGGTAGATCACCTTTTCGATGGCGGGGTGCGTTTCCAGCCATTGCGCGAGCGCCAGGGCGTTGTCGCAATGTGCGCGCATGCGCAGCGGCAGGGTCTTGAGGCCGCGCAAGGCGAGGAAACTGTCGAACGGGCCTTGCACGCCGCCGATGGAGTTCTGCAGGAAGGCCAGTTGCTCGGCCAGTTCGGCGTTGTTGCCGACCACCGCGATGCCGCCGACCATGTCCGAGTGGCCATTGAGGTACTTGGTGGCCGAGTGCACCACGATATCGGCACCCAGGCTGAGCGGGCGCTGCAACATCGGCGAGGCGAAGGTGTTGTCGACCACGATCAGCAGGCCATGCTTGCGCGCGATCGCGGCGATGGCGGCGATATCGACCAGCTTGAGCATCGGGTTGGTCGGGGTCTCGATCCACACCATCCTGGTGTCGGGGCGGATCGCGGCTTCGAAGGCAGCCGCATCGGTCAGGTCGACGAAGCTGAAATCCAGGCCGGCGGTGCGGCGACGCACGCGCTCGAACAGGCGGAAGGTGCCGCCATACAGATCGTCCATCGCCACCACGTGGCTGCCGGCGTCCAGCAGTTCCATCACGGTGGAGGTGGCGGCCATGCCGGAGGCGAACGCAAAGCCACGCGTGCCGCCTTCCAGCGACGCGACGCAGCGCTCATAGGCAAAGCGCGTGGGGTTGTGGGTACGCGAATACTCGAAGCCCTGATGCTCGCCCGGGCTGGACTGCGCATAGGTGGACGTCGCGTAGATCGGCGGCATCACCGCCCCGGTGCTGGGGTCCGGCGACTGCCCTCCATGGATCGCCAGCGTGGCGAGCGAGAGTTCGCGCTCGCCATCGTGGCTGGGTGTGGTGCGATTGGACATGGAGGTTCCCGGAAAAAGTTGGCGATTGTAACAAGCAGGACTGAATGGCCCGTGCTGCGCGTCTCGTCGAAACGCGCAGCTGCACGGGCGTCACTGCACGCGGCGGCGCAGGTAGTTGAGCAGGTCGATGCGGGTGATCAGTCCCAGGAACT
The DNA here is from genome assembly GCF_000454545.1 of Xanthomonas cassavae CFBP 4642. Taxonomy (NCBI): domain Bacteria; kingdom Pseudomonadati; phylum Pseudomonadota; class Gammaproteobacteria; order Lysobacterales; family Lysobacteraceae; genus Xanthomonas; species Xanthomonas cassavae. Next base: position 4,395,915 of record NZ_CM002139.1, read on the forward strand.
GCTTGCCGTCCATGACGATGGCGACCTGGCCGCGGTCGAACACCGGCAGCAGCGCCTCGATCGGCGAGGCGACATCCAGGCGATCGAGCTTGCTGACCATGGCGGTGGAGATCGGGTCGCGGAAGCGTGCCTCGTCGCCGTACACATGCAGCAACACGTCGCTCTCGTCGACGATGCCGACCAGCTCGCCGTCATCGATGACCGGCAGCTGCGAGACGTCGTACAGCTTCATGCGCTGGTAGGCGGTGGTCAGCAGGTCCTTGGGGCCCACCACCACGGTGTCGCGCTTGTTGTACGGGCGCAGGATCAGGTCGCGCAGGTCGCCGTGCTGCGGGCGCTCCAGGAAGCCGTTGTCCAGCATCCAGTAGTCGTTGTACATCTTGGACAGGTACTTGTTGCCGGTATCGCAAACGAATACCAGCACGCGCTTGGGCGTGGCCTGCTCGCGGCAATACTTCAGCGCAGCGGCCAGCAGGGTGCCGGTGGACGAGCCGCCGAGGATGCCCTCCTTGGCCAGCAGCTCGCGCGCGGTGTGGAAGCTTTCCGCGTCGGTGATCGAATACGCCTTCTTGACGCGGGTGAAGTCGGAGATGTCCGGCAGGAAGTCCTCGCCGATGCCTTCGACCAGCCAGCTGCCGGACTTCTCGCTGACCGTGCCCTCTTCGATGTACTGGGTCAGGATCGAGCCGACCGGGTCGGCCAGCACCAGTTCGGTGTGCGGCGAGGCGCTGGCGAAGGCGCGCGACAGGCCGGTCATGGTGCCGGAGCTGCCGCAGCCGAACACGATGGCATCCAGCTGGCCGTCCATCTGCGCCAGGATTTCCGGGCCGGTGCCGAATTCGTGCGCGGCCGGGTTGTCCGGGTTGCCGAACTGGTTGATGAAGTAGGCGCCTGGGGTCTCGGCCGCGATCCTGGCGGCCAGGTCCTGGTAGTACTCCGGGTGGCCCTTGGCCACATCCGAGCGGGTCAACACCACGTTGGCGCCCATGGCCTTGAGGTTGAAGATCTTCTCGCGGCTCATCTTGTCCGGCACCACCAGGATCAGCTGGTAGCCCTTCTGCTGCGCCACCAGCGCCAGGCCCAGGCCGGTGTTGCCGGCGGTGCCTTCCACCAGGGTGGCGCCGGGCTTGAGATCGCCGCGCCGTTCGGCCGCTTCGATCATCGACAGGCCGATGCGATCCTTGATGGATCCGCCGGGGTTGCTCGCCTCCAGCTTGAGGAACAGTTCGCAGACGCCGGTATCCAGGCGCTGGGCCTTGATGATCGGCGTGTTACCAATCAGTTCGAGTACGGAGGAATGGATCGCCATCGGGATTTCGTCGCTGCGCCACACGGGCTAGACCGGGCATTATCCGTCGAACGGCCGGTGAATGCTCATTCAGACGTGAAGCGGTGTGGTGCGCCGATGAACAAGCGTGCTCAACCGAGCCGACTGGAGCCGCGCTCCCGCGAGGGAGCCGCCACTACAACGAAAGACGCGGACGGTGGCAAGCCGACGAGGAGGCCGCCACCGCCCGCGACGGTGAACTTGTTCTAACGATGGGGAAGGATCAGTGCGTGAGCTGGTCGTACATCCGGGTGAGCTTTTCTTTGGCCTGCAATTTTTCGCGTTTCATCTGGCCCAAGGTCACGTCGTCGATCGGGAGCACCCCGAGTTCGGCATCCATGCATTTCTTGTTCAATAGCTTGTGGCGTTGGTAGAGCTGCTTGAACTGGGGATCGGACTTCATCAGTGCATCGATTTCGGTCTGCGGTTGCCCTTCGAACATGGCGTTACCTCCTTCACTTAAAACAAGAACGCCCCGGCCGCGGGCGGCACGGGGCGCAGCTTGGGGATGGAAGACCCACCAGTCACGGCGGCAAAGGTGACAACGGCACACGAATTGGCGAGACCACCTGCTCTTCCATCACGTTGCGTCGCTGCGTGCCCTTGCGTCACTGGCCCGGCCCTCCGTACTTTCCGGGCCGCGGAGTTGCTGCCCGGAGGTACGACCCTACGCCGGTCGCGGAGGGGGTTCAAGGCCGAACCGACCGCTTTTGGCGTTTACCGCATCAATCAGTGACTGCGGTTCAACCGGGCGTCATGCCCGGGTTAAAAGACCTTAACTCCCAACCACTTGCATTACGGCGAAACAACGACCTCGGCTGCGCGCGTCTTGCTGGCGGCGGCCTTGCTGCCGATGACCTGCAGACGTGCACTGGCGACCCCGGCGGCCACCAGCGCGTCGCGCACCGCTTCGGCACGCTTCTTGGCGGTGGCAGCGTCGTTGTCGAAGCCGACGATGCTGACCCGGCCCTTCTTGCCGATGTTCAGGTATTCGGCCAGGGCCTTGGCCTGCCCGGCGGCATCGCCGGACAACGCCGCCTTGCCACCGAAGGCAGCACTACCCAGCGAGAAGACCTCGCCCCGGGTGTCGAACTTGGCGGGCGGCAGCTTGGCCCCGGCGACCAGTTCGGCTTCCTCGTGCGCGAGCTGCACGGCCTTCTGCTGGGCGGCGTTGAGCTTGGCGGTCTGCTTGCCGGCCACGCTGGTCAAGGCCAGCTCGGCATCCTGGCGGGCGAGGGTTTCCTGCTCGGCGGCCTGACGCATGCGCTCGGCCTCCTCGGCCTGGATCTGCGCCTGCACGCGCAGGCGCTCGGCCTCCTGGCGCGCGCGTGAAGCATCGCGGCGGCTGGCTTCGATCAGCAGATCGTTGCGGGTGCCTTCCAGGCGGTCGAGCTCTCGCCGCGCCAGTGCGGTGCGGGCGGTGAGTTCGGCGATTTCGACCCGGCGGTCGGCCAGGAACACCAGCTCGTCGCGGTCGCGGCGCTTGGCTTCGGCCAGCGCGGCCACGGTCTGCTGCGCCTGCAGACGTTCGTAGCGGGCCAGGTCACCGGTCTGCGGATCGCTCTGCAGCACGGCCAGGCGCCGGTTCAGCGCATCGACCTGCGGGTCGTCCTTGGCCGCAAAGGCCAGCGGCGCCAGTGTCGCCAGGCTCAACACACCCAGATACAGCAAGGGGCGCAGGTTCATCGGGCACCCTCCCCGGTGTTGAGGGTGATCTGCAGCTGCGCCACTTCCTTGCGGCGTTGCTCCAGCTGGGCGCTGACCACGGCCTCCTCGCTGCGCGCCTTGGCCAGGTCGGCATCGGCGGCGGCGCGCAAGGCCAGTTGCGGCACCTGCTTGCGCTGGCGCTTGTCCAGTTGCGCCTGCTGGGCCTGCATCAACTCCTGGCGGGCCAGGTTGACCAGATCCGGAGCGTATTGGTCGGCGTCGGCCTGGGTGGCGCGTTGCACCGCCTGTTCGGCGGCGGTGAGCTCCGGTGCCACCTGGGCGGCGGCCGGAGAGGAAAGAACCATGAAACAGGCGATGCCATACAGGGATCGCCGCAAGTATGCGAAGCTAGCCGTCATTAGGGGAGCCGTAGCGAGAAGTCTCGAGCACGGCCATTGTCGGAAGCCTGCGGCGGACTTGCAACGAGACGCTGCTGTTTGTTGGGGAACCATTGCGCATGGATATCGGCTACTTCCTGAAGCTGATGACCGAAAAGAATGCCTCGGACATGTTCTTGACCACCGGCGCGCCGGTCTACATCAAGATCGAAGGCAAGCTCTACCCGCTCGGCAATACGGGGTTGCCGCCGGGGATGGTCAAGAAAATCGCCTACTCATTGATGGACGAAGGCCAGGTACCGCAGTTCGAGCGCGAGCTCGAGCTCAACATGGCCATCGCCCTGCCCGATGCCGGCCGCTTCCGCGTGAACGTGTTCAAGCAGCGTGGCGAGGTGGGCATGGTGATCCGTGCCATCCGCAGCCGGATCCCGAGCATCGAAGAGCTCAACCTGCCGCAGGTGCTCAAGGACGTCATCATGACCCCGCGCGGGCTGGTGCTGGTGGTGGGCTCGACCGGCTCCGGCAAGTCGACTTCGCTGGCCTCGATGATCGACCACCGCAACAGCACCACCACCGGGCACATCCTCACCATCGAGGACCCGATCGAATACCTGCACAAGCACAAGATGTCGATCGTGAACCAGCGCGAGGTGGGCCTGGACACGCATGCCTTCCAGAGCGCGCTGAAGAATGCGATGCGCGAAGCGCCGGACGTGATCCTGATCGGCGAGATCCTGGACGCCGAGACCATGGAGGCCGCCATCGCCTTCGCCGAAACCGGCCACCTGTGCCTGGCGACGCTGCACTCCAACAATGCCGACCAGACCATCGAGCGCATCCTCAATTTCTTCCCGGAAAGCGCGCACAAGAACGTGCTGATGAACCTGGCGCTGAACCTGCGCGCGGTGGTCTCCCAGCGCCTGGTCAAGGGCGTGGATGGACGCCGCCGGCCGGCGACCGAAGTGCTGCTCAATACGCCGATGATCCGCGACCTGTTGCGTCGCGGCCAGGTACACGAGGTCAAGGCAGCGATGGAAGAGTCGCTGGAAGAAGGCATGCAGACCTTCGACCAATGCCTGTTCCGGATGGTCAAGACCGGCGAGATCGAGCAGGAAGAAGCGCTGCGTGCTGCCGATTCGCGTGACGGCCTGGCGCTGAAGTTCCGCCTGTCCGAAGGCGGCTCCGGCGAACACGACCCGTATGCCGATTACGAGGCGGCATCGGCACCGAAGATCAGCCACGGGTTTATCTGATTGATCGACGGCGAAGATCGGCGATCTTGCGGCGCTTAGGGCTGCTGGCGACTGGTGGTTGAGGGCCGAGCTCTGCGACTAGCGCCTCATTCACAACGTCGATGCGACGAACACCCTCATCCGGCGCTGCGCGCCACCTTCTCCCGCTTGCGGGAGAAGGAAGATCGGCGGCCAAGTGATGCTTCCAGGGTGCCGGCTCCGAACCCTTCAAACTTGCATTGCGACGTCGGCCCGGCGTGGCGACATCCGCCAGGATCGGATGCGTGGCTGATTGCCCTTCTCCCATACCACGGAAGAGGGTGCCCAAAGGGCGGATAAGTGGTTGATTGCCCTTCTCCCGTACCACGGGAGAAGGTGCCCGAAGGGCGGATAAGTGGCTGATTGCCCTTCTCCCGTACCACGGGAGAAGGTGCCCGAAGGGCGGATAAGTGGTTGATTGCCCTTCTCCCGTACCACGGGAGAAGGTGCCCGAAGGGCGGATGAGGGCTGCAGCGTTTTTGCCCTCACGCCACCGCATCCACCTGCATTTCGGGCCGTGCCGCATCGAAGGCCGGCAACGCCAGGCAGGCCTGCTCGATGCGTTGCAAGGTGGGATACGGTGCCAGATCGACGTCGAATCGGTGTGCGTTGTAGAGCTGCGGAATCAGCACGCAGTCGGCCAGGCCTGGTGCGTCGCCCTGGCAGAAACGCCCGGTGTGCGTATCGCGCGCCAGCTGCGCTTCCAGTGCGGCGAACCCGCGCTGCATCCAGTGCCGGGTCCACTGCAGGCGTTGCGCGGCGTCCAGCGCAAAGTCGCGCTCCAGCAGCTGGGTGACGCGCAGGTTGTTGAGCGGATGCACATCGCAGGCGATGAGTTGCGCCAGCGCGCGCACGCGAGCACGGTCGGCCGGCGCAGATGGCAGCAGCGCGGCGGTGTCTGCAAACGCGTCTTCCAGATACTCCAGAATCGCCAGCGACTGCGCGATCACCACGCTGCCATGGCGTAGCGTGGGCACCAGTTCCTGCGGATTGAGCTGCACGTAGGCCGGCGCATGCTGCTCGCCACCATCGCGCACCAGGTGCACTGGATGGATGAGGTGGTCCAGCGCCTTCAATTGCAACCCGATGCGCACGCGGTAGGCCGCGCTGGAGCGCCAGTACGAAAACAGCTCCAGGGCCGCGCTCATGGGTGGGCGCCGCTGCGGCAGCCCGGCGCCGCTGCAGACTGCGTCACGGCAGCGGCTGCCGTTCGACGCGCTGTTCGATCGCGCCGAAGATGCTGCTGCCGTCGGCGGCGAACATCTCGATGCGCACCTCGTCGCCGAAGGACATGAACGGCGTGCTCGGCGTGCCGTCGCGCAAGGTTTCCACCACGCGCTGTTCGGCGAAACATGACGCGCCCAGCGTGGTGTCCTGGTTGGCGATGGTGCCCGAACCCACGATGGTGCCGGCCGACAGCGGCCGGGTCCTGGCCGCGTGCGCCACCAGCTGGGCGAAGTCGAACTGCATGTCGTTGCCGGCTTCCGGTGCACCGAACCAGGCGCCGTTGACATGGGTCACCAGCGGCAGATGCACCTTGTTGCCGCGCCAGGCCGCGCCCAGCTCGTCGGGGGTGACGAACACCGGCGACAACGCCGAGCGCGGCTTGGACTGCACGAATCCAAAGCCCTTGGCGAGCTCGGCCGGAATCAGGGTGCGCAGCGAGACATCGTTGACCAGACCGATCAGCTGGATATGCGCGGCCGCCTGCTCGGGCGAGGCGCCCATCGGCACATCGTCGGTGATGACCACAATCTCCGCTTCCAGGTCGATGCCATGGTCCTCGCTGATCACCTTGATGGCATCGCGCGGTCCATAGAACCCGGCACTGGTGGCCTGGTACATCAGCGGGTCGGTGTAGAAGCTTTCCGGCACTTCCGCATTGCGGGCGCGGCGCACGCGCTCCACATGCGGCAGGTAAGCGCTGCCATCGACGAATTCGTAGGCGCGCGGCAGCGGCGCGGCCAGCGCCTGCGGATCCAGGTCGAACACGCCGTCGGCGCTGCCGTCCTCCAGCGCGTCGGCCAGGGCATTCAGGCGCGGCGCACTATTGCTCCAGTCCTCCAGCGCGCGCTGCAGGGTGGGCGCAATGCCGGTGGCACGTACGGCCTTGTTCAGGTCGCGCGAGACCACGATCAGGCTGCCGTCGCGGCCGCCTTCCTTCAGGGAACCTAGCTTCATGACCTTCCTGTGCAGTGACGGATCGGCCGATTGTACGACCTGCTGCAACATCCGTTACACCTGAAACAACTGACCCGCACCCCAACCGCTGGCAGGAACTTTTGTGCAGCGCGCCAATCGCGCGTACACTTGCCGGGTCTGCATGCGGCCGTCCGTTTCCCTTTGGGACCGCCGGCGAGGCCAGGATCGATCGATCGATCCGCTCGCCCGCCCCACCCGACGCCTTTCGTGGTGCCGACAAACCCATCGCGTCTTGATCGGGTTGATCCACCATCTCGCAGCGCGGTTCACGGGAACGCTCCGAGCCTCACCTTTTTGCATCTGCAATGCGTTTGCGCTCCGGGCCCGGCCTGGTGGCGACGCTTTACTTGGAGCTTCCTGATGTCTTTTGAATCCCTGGGCCTGGCGCCCTTCCTGCTGCGCGCGTTGGCCGAGCAGGGCTATGAAACCCCCACCCCGATCCAGCAGCAGGCGATCCCGCTGGTGCTGGAAGGCCACGACCTGCTGGCCGGCGCACAGACCGGCACCGGCAAGACTGCCGCGTTCGGCCTGCCGCTGCTGCAGCACCTGGGCACCTCGCCGCAGCCGGTCAATGGCCCGCGCAAGCCGCGCGCACTGATCCTGACCCCCACCCGCGAGCTGGCCACCCAGGTGCATGACAGCCTGCGCGGCTATAGCAAGTACCTGCGCATTCCCAGCGCGGTGATCTACGGCGGCGTGGGCATGGGCAACCAGCTCGACGCGCTGCGTCGTGGCGTGGACCTGCTGATCGCCTGCCCGGGCCGGCTGATCGACCATATCGAGCGCCGCAGCGTGGACCTGTCCGGCATCGAAGTGCTGATCCTGGACGAAGCCGACCGCATGCTCGACATGGGCTTTCTGCCGTCGATCAAGCGCATCCTGACCAAGCTGCCGCGCCAGAACCGCCAGACCCTGCTGTTCTCGGCGACCTTCGAAGAGAACATCAAGCAGCTGGCGCTGGAGTTCATGCGCAACCCGATGCAGATCCAGGTCACCCCGAGCAACACCGTGGCCGAGAGCATCACCCACCGCGTGCACCCGGTCGATGGCGCGCGCAAGCGCGATCTGCTGCTGCACCTGCTGGCGCAGGACAGCCGCGAGCAGACCCTGGTGTTTGCGCGTACCAAGCACGGCAGCGACAAGCTGGCGCTGTTCCTGGAGAAGTCCGGCATCAAGACCGCGGCGATCCATGGCAACAAGAGCCAGGGCCAGCGCATGCGCGCGCTGAGCGACTTCAAGGCCGGCCGCGTGACCGTGCTGGTGGCCACCGATATCGCCGCACGCGGCATCGATATCGACCAGCTGCCGAAGGTCATCAACTACGACCTGCCGATGGTGGCCGAAGACTACGTGCACCGCATCGGCCGCACCGGCCGTAACGGCTCCACCGGCGAGGCGATCTCGCTGGTGGCGCAGGACGAAGCCAAGCTGCTGCGCCAGATCGTGCGCATGCTGGGCCGCGATGTGGACATCCGCGACGTGCCGGGCTACGAGCCGCAGACCCCGATCCGCTGGGGCAACAGCGCGCCGGGCCGTGCCGAGCAGCCGGGTGGCGATCGCGCCCCGCGCAAAAGCCACGCCCGTCGTCCGCACGGCGATGCACCGCGTCAGGCGCATGCGCATGCCGGCCCGAAGAAGCCGGGCGGCCAGCGCAGCGGCGGGCCGCGTCAGGCCAATGCCGGTGCAGGCGCCGGTCGTCGCGATGGCGGGCGGGGCGGCAACGGCCGGCCGGCCAACCGCGGCGCCTGAGCGGTGAGCGTCGGTTGACCACAGGGGCCGCGATGCGGCCCTTGTTCTGTCCGCCGCGGCCTGCCCAGGCTTTTGCGTGATCCGGCGTCGGGCCGGCACGCGCCCTTCCCTCCCATTGTTTGCCGAATCATCGTCATGGACATCTTCAAGGTATTCACCCTGGAAGCCGCGCATCGGCTTCCCAACGTGCCGCCCGGCCACAAGTGCGCCCGCCTGCACGGGCATTCGTTCCGGGTCGAGCTGCATGTCAGTGGCGAACCGGGCGCCGAGACTGGCTGGATCATGGACTTCGGCGATATCAAGGCCGCCTTCCAGCCGATCTACGACCGCCTGGACCATCACTACCTCAACGAGATCGAGGGGCTGGAAAACCCGACCAGCGAGCGGCTGGCGATCTGGATCTGGAACCAGCTCAAGCCGGCCCTGCCGCAGCTGAGCGAGATCGTGGTGCACGAGACCTGCACCTCCGGCTGCCGTTATCGCGGTTGACCCCTGCGCAGTTGCTTGACCCGAAGCCGCCTGCCAGGCGGCTTTGTCGTTTCAGAACCACCGCCAAGCCGCTGAATTCAAAACAATCCGATCGACAGTTGGAAAAACTTCAGGAAACGTGTTGCATCGCAGCAATATCCGCGTATGCTGCAACGCAACAAACGGTCACGGCCTTCCCCGAGGGGTTCGCAATGTCGGCGCAGTTCGAAAACAGCTTCACCAGTCAGTTCGCGTCTGCCGCAGCACGTGCCAACCAGTTGGCGTTGGACACGCTGGAACAGAACGTCAACGCGACCACCAGCTTCTTCGGTGAGTTCGCGCAGGCTCGCGACCTGGGTGCCTACCAGACGCTTTGGCCCAAGGGCCTGCAACTGGCCCGCGACAACCTGGAACGGCTGGCATCGATCAACCAGGAAGTGGTCGGAATGGGATTGAAGATATCCAGCGCGCTTGGGCAGTTTGCCAAGCAGCAGTTCGATACCGGCAGCGAGACGGCCGGTGCGGCAGGCAAGACCCGGCGCAAGTAACGGCCACCAAAATTCAGCGTCTTTGCATGGGTCCCTCCCCCCGTGCGATCCGGCCCGACAGATCCCTCCCTCTGTTGGGCTTTTTTATGGTCCACGACCTCAGCCCGGCACCGGACCGAAGACGCCCAGGCGCACTGCGGGCGATCCAACCGTCGGCCGCCGACTTCTACGCTGATCGCTCAGGCTGCACTGCGCCGTGTTCTGCACGATGCCGATCGCACGCTGACATCGCCCTGAGTTGCTCCAGCACCCACTCGGCACGGGTCGAAAGCGGCCATTCCGCCCGGTGTATCAGCCAAAGCGTATCCACCACAGGCTCGCCACACTCGATTACCCGAATGGCCTGCGGCTGCGCGAAGGCGTGACGCGCGTGGCGGGGAATCACGGTGAAACCCAGACCACGGGCGACCGGTTCGAGAATCAGCGCGATCTGATTACTGAAGCCATGGCAAGGCACACTGCGAATGCCGGGATTGCCGGGAAAATGGCGCATCAGCAGGCGGGTGGCCATTGCCTGGCCTTCAGGGTGATCGATGAAGCCAGCCGCTCCAGATCCTGCCAGCCTGCCACTGCGGCATCGACCGGCACGACAAGCTCCAATGGCTCCTCGATAAAGGACGTGGCAGTCAGGCGCGGGTCGTCCGGCTTGCGCGTGACAAGTCCCAATTCATATTGCCTACCGAGGACCGCCTGGTGCGTTTCAGAGTCGGGGGCAAAACGATCACGGATGACCAACCCTGGGTGAGACTGCTGCAAGGTTAGCAACCGCGGATAGAGAGCGAGTCCCACGCTGCCGGGTGTGATGAGGCTGATTTCCCCGCTACGTGCGCTGGCGTCGGCGAGTCGAAGTTTCAGACGCCTGTCGGCCACCTCGATCTCGTCGCAGTACTCCAGCAAGGCCATGCCTGCGGGCGTCAGTTCGATCTGTCGGGGATGGCGAATCAACAATGGGCCGAATGCATCCTCCAGATGACGCACATGCTGGCTGACGACAGCTTGCGTCACACCCAACCGCTCTGCCGCACGCGTGAAGCCGCCTGTTTCGACCAATGTGGCGAAAGAGCGCAGCCAGTGCGGATTTTTCATAACGAACTTTTATCACGGCGATAAGGGCTTATTAGATCAAACGCAGGATGCATCCGCCTACGCTTGCGCACTTGTTTCCATCAAGAGGCCATCGTCATGTCCCCGACATTCCCCCGCAGTTTTTCGCACATCGGCCTGTCCGTGACCGATCTAGATGCCGCCGTCACGTTCTACACCGAGGTCATGGGTTGGTACCTGCTCATGCCGCCGACCACCATCAGCGAGGACGACAGCGCCATCGGCGTGATGTGCACTGATGTATTCGGCGAAGGTTGGGGCACGTTGCGCATTGCTCACCTGTCCTCCGGCGACCGCATCGGTGTGGAAATCTTCCAGTTCACCAATGCAGAAAGGCCTGCCAACAACTTCGAATACTGGAAGACCGGAGTGTTTCACTTTTGCGTACAGGATCCGGACGTCGAGGGGCTGGCCGCCAAGATCGTGGCCGCCGGCGGCAAGCAGCGCATGCCGGTACGCGCGTATTTTCCTGGCGAAAAACCGTACCGTATGGTTTACATGGAAGACCCGTTCGGCAACATCCTGGAAATCTACAGCCACAGCTATGAGTTGAGGGAACCTCTAAAAACCCCAGTATCCTGTCATCATAGACGTAATGCGATGCTAGCGGAGGGTGCTACAGATGATCAGTTTGTTCGCCGGTGAAGAACGTGATGCTAAACGTCAGCAATTGAGTGATCCGCTGGCCGTGTTGTCGCGTCACATCGACTTTGGCGGTATTGCCCGTGCGGTGGATGCGAGGCTGTCGCTCGGGCCGAAGGCCAAGGGTGGCCGGCCAGCGTGGCCGACTGAGGTGATGATCAGGGTGTTGCTGTTGCAGCAGTTGTACAACCTTTCCGACGATGCGTTGGAGTATCAGTTGCTGGATCGGCGTAGCTTCGTTCGGTTCGTCGGTCTGGAGAAGAGCGGCAAGGTGCCGGATGCGAAGACGATCTGGGTATGGCGCGAGCGGCTGAAGAACAATGACGTGATCGGAGATATCGATGCGGCGATCAGCGGACAACTGGCGCGCGCCGGTTACATTGCCCGTGGCGGGCAGATCATTGATGCCAGCATCGTCAGTGCGCCGATCCAGCGCAACACGCGCGAGGAAAACGCGCGCATCAAGCAGAACGACATCCCGGAGGATTGGAGCGATGCCAAGCGCGCGCAGAAGGACGTGGATGCGCGCTGGACGAGCAAGCACGGCAGCTCCTATTACGGTTACAAGTTGCACGCCAATGTCGATCGTCGCTGGGGATTCATTCGCGTGCACGAGGTCAGCAGCGCGAACGTGCATGACAGCCGGTACTTCGAGCGGTTGCTGGATGCGGGTAATACCGCACGCATACTTCGTGCCGATAGCGCTTATGCCGACCGGGACCGTGAAGCCCGCTTGAAGCAAGAGGGATATCGTGTGGACATCCAGCACAAAGGTACACGCGGCAACGCATTGAGCTCGGCCCAGCAGCGGCGCAATCAGCGCATCGCGAAAGATCGGGTGTTTGTCGAGCACGCATTCGCGCGACTGACGCAACAAGGTGGCAAGTGTCTACGCACGCTCGGCTTGGCACGTGCGAAGGTGGTCATCGGATTGAAGGTTGCCGGCCATAACCTGCTGCGTCTGGCACGATTGCAGCAGGCCGGGATGCGGCCGGTATGAATGCCGCAGGCCAGAAGAACGCCTCGCGCGCAGCGTCGGCGAGCTGAGAGCTTGGCCGACCATGTCAGCGATGTTTCCAAGCATCGTCACCTCCATGCATGCGCCACATCGACTCCGGCATGGTTATTCGAGGTGCCCTTGACTTATTCGGCTGGCGCCTACCAATAGGCGGTGCCGCCCACAGCCCTCGTCCACGTCGGGAGTAGCCCCTGGCCGCCAATGACTACTCGCCGCCGCGCACTCGCCAGCCATCCCTGGCGAGATCCGCATCGGCTGACGCATCTGTCCGGTTATGCCTGGAAGCGCTCCATCCGAGCTCAGTCCCACACCATCGACGTTGCCGTCCACCTGATCTGCCCTGGCGGCAAACGCCTTCAATCCCGAAGGAGCAGCACGATCCGCGCCAGGCCAGGCATTCTCCGGTCCACGCCGCCGGTGGACACCGGCAGCGTTTTGCCGATATCAATCCGTCGGGCAGGTCGGGCTGTCGATGTCGGCGTCTTTCGCATCGTCCCGACTGGCCGCCCATACGATCACGAGGATTCCCCATCATGTGCCGTCTTCCGAAACACGACCGTGGTTTGCCCGCTGCGTTGACGCTGGCTGCATTCGTCACTGCCATGGCATTGGGACTGCAGGGCTGCGCCCGTCCGCCAGCCCCTTCCCTGTCCGATGCACCCGCCGCCCGTTCCGCCGCGCCCCGAGCAGCGTCCGCCGCGCCAGATGTGGTCTCGGCCAAGGCTGCCTGCGCCGATCTTGCCAGCGTCGACCTGGTGACCATCGGCGGTGCGGGCAGCCACATCACCGCCGCCGTCGAAACCACCAATCGGGCTGGCACGGCCGTCTGTGCGGTCGAAGGCGTGCTCGCCCCCGCGATTACCTTCGCCGTGCAGTTGCCAACTAAAAGCTGGTCTCAGCGCTACCTACAGGTCGGTTGCGGCGGTCTGTGCGGCAGCATCGGTGGTAACGTCGGTGCTGCCGATGGCTGTGCGCCGTTGAACAGCGGTGGCTTCGTACTGGCCGCCACCGACATGGGTCACCAGGACCAGGACGGGTCTTTTGGCCAGGATCCGGTCAAGCGCGCCGACTTCGCCTATCGCGCCCAACACCTGACCGCGGTCGCGGCCAAGGCGCTGATCCGAGCGTTCTATGGCCAGCCACAAAAGTACGCCTATTTCACCGGCTGCTCGGACGGCGGACGCGAGGCACTGATCGAGGCACAGCGCTACCCAGACGACTTCGACGGCATCATCGCCGGCGCCGGCGCGCTGAATTTCATGGCGCAAAATGCCGTCTTCCACGCCTGGCAAGCCCGCGCCAACACCGGCGCCGATGGCAAGCCGATCCTGCTGGCGGACCGCCTGCCGATTCTGCACAAGGCCGTGCTCGCCGCTTGCGACAAACTCGATGGGCTGGCGGACGGGTTGATCGGCAATCCGCTGGCATGCCACTTCGACCCCGCGGCGGTACGGTGCCCGGCCGGTGCCACGGATACCGCGGCCTGCCTGACAGCGGCCGAGACAGAAGTGGCCCGCAAGTTTTACGACGGCCCGCACGATGCCGTCACCGGCAAGGCGCTGACGGTTGGCGGGCCACAGCCCGGTTCGGAACTCGCCTGGGCAGGTGTCTACGTCCCGCAGTCGGCCAGTGACATGATTTTCAGCGAGAAAGTCAGCCTGCCAGTGCTGCGCCATATGGCCTTTGAGACAGCGCCACCAGCACGCTTCAGTTTGGCCGACATGCGCTTTGATTTGGCCACCTTCGACCGGCTGCGGCCGCGTCATCGACTGTTCGACGCCACCAATCCCGATCTATCGGCTTTCGCCAACAGAGGCGGCAAGCTGATCGTCTGGCACGGCTGGTCGGATCCGCATATCTCGCCACTCAACAGCATCGCCTATTACACGGCCGTGCGGCGATTCATGGGCGCAGGACGCACCGACGCCTTCGCGCGTCTGTACGTCCTGCCTGGCATGTACCACTGCGCCAACGGCGAAGGGCCACACCTGATCGACTTGCTCACGCCGATGCTGGCCTGGGTCGAGGGGGGAAAGGCGCCGGATTCGATCCAGGCACGCCAGCCGGCGCAGGCCGCCGCAAGCGATTTTGGCGCGCCGCGCGGCACCGGCGGCCGCCCTGGCGGCATGGGCCAGCGTCCGGCTGCAGTGCCTGGTGCACAGGCTGCCGCGCTCGGGCCCACACGCTCCCCAGCGGCCGCGGTGGAGCGCAGTCGCCCGGTCTATCCATGGCCCTATGTCGCGGTCTGGGACGGGCAAGGCGATGCCACGCTTGCCACCAGCTACCGGCGCGGCCCGGCCAGCGATTTCAGCATGCCTGACTGGTACGGCGCCGATTTCTTCGCCCCCTACGAGCCCGCGGCGCACTAGCGCCCGCTGTACTACCACCGACCCGGAGGCGCACATGAATCGACTTACCGCCAAGGATTTCCACCCCGAACTGCTGGAACTGTACGACGGCTACGTGCATGGGCGCCTGCGCCGCCGCGACTTTCTCGACCGCGCGGCGAAGTTCGCCGTCGGCGGTCTCACCGCCGCCGCGATGCTGGCCTCGCTGAGCCCGGACTACGCGCTGGCGCAGCAGATCGCCTTCACTGATCCGGACATCCATGCCGAGTACACCCGCTATCGCTCGCCGAACGGCCACGGAGAGGTACGCGGCTATCTGGTGCGGCCGGCCAAAGCGACCGGTAGGGTGCCCGGCATCGTCGTGGTGCACGAAAATCGCGGTCTGAATCCCTACATCGAAGACGTGGCGCGGCGTGTGGCCAAGGCGGGCTTCGTCGCGCTGGCGCCGGACGGCCTGAGTTCGGTTGGCGGCTATCCCGGCAACGACGACGAAGGCCGGCGACTGCAGCAGCAGGTCGATCCGCAAAAGCTGATGAACGACTTCTTCGCCGCCGTCGAGTACCTGAAGGCCAGCGAGCTGACCACCGACAAGATCGGGATCACCGGCTTCTGCTACGGTGGTGGTGTCTCCAACGCGGCGGCCGTGGTCTACCCGGAGCTGGCCGCAGCCGTACCGTTCTACGGCCGCCAGGCCAAGCCGGAGGACGTGCCGCGCATCCAGGCGCCGCTGTTGCTGCATTTTGCCGCGACCGACCCAAACGTCAACGCCACCTGGCCGGCCTACGAGGCGGCCCTGAAAGCAGCCGGCAAGACCTACGAAGCCTATGTCTATCCGGGTACCAACCACGGATTCCACAACGATTCCACGCCACGCTACGACGAGGCGGCGGCCACGCTGGCGTGGGATCGCACCCTGGCCTGGTTCCGGCGCCATCTGACTTGAGTGGTCACGCGGCGCCACCGTGATATCAGTTGTCGTGATGTAAAAAATAAAAATATAGGATTGGTTTTATTTCCTTGCCGTCTTCACCAGGACGGATGTACCGGGAGGCTTCGCGGCGCGGAATGCCTCCTGTACGGCCGAGCCGCAGCCCGGCCTACTCACCGATTCCAGGAGTGTTTCCATGACCATGAACGCCATCATCTGGCCCGAAGGCTACGTCCCGGGCTTCACTGAGAACTTCGCCTCCAACGAGGTCATCGTCGCCGGTCTGAGTGCCGCCGAGGTGTGGCCGCTGCTGGCAGAACCGGCCAAGTGGCCGACCTATTACGCCAACTCGGCGAAGGTGCGCTTCCACGACGGCAGGGGGCCGCTGCTGGCCGAGGGCGACCGCTTCTCCTTCAAGACCTTCGGCTTCCCGGTCGAGGCGCGGTGCAACGAATACGTGCCGCCAGCGGCCGGCCAACCTGGTCGCGTGGCCTGGCACGGCTGGGCCGGCGAAGTGGGTGCCGATGACCGCCTGGACGTGCATCACGCCTGGCTGGTCGAGGACCTCGACGGTGGCCGCGTGCGCATCCTCACCCAGGAGACCCAGAAAGGCAGACCGGCCGTCGAACTGCACGTTGCCAAACCCAACCCGATGATCAATGGGCATCAGGACTGGCTGGATGGCCTGGTCCACGCGGCGCGCAACACCAAGACTCGGTAACGAAAACGCAATCGCTTCGCAGCAGCGAGCGTTGCCGGTTCCAATGGAAGAAATCCCTCACGTCAACACTGCCCTCGCTTTCACCGCTGACGGGAAAATCTGGTCGACCCACCTTCGCCGACCACCGAAGGATGAGCCCGCCCAATATCGAGCGCTTCGCTCAAGGACACCTCAGCACTGGGGGAGATCGCCGGTCGATGGTCGTTTCCGCGATCAATCCGCTCGGGCGTTCATTCCCGGCCCTGGCCGGCGGGATCCAGAATCACCAGGAATGCAGCATGGCAGCAACGAACAGATTGGGTCTGGGCGCGATGGGATCACCCATGATGGTCAAGCTCACACTGCCGATCACCTCGCGATGGTTGACCGCCACGTCGATGGCCTGGATCAGCGCAAGAAAGTTTTCGGCCACCGCGCTGATTCACGCCTTCACGCGCAGACAGTAAAGAGCAATTCGCGTAACCAGCGCTGGGCTGGATCCAGATGAGTGCGCTCATGCCACACCGCAATCTTGGTGAAGCCGGGCACATCGAACGGCGGGTCGAACACGGTCAATCCATGCATGTCCTGGACCAGGCGACTTGGCAAGAGTGCAACCATGTCACTGGCACGCAGAATCTCGGGAAGGATCAGAAAACTCTTGACCGACAAACTGACCGTCCGTTGCCTGCCGAGCGCTTCCAGAGCATCGTCCGACACGCCCCGGAAGCTATCCCCCGAATACGACACCAGCGCATGATCCAGGGCACAGAACTGGTCGAGCGTGAGGCGCTTGCGCTCGCGAAGCGCCGGATGATCGTTGCGCAGCACGCACACATATCGCTCGACGAACAGATTGCGGAAATGCAGATCCGGCGGAGCGCCATCCGGCGTTACCAGCGCCACGTCGATCTCGCCCCGTTCGAACTGCATCGGCATCCGCCCATCCTCCACCGGCATTAGCGCCATTCGCATATGCGGAGCATGTTGTTTCAAAGCCGACAGCAAGCGCACTGCGATCGCCCGCAATGCATAGTCAGTGGCGGCGACGGTGAAGGTCTGCCGTGCCGTTGACGGATCGAAGATCGAAGGTTGCAGCAGGGCGCCAACCTCGCTCATCACCTGACGCACCGGGGCGGCCAGCTCCAATGCCCGCGGCGTCGGCACGATGCCACGCTGCGCCCGCACGAACAGCGGATCGCCGAAGGTCTCACGCAGGCGTGTCAACATGCCGCTCATCGCCGGCTGCGTCACCCCCAGCCGGCTAGCCGCACGCGTCACACTGCGCTCGTCCAGCAAGGCGACGAGAGCTTTCAACAGATTCAAATCCAGGGACTTGATAGCTTTCATATTTCTGTCTCCTGGAAGTGTGTCCAGTATTCCTCACATTCATCGTCCTCACGCGATGAAGGACGAAGCGGGTCACGTCCATCCCTTGCAATGAACACGCGTGTCGAACTGGTCCCGATTCGGCTGTCCCACCCAACCCTGACCGTCGGGTACGCCTGCCAGCGCATGCCTCCAAGCGCTGTGGAATGGCAACGCCCCCTACGCCGGTGAACCAGGGATATGCCACAGAAGGGACGATCCATGGACGTTCCGTTGACTCCACATCCCTTGCAAATGGGCCTGAGCATGACCTCGAACGGCGCAGGCAGGCCTGTTGTTCCGCCGCACGGATACCCATCGCCGCCTAGACCGGCAGCTGCAGCCCGCGCGCCTGGCTGGCGGCATCGGCGCCCGGCCGCCAGGGGATTCGTCCCCAGCACGGCATCGCCAGCCGCTGGCCCAGCATGGCGATGTTCTCTTCGACCCGCTCCGTCTGCGGATCCACCTCGTTGGCGATCCAGCCCACGCACGCCAGCCCGTCGGCCGCGATGGCTGCGGCCGTCAGGCGCGCATGGTTGATGCAGCCCAGCCGCACCCCCACCACCAGCACCACCGGCACCTGCAGCGCGCGCACCAGATCGGCCTGATCCAGTTCGGCGCTCAGCGGCGCGGCCCAGCCACCAACGCCTTCGACCACCACCACCTGCGCCTGCGCGCGCAACTGCGCGAAAGCATGGACGATCGGCTCCAGCGACAACGTCACCCCCACATCGGCAGCGGCCAGTTCCGGCGCCAGTGGCGCGGGCAAGGCATAGGGATTGAGCGTGGCGTACTCCGGCTGTGGATCGCTGGCGGCCTGCAATGCCAGCGCATCGTCGTTGCGCCACCCCTGCGGCGTATTTTCGCAGCCGCTGGCGACCGGCTTCATTCCCACCGCGGTGTGGCCGCGTGCGCGCAGGGCATGCAGCAGGGCGGTGCTGCCCATGGTCTTGCCGATGCCGGTATCAGTGCCGGTCACGTAGAACGCCTGGGACTGCATGCGCCTGATCCTGCGGCCGCGCCGCCATTGCCGTGAGGGCACGCAGCATAGCGCGGCGGAATCGGGAATCGGGAATCGGGAATCGGGAGGCGGGAGGCGGGAGGCGGGAGGCGGGAGGCGGGAGGCGGGATCGGGGTCGGGATCGGGATCGGGATCGTCAGCCTTTGACATGCGTGTTCGGGTGGCGATGCCGCTGGGAAACAGTGTCCGCTGCTGCCGCGCCGAGCCACCGCCATCGCTACCGCCATCGCCGTCGCTACCGTCGCAACGCCGCGGCAGACCGCCGCTGCTAAACTTCGCGCATGTTCACCACTTCATCGCTGACCGGCAGCAAGCCGGAACACTATGCCCAGCTCACCGCCCAGGCCCAGGCCCTGGTGCACGGCGAGCCGGACCGGATCGCCAATGCCGCCAACCTGGCCGCGCTGATCTTCAACGCATTGCCGTCGCTCAACTGGGCCGGCTTTTACTTCTACGACGGCCGCGAGCTGGTGGTGGGGCCATTCCAGGGCCTGCCGGCGTGCGTGCGCATTCCGCTGGACAAGGGCGTCTGCGGGGCGGCCGCCAGCACCCGGCAAAGCCAGCGCATTGCCGATGTGGACGCCTTCCCCGGGCATATCGCCTGCGATTCGGCCTCGCGTTCGGAGCTGGTGATTCCGTTGATCAAGGGCGATGCGTTGGTCGGCGTGCTCGACCTGGACAGCCCGGAGCTGGACCGCTTTGATGAAGACGACCAGCGCGGCCTGGAAGCCATCGCGCAGGTCTTTGTGGACGCGCTGGCGTGACCACCGAGCGTCTGCGCAACATCGGCCCCAAGAGCGCAGCGTGGCTGCGCCAGGTCGGCTTGCGCACGCAACAGGATCTGCAGGCGGTCGGTGCGGTGGGCGCCTTCGTCAAGGTGCGCCGCGCCGGGTTCAAGCCCAGCCTCAACCTGCTGTATTCGCTGGAAGGCGCACTGGCCGACTGCCATTGGCAGGACGTGCCGGAAGCACGCCGGCATGTCTTGCTGGCCGAATACGAAGCGGCCAGCGCACTGCTGCCGGTCCGCGGCCGCGCAGTTTCCGGGCCGGTGGAAACCGTGCATTACGCGCGTGCCGACAGCGACCAGGCGCATGCCGATGCCGGTGACGCGCCCGATGACGATGTGCGCATGGACGCGACGCACGACGAGTGAGTTGCCGGCATGTAGCGCCCAGCGCGGGACATACCGTGATGCACTGCCTGCAAGCTGCAGGACGCGGCCGGGCGAAGTTGTCACCAGGGTCTGCCATCCGCCACTGACGGCGAGTTGATGCCGGCAGCAGCACGCGCAGCGCGTCTGCCGTGACCAGGGATTCAATGCAGCAGTACTGACGCAGGCACTGCACGGCGACACCCGCTACCGACGGCGCGTTGGAGCAGTCAGTACTTACCCAGGAGCGCTTACCTCCCGCAGCACGAAGTGCGCAGAGGCGTCAGCCTGCGGTGTGTAACGCAAGCAATTCGCGCATATCGTCGACCAGGACAACCGCACCGGACGTTTGCGGATCGAAGCCGCGCAGATAGCCGTAACGCACCATCGCCAGCGGCATGCCGGCCGCGTTTGCCGCCGCCGCGTCGGTGCCCGAATCGCCAACCATCAGGCAGTGCTGCGGGGCGAGCTGGAACTGCCTGGCCAGGTGCAGCAACGGCGCCGGGTCGGGCTTGCGTTGCGGCAAGGAATCGCCGCCGAGCACCGCACTGAACAGCGCGGCGATACCCAGGTGTTCCAGCAAGGGAGCGATGAAGCGCGAGGGCTTGTTGGTACACAGCGCCAATGTTGCACCGGCGTCACGCAGGCCGTGCAATGCCTCGGCAACACCGGGATACCGCTGCGGGGCGTGCAGCAGGCTGGCGGCATAGTGCCGCATCATCACCGGCATTTCCGTCTCGGCATCATGGGTGCCGCCGGCTTCGCGCAGTGCGGTGGCGAGCAGCACCTGCACACCCTCACCGATCCAGCTGCGGATGGTGGATTCGCTGAACTGCGGCAAGCCCAGCTCCTGCAAGGTGGCGTTGAGCGCCTCGGCGATGTTGGGCGCACTGTCCACCAGGGTGCCGTCCAGATCGAAAATCACCAGCGGATACGCAAACATGCAGAAGGCCTCGTGCGGGGAGCGTGTCAGTGTACGCAGTGCGGGATTTACGCTACGTCAGCGCGGAGGCGGTTATCTCGGCCAATAGGGAGAGACTGATGCAACGTCCACACCTTGCATTGACCTACGCCTGCGGCACTTCGCCAAACAACTGCCCCTGCACCGCGCCCTCTTCCGCATCGCTGAAACCGCTCAATCCCACTCCAACCAGGCGGAAACGCGTCTCGGCCGGCAGCTCCACGCGCCGCGTCAGCGCCAAGGCGATCTGCGCCAACGCATCCAATGAGGCAGGCGCTTGCTCGGGTGTATGCGAGCGCGTGAGGATGCGGAAGTTCGAGGTCTTCAACTTCAACACCACCGTGCGGCCGATGCGTTCGGTGCGACGTGTCGCCAGCCAGGTTTTTTCGGCCAGGCGCAGGATGTGCGGATCCAGCGCCTCCAGCGCCAGGTCTTCGCCGAAGGTGTCTTCCGAGGACACCGACTGCACTTCCTGGTCCGGCTCTACCGGACGCTCGTCGATGCCGCGCGCGCGGCGATGCAGGCTGTGCCCGAAGCTGCCGAAATGCGCCTGCAGTTCTTCCAGCGGACGCAGGCGCAGATCGGCCACGGTCACGATGCCCAGCGCCGCCAGCTTGGCATCCATCACCTTGCCCACGCCGGGAATGCGGTTGACCTTGAGCGGAAGCAGGAAGGCATCCACCCGGCTGGGCGCGATCACGAACTGGCCATCGGGCTTGCGCCAGTCCGAGGCGATCTTGGCCAGGAACTTGTTCGGCGCGATACCGGCCGAGGCGGTGAGCTGGGTTTCCTCGCGGATCTGGCTACGGATCAGCTGCGCGATCTCTGTGGCCAGCTGCATGCCGGTCTTGGCCTGCGTGACATCCAGATACGCCTCGTCCAGCGACAACGGCTCGACCAGGTCGGTGTGCCGATGGAAGATCTCGCGCACCTGCCGCGACACCGCCTTGTAGCGCGCAAAATCCGGCGGTACGAACACCGCGTCCGGGCACAGACGCTCGGCGCGCAGGGCTGGCATGGCCGAGCGGATGCCGAAGGTGCGCGCTTCGTAGGACGCCGCGCACACCACCGAACGCGCACCACGCCAGGCCACCACCACCGGCTTGCCGCGCAGGCCCGGATCGTCACGTTGCTCCACGGACGCGTAGAACGCATCCATGTCCACGTGCACGATCTTGCGCATCAAGCTGGCGTCTCTCCACAGGTAGTGGCCCATGATAGATCAGCTGCGTCTCACGCCTTGCGCGTGTGCAGGCCCTGACCGCACGTGCGAAACGGGCGCGACTGCCAAGGATCGAGCAGGGTTGGCGCGCGCCACTGCTCCGCGACGTCGGCCGATGACAGCTTCCCGGCCAGGCATTGGGTACGCGCCAAGGGTCAGGGCACGCACCTGTGCGACTGCGTGCCGCACTGCGCAATCGCCTGAAAACAGCACGCATGCGTACGGATAAAACGTTTGATTGAACCGCGTGGCCTCATGCACCCTTCCCGCCCTCGCCTTTCGCTCCTTGCAGGAAACGTTCGTCATGACTCGTCAAAGTGCGTATTCGCGCGACCAATTGCTGGCCAGCGCGCGCGGGGAATTGTTTGGACCCGACAGCGGCCGGTTGCCGAACGACCCGATGCTGATGTTCGACCGCATCACCGAGATCAGCGACAGCGGCGGCGCGCATGGCAAGGGTGTGATCCGCGCCGAACTGGACGTGCGTCCTGACCTGTGGTTCTTCGGCTGCCACTTCATCGGCGACCCGGTGATGCCTGGCTGCCTGGGGCTGGATGCGATGTGGCAGCTGACCGGCTTCTTCCTGACCTGGATCGGCGCGCCCGGCCGCGGCCGCGCGCTGGGCTGCGGGGAGGTCAAGTTCACCGGCCAGGTGCTGCCGAGCGCCAAACTGGTGAGCTACGAGATCGATGTCAGCCGCGTGATCAACCGCAAACTGGTGATGGCGCAGACCGATGCGCGCATGCTGGTGGACGGGCGCGAGATCTACACCGCCAAGGACCTGCGCGTGGGCATGTTCACTTCGACGGAGAGCTTCTGATGCGCCGTGTTGTCGTCACCGGGATGGGCATCAATTCGTGCCTGGGCAATGACCTGGACACCGTTTCCACCGCCCTGCGCGAGAGCCGTTCCGGCATCACCGCCCTGCCCGATCACGCCGAGGCCGGCCTGCGCAGCCAGGTGGGCGGCGCGGTGGCGCTGGACCTGGACGCATTGATCGACCGCAAGCTCAAACGCTTCATGGGCGACGCCTCGGCGTATGCGTATCTGGCCATGCGCGATGCGATCGCCGATGCCGGCCTGAGCGCCGAACAGGTCAGCGACGTGCGTACCGGCGTGATTGCCGGCTCCGGCGGCGGCTCCAGCCAATGGCAGGTGGAAACCGCCGATCTGTTGCGCGCGCGCGGCGTGCGCAAGGTTGGACCGTACATGGTGCCGCGCACGATGTGCTCGGCGGTCTCTGCATCGCTGGCCACCGCGTTCAAGATTCGCGGGCTGAGCTACTCGTTGTCGGCGGCCTGCGCGACCTCGGCGCATTGCATCGGTGCGGCGGCCGACCTGATCCGCCACGGCGCGCAGGACGTGATGTTCGCCGGTGCCGGCGAGGAACTGCACTGGACCATGAGCGTGATGTTCGATGCGATGGGTGCGCTGTCCACCGGCTTCAACGACCGCCCTGCGGTGGCCTCGCGCCCCTACGATGCACAGCGCGATGGCTTCGTCATCGGCAGCGGCGGCGGCATGCTGGTGCTGGAGGATTACGACCACGCGATTGCACGCGGCGCGCGTATCCATGCCGAGTTGATCGGCTACGGC
The DNA here is from genome assembly GCF_000454545.1 of Xanthomonas cassavae CFBP 4642. Classification (NCBI taxonomy): domain Bacteria; kingdom Pseudomonadati; phylum Pseudomonadota; class Gammaproteobacteria; order Lysobacterales; family Lysobacteraceae; genus Xanthomonas; species Xanthomonas cassavae. The sequence goes on from NZ_CM002139.1 coordinate 4,419,583, forward strand.
GTGACGTCCGATGGCGCGGACATGGTCGCGCCCAGCGGCGAAGGCGCGGTGCGCTGCATGCGCATGGCATTGCAGGGGCTGGATCGCCCGATCGATTACCTCAACACCCATGGCACCTCCACGCCGCTGGGCGATGTCACCGAACTGGGCGCGGTGCGCGAGGTATTCGGCGACAACGTGCCGCCGCTGTCCTCGACCAAGGCGCTGTCGGGTCATTCGCTAGGGTCGGCCAGCGTGCACGAAGCGATCTTCTGCCTGTTGATGCTGCGCGACGGTTTCATGGCCGGCTCGGCGCATATCGATGAACTCGATCCGCGTGCCGAAGGCTTCCCCATCCTGCGGCAGACGCAGGCGGCGACCCTGAACACGGTGATGTCCAATAGCTTCGGCTTTGGCGGCACCAATGGCACGCTGGTGTTTGGCCGGGTGTGATGACCGAAGTGGATGTCGAACAGGCACGTGCCTGCGTGTTCGACATTTGCCTATCGCTCGCGCTGGCACTTCGACGGCCATGCTGGGCGACGGCGGGAAACCTGTGCCGTCGATCCTCTTCACGGGTATCTGCTGTCCTGACCAATCGCGCGCGCGCGGTGCCGTTGGCGGCTGGCCAGATGCAACCGCTGCTGCCGGCCGGGCAGCATGCAACCGATGGATAAGGCATCGTTGATCGCCCTGCCCATGTATTGCTGCGCGATGTCTGCAACTTCGCCGGTCCCGCGCAGGATGCGCACCCTGCCACCTCGCAAGATGTGAGCGCGGGACGCGCAGCCTGGGCGGGGCGCCCCGCGCCATGCTGTGCGCTTTGCGCAGCTGGCATGCAAGGGCTAGGCTAGCCCGACCACTCGGCTGGCAAGTGCGTGGTGGTCGCTTTGTTGCCCCACTAGGATGCGCCGTGTCCAGGTTGCTACGAATCGTCGTGCTGTCGTTGTTGCTGGCCTGTGCCAGCTGCGGCGGCGTGTCCTTGCCTGCGCCTGCGCAGCAGTCGGCGTATCCGCTGCGCTCGTATTTCCCCGACCCCAAGGCACAGGCGCTGGCGCTGGCTGCCGAACATGGCAATGCCAAGGAAGTGCGACGGTTGATGAAAGAGGAGCACGTCGATCCGGATGTGATCTTCTCCAAGGATGGCTACCCACTGCTGATGTGGCCGATCCTCACGCAGAACTCCGAGGGGTTGCGGGCAATGCTGGAGAATGGAGCAGACCCCAATGCACGCAAGCTACACCCGCAGCAGGATACGACGCGATTCAAAGGGCGCTACGAAGACAATGCGATGGTCTGGGCCGCCAAGCAGGAAGATCCGGTCTATCTGAAATTACTGCTCGATCATGGCGGCGACCAGAATACTCGCAACTCCAATGGCGAAACTCTCTTATTCCAAGCTTTTATCGCGAAGAACCAGTGGGAGAATGTGAAATTACTAATCGAACGAGGCGCGGACGTTGATGGCGAAACGCGCGGCCAGCCGATCATTTTCCAATACGCTACTCGCGGCGGTTTTCAGCAAGTCCACTGGCTCTTGGAGCATGGCGCTGATTTTTCCAATAAGTATGTAACCGAAGCAGTCTTCTGGCACCCCGGCAATGCAGCCGACCCAACCTGGCAACGCAAGTGTCAGCAATTTCTGTTGCAGCGTTGCATTCAACGACCGCCGTTGCCAGAGAACTACCGCAGCATGCGCAAAGCCTTCGAATTCCCGTCCGAAGAAAAGACATTCCGTTACTTTGATCGATCACTGAAGAAGGATTTTGCAGATGCCAACTCTCGCAGACCACCAACAGTAGCGCACCGCACTTGAGCAACTGCGGACCAGCAGCGATCCACGGGCCCGGCAGCAAGCCAAAAAACTGCAAACGCTCTATCACGACCGCTGGATGGCTAGGCTAGTCGAAGAGGTATACGTCGCGACCAAGGCCCCGACTCTCTTTGTCGATGCTCCACGAAACCAATTTCTGCCTGGATTGCGCTGGAGGTCTTCCAAACTGTCTTTTGCGTCTTACGGATCTCCGTCTCAAGTTAAAAGAGCGCCGTACTCTCTCCTACGCGCTTTGCGCAGCTGGCATGCAAGGGCTAGGCTAGGACCACCACTCCGCCGGCAAGTGCGCGCTGGCCGCCCTGCCGCTTCATCGCCATGCCGCTTCATAAGGATGCGCTGTGTCCAGGTTGCTACGAATCGTCGTACTGTCGTTGTTGTTGGTCTGTGCCAGCTGCGGCGGCGTGTCCTTGCCTGCGCCTGCGCAGCAGTCGGCGTATCCGCTGCGCTCGTATTTCCCCGATCCCAAGGCACAGGCGCTGGCACTGGCCGCCGAACATGGCAACGTCAAGGAAGTGCGACGGTTGATGAAAGAGGAGCACGTCGATCCTGATGTGATCTTTTCCAAGGATGGCTACCCACTGCTGATGTGGCCGATCCTCACGCAGAACCCCGAGGGGTTGCGGGCGATGCTGGAGAATGGGGCGAACCCCAACGTTGCAAAGCCGTATCCACCCGAGCCCGGGAGTAGCAGCACTCCAACGAATCATGCCAATGCCATGGTGTGGGCTGCCAAACAAGATGATCCGATCTACTTGAAGCTCCTCCTCGACCACGGCGGCAATCCGAACACGAGAAATGCAAACAATGAAACGTTGCTTTTGCAAGCATTTCTTACCCAAAATAAGTGGGAAAACGTGAAACTGCTGGTGGAACGCGGGGCGGATGTGAACGCGGAGAGTCAGGGTAGGTCGATGCTGTTGGAGTATGCAGGACGAGGTGGGTTTGAACAGTCATATTGGCTAATCAACCACGGCGCTAGTTTCAGCGACGAACGCGTAATTTCAGCAATCTTTTGGCACCCCGGCAATCCAACTGAACCAACCTGGCAGCGCAAGTGCCAGCAATTTCTGTTGCAGCGTGGCATTCAACGACCGCCGCTGCCCGAGAACTACCGCAGCATGCGCAAAGCCTTCGGCTTCCCCTCCGAAGAAAAAGACATTCCGTTACTTTGATCGATCACTGAAGAAGGAATTTTCAGATGCATGCTCTCGCAGACCACCAGCAGCAGCGCGCCATACTCGAGCAACTGCGGACCAGCAGCGATCCACAGGCCCGGCAGCAAGCCGAAAAACTGCAAACGCTCTATCACGACCGTGAAATGGCCGGACTTTCCGACGATGTGTACGACTCGGCCAAAGGCGAAGGACAGCCGGGTGCCGGATGGATCCGCGCCAGTGAGCATCTGAACAAACTGCGTGAGTACGCGCCGCAGCTGAACATGACCGATGATCAGATCAAAGAATTGCTTCGTCCGAAGGAGTCCGGCTTCCGGGCCGAAATCTACCTCCCCGATCCGGCCATCCTTGGCCCCGGCTACAAGCCGACGGTGGCATACAAGGGCTCGGCCGGCGAAGTCCTGACGCCGGATGGGCTACGCCCCACCGGCAGCGAAGATTTTGTTGCCAACAACTTCCCGCAGTCGGTGGGCTTGAGGACCGATTACTACGACCGCGCGATGCGCCTTGCAGCTGCCTTGAAAGATCAAAAGCTCGACTTCGAAATCACCGGCCACTCCCTCGGCGGCGGCATGGCCTCGGCGGCCGCAGCTGTGACAGGTATGCGTACCACCACCTTCAATGCCGCCGGCCTGCATCCGCTCACCGCCCAGCGGTTTGCCCAGGAAAATGGGCTGCCGGTCTACGACCCCGGACACAGTGTCATCGCCTACCAGGTCACCGGCGAGGTCCTCAATGACGGCATCCAGCAGAATATCCATCGCCTGGATGCGTTCCGGCGCGCAGAACTGGGCGCGGTACTGAAGGAAACCTGCACCGTGCTCGATGAGTTGCCGCAAGGCAAGGCCTTGCTGGCCAGCCAGCTGGATGCAACGTTGCCGGCCCACGCGCAACCGGCAGCCCACGCGTTCCTGGACCGGCTGCAGCACGGCAACACCGCGCAGCTGTTGCGCGAGTTGCCGTTGGCGGCTGGCCAGATGCAACCGCTGCTGGCGGCCAAGCAGCATGCAGCCGATGGCCAAGGCATCGTCGATCGCCCTGCGCGTCTGTCGCTGCGGGATGTGTCCAACTTCGCCGGCCCGGCGCTGGATGCGCTGCATGCCACCTCGCAAGGTGTCCGCGTGGGGCGCGGCCTGGGCGGGGTGGTCGCGGAGTCGGGCCACGTGGCAGGCCAGGCGCTGGATGCCGCGGGCGACCTGGCCCAGCGCGCGGCGCAGGCCGCAGCGCAGGTCCGCCAGGCGACCACCCAGCAACTGGGGGCCGCCGCGGGAGACGGTATGGAGCAGGCCGGTGCACTCGCCGCGCAGGGGCGGCAGGCCCTGGGGCAGGTGCAAGCCGGCGCAGCGCGTTTGCAGGGCCAGGCGCAGGGCGAAGCGGCTTCGCTAGGCGCGGCGGCGCTGCGTGGCCTGGGCGGGATGCTGCCGCAGGCGTTGGACGCACAGCTCAATGCACAGGCCGAGCGCCTGGCGCAGGCCGGTGCGGCCGCGGAACAACGCGGGCAGAACCAGGCCACACAGCGTTTGAACGAAGCGGCCGATGACGCCCGGCAGATCCGGCAGCGTGGCCATGAAACAGGCCAGGCGCTCGGTACGGCCGCCAGCCAGGTTGGGCAGGCCGAGCACGCCAGTTGGACTGCAGCGGGCGCCCAGGCGAACGCGCTGCTGGACACGGCAGGGCGGTATGCCGGGGCGGCCTCCGCGCTGGCGCCTGAGATCTACGCCAAGCAGGCCGGTGTGGCCACGGCCGCGGTGGCCACCTACGCCACGCACAACCCGACCACTCCGCAAGGCCTGTTCAATCTGGTCAGGACCGGCGAGTTCGCCGGCAAACTGGGCCAGAGCCTGGACGAGGCCACCGAACGGCATCTGATGACCGAGACGGTGGTGCCCATCCTGGATGCGCTCATCCAGGATGTCGAACGCAAGGCGCGCGCGCAGGCCGCGCCGGATCAGGCCCAGGCGCAAGGCGCTGCGCTCGGACCGGGCGACCGCGGCGCCGGGGTGCAGGCGCTACAGGCTAGCCTGATCCAACTGGGCATCAACGAACGGATCAAGACGCCCATGGACATCAACGGCTTCTACGATCAGCCTACCCAGCGCGGCGTGCAGGCGTTTCAGTTGATGCATGGCATGGACGACGTCAACGGCATCGCCGATCACCACACCCTTGCAGCGGTGCAACAGCAAGCCGGGGTAGCCGTCGCGCAGCGCGACATGGTTCCACAGCACAGTGCGCCCGCCTCGCATGACACCGCGGCCACAGCTGTGGCTGCATCGGTGGCAAACGCATCCGAGCGCGCGCAACCGGACCTCGCTGCGCAGCATCAGCAACAGTCGCTGGAACAGCAACGCCACTGGCAACTGCACAGGGAGCAGACGGAGCAGCAGGAGCATGCGCGGCTGGCAGAGCAAGAAAACGCCGATACGCAACGCGAGCAGGCGACCGTGGGAAGCGACCACGGACGGCAATCACCGGGGCTGCTTGCCTTCAGCGACCCTGCGCATCCAGGCCATGCGTTGTATGCAGATGTCAAGAATCGACTGGATGCCAAGGGCACGCCGCTGCCGGAGGACCGCCTGACCCAGGTCACCGCAGCCGTCTACATCGATGGCTTCCGACCTGGCTGGAGCGGGCGGGTGGATGTGGTCAACGAGAACTTCTTTGCACAGAACTACGACGACATCACCAAGCGCGTGAATATGCCCCTGACCGGTACGGCACCATCGGTACAGGAATCGATGCAGCAAGTTCAGGCGCACGCACTCGAAACGGTGCGGCAGCAAGAGGCGATTGCGCACGCCAGCCGAGATCAGCCAACGCCGCCGGGACCGGTCATATGAAGGCAAGGCACCCCGGTTGCGCGCCAGTGTCGACCCGACTGCCTGCGTGCCTGGGCGCCGGCGCGAAATAGGCGGTGGAAATGACGGACACGCGCGCCCTTGCAAGAACAGCCTTTGCTGCATTCGCGCATGCCGACTGGCATGGCCTGCTGCATGGCCCTCACGTGGTGTACCTGCTGGCGCATGCACGGCGCGATGCCTTCTACATCGACGTGGCCAGCGACTTGGCCGCCGTGACCGGGCAGTGCCGGCATCTCATGGCGCAACAAGAAGCGACGCTGCCCCGGCGCCAGGTAATGCCGCTGCTGCTGGTGTGGTTCGAAGTGCAGAACGACCCCGCAGCGGCGCGAGCACGCGCGAACGCGATCCGCCGTTGGACGCATGCGTGGCAACGGCGGCTGGTTGAGACCTTGAATCCGCAGTGGCTCGACCTGGACGGGTACGCCTGTGGCTTTCCCGGCGAGCTGCCGCAGGTGGGAGAACGTCGAGCCCGGCGCAGCAACATACCGAACCCGTTTGACGTGCAGGCCACCTGAGTAGCCAGGCCGTAGGCGCGCATCCGCGCCGGCCCGGTGCGCACCTGCACCCTCTGCGCTGGCGCCAGCTGCGCCAAAGTCCGCCTGCAGCGGCGATTGACGCACACGTGACCGGATGCCCCCGTGCAGCATTGCCTGAGCGTGCTGCCCAAGAGCGGATAACAACACAACTGCGCAGCCGCCAATGCGCAACCGCCAGGTGGAGGCGCGGTCGGTACTCGGAATCGTCATGGACCACGCGTCCACACCGGTTCTGACCGTAGCGTCCACGCCCACCTGACGACTGCCCGCGGCGCTCTGTTTCCGCTCTACTCCTGCAGCCGGTCGCAATCCTCCCTCAAGGCCCCGATGCCGACAGGTTGGCCATTCGACTCCTTGGTCACCTGCTGCTCGGCAGCGCGCTGCCTGCTGCGACACTCCATCCGCGCGCGCTCCCGCTTGCGCTGCGCAGTCCTGGCCGCGTCGATTTCGGCGCGTTCGCGATTGGTCCGTTCGGTGTTTTCGCGTGTTTCCTGCTTGACGCGCCTGGCAATGGACGGCTCGCCGCTCTGCGCAGAGCCCTCGCCGGGCGCCAGCACCTCCAGATCAGGCGAGCTCTCCGGTGCATGGTTGCGCCACAGCGCACGTTCGCTCTCCACGGTCCATTCGCGGCCGCGATAATGCGCGTCCCAATAGGGATCCAGCGAAAACGCGATCCTCGGGACTACGCGAGCGAGATTGCTGCGATCCAAGGCAATCACCTGCGCAGGCATCCAGCCGCGCGCATCGGGCGCACGCACATCGCACCACCTGCCATTGTTCAGGCACCCGTAAACGGTGAGCGTATTGCCTGCGCCGGCTTCACCCACGCGCCGGTATTCCTCGCCAGGGCCCGCGCGCAGGCCGGCCAGACTGCTGGCGTGACCGGTGTGCTGCGCAGCGGCCGGTACCGCCGCTGCAATCAACAACCCTACACTCCATGACAAACGTCGCTGCACTGCACTCGCCTTGATGTGCTGGTCCATTCGCGCATCGGTCGCCCGCGTGCCACGCTGCTGCGCTTATCAAGACGCTCGCCTCACTGCACTGCGAACGCAGGCAGTGGGAATGGCGCACCTGCCAGCGGCGGCAGCTGCGCGACTGACAGGCTCATCCCGCCATGCCGTTGTGCCGCAGCAATGCGTCGATGCTCGGCGCACGCCCACGGAAGGCGCGAAAGTTGTCGGCCGCGCTGCGGCTGCCACCGCGCGACAACACCTCGAAGCGAAAACGTGCACCCGTTTCAGCGACCTGTTCCGGCGCCTCTTCGAACGCGGCATAGGCATCGGCGCTGAGCACTTCGGCCCACTTGTAGCTGTAATAGCCGGCTGCGTAACCGCCTGCGAAAATATGGCTGAACTGATGCGGGAAGCGATTCCACGCCGGCGGACGATTGACCGCCACTTCGTCGCGCACGCGTTCGATCAGCTGCAGCACGCTGTCGTGCACCGGGTCGAAGCTGCTGTGCAGCTGCATGTCGAACAACGCAAATTCCAGCTGGCGCACGGTGGACATGCCGCTCTGGAAATTGCGCGCGGCCAGCAGGCGGTCGAACAGGTTGCGCGGCAGCGGTTCGCCCGTCTGCACATGCGCGGTCATCGTCTGCACGCGCTCCCATTCCCAGCAGAAGTTCTCCATGAACTGGCTGGGCAGCTCCACCGCGTCCCACTCCACGCCGTTGATGCCGGCCACACCGAGCTCGCCGATACAGGTGAGCAACTGGTGCAGGCCATGGCCCATTTCATGGAACAGCGTGGTGACTTCGCCGTGCCGGAACGTGGCCGGTGCATCGCCACTGCCGCGGCCGAAATTGCACACCAGATACACCAGCGGCGTCTGCACGCCGTTGGCGGTGTCGCGGCGATTGCGGCAATCGTCCATCCAGGCACCGCCGCGCTTGCCTTCGCGCGCGTAGAGATCCAGATAGAACTGGCCGACCAGCGCGCCTTGCGCATCTTCGAGCCGGTAGAACCGCACATCCGGATGCCACACCGGCGCGCTGTCCGGCTTGACCGTAAGCCCGTACAGGCTATGGATCACATCGAACAGGCCGGCCAGCACTTTCGGCTCGGTGAAGTATTGCTTCACTTCCTGCTCGGAGAAGCTGTAGCGGGCCTGCTTGAGCTTTTCGCTGGCGTAGGCCAGGTCCCAGGCCTGCAGTGCGTCCAGGCCGAGTTCGTCGCGGGCGAAGGCGTCCAGTTCGGCGCGGTCGCGCTGCGCATACGGCTTGGCACGCACCGCCAGATCGCGCAGGAACCCCATCACTTCAGCCGGACTCTGCGCCATCTTGATGGCGATGGAATACTCCGCGTAACTGGCAAAGCCGAGCAGCTGCGCCAGCTCGGCGCGCAGCGCGAGAATGCGATCGATGTTGGCGCTGTTGTCCAGCGCCGCGTCGCCGAACTCGGAAGCGCGCTCGGCGTTGGCGCGATAAAGCGTTGCACGCAATTGGCGACTATCGGCATCGGTCTGCACCGGCAGGTAGCACGGCATCTGCAAGGTGAACTTCCACCCTGGCACGCCGTCCTTTTCTGCGGCCGCGCGCGCGGCAGCGATCACTTCGGCCGGCAGACCCGACAGCTGGGTGTCGTCTTCGGTCACGTACGACCAGGCATCGGTGGCATCGAGCACGTTCTGCGAAAACTTCGCCGCCAGTGCCGACAGTTCTTCCTGGATCTGCGCAAAGCGCGCCTTGGCGGCGTCGTCCAGCTCGGCACCGCCGAGCCGGAAATCGCGCAGCGCGTTGTCCAGCACCTTGCGCCGGGCTTCATCGTAGTGCGCAGCTTCCGACGACTGCGCCAGCGCATTGTACTGCGCGTACAGCGCCAGGTTCTGGCCCAGCGCGCTGCCGAAGCGGCTCACCTTGGGCAGGTTGCTGTTGTAGGCCTCGCGCAACTCGGGGGTGTTCATCACTGCCTGCAGATGGCCCACCTGCCCCCAGGCGCGCCAGAGCCGCTCGGTGGCGTCGTCCAGCGGCACCACGAAGCTGTCCCAGCTGACCGGGCCGACCTGTTCGGCCGCCTTCACTGCCGCCTCGGCCTGCGCCAGCAGCTGGTCGATCGCCGGGCCCACATGCTCTGGACCGATCGCATCGAAGGACGGCAGTCCGGAGAGGTCGAGCAAGGGATTGGTCATGGAGCGCTCCGGCGATGGACTGGATCAGGGGAAGGGACAAGCGGCACGCGGCGGTGTACGCGGGCGCGTGCACCATCTACCGCAACGATATGGCGGTCATTCCAGCGCAGCACAAGGCAGCGGCGGCAACACACCGCCGTTGACTGCGCTGGCAATGGCCGCGTCGCTGTCGGCGGTGTCGATCTCGCGCGCCACATACCAGGCCGGGTCGTAGTAACTATGCGCGTAACGCTCGCCGGCATCGCACAGGATGGTGACGATGGAGCCCTGCCGGCCTTCCTCGCGCATGCGCTGGGCGGCCTGCAGCACGCCGACGAAGTTGGTGCCGGTGGAACCGCCCACGCGGCGGCCCAGGGTGGCGCTGACGTGGCGCATGGCCGCCAGGCTCAGCGCGTCGGGCACTTTGACCATCGCATCCACGCAGGTGGCAATGAAGCTGGACTCCACCCGCGGCCGGCCGATGCCTTCGATACGCGAGCCGCCGGTGATGATCAATTCCTTGGGGCACTGCCCGTCCACCGCGCGGCAGTAGCCATCGAAGAACACCGACACTTCCGGGTCGGCGCACAGGATGCGGGTGGCGTGGCGCCGGTAGCGCACATAGCGCCCCAGGGTGGCGCTGGTGCCGCCGGTGCCGGGGCTGCACACGATCCATTCCGGAATCGGGTGCGGCTCTTCGGCCAGCTGCTTGAAGATCGATTCGGCGATGTTGTTGTTGGCGCGCCAGTCGGTGGCGCGCTCGGCGTAGGTGAACTGGTCCATGAAGTGCCCGCCGGTCTCGCGTGCGAGCTGGTGCGAGGCGCTGTCCAGGTCGCAGGCGCGCTCCACCAAATGACAGCGCCCGCCCTGGAACTCGATCGCGGCGATCTTTTCCGGCGAGGTCGAGGCCGGCATCACCGCGATGAAAGGCACTCCCAGCAGGCGCGCGAAATACGCTTCGGACACGGCGGTGGAGCCGCTGGAGGCTTCGATCACCGGGCGGCCCGCGCGCAGCCAGCCATTGGTCAGCGCGTACAGGAACAGCGACCGCGCCAACCGGTGCTTGAGGCTGCCGGTGGGGTGGCTGGACTCGTCCTTGAAGTACAGGTCGATGCCCGGATAGCCTGGCAAATCCATGGGGATCAGATGGGTATCGGCCGAACGGTTGAAATCGGCCTCGATCTTCTGGATGGCGGCGGCCACCCACTGGCGCTGCGACATGGGCACGGACGTGATGCGAAAGAGACGCCAATTCTACCGCCGCCAGGCGCACACCCGCGGCAGGCGGTCATCGGGCGGACAGTCCGGAGCCGATGGTATGCTGGCCGCATCTGTTTCCGCCGCGAGCGCCTGTGCTGCATTGCCTGCTCCGCCTGCTGCTGTGCCTGTGTCTGGTCGCCAACACGGCCACCGGCGCGTGGGCGTCGGTGGGCATGGCGATGCCGGAGCTGGCCATGCCGCAGCCGGCTGCGCATGGGGCGGGGCATGCGGCAAGCGCCGATGCCATGCCCTGTCATGAGGACATGGCGCCGCTGGCCCCGACCCGGCCCGACAACGCGTCCCACCATGCGCACGCGGCCGACTGCTGCAGGCTGGGCAGCTGCGACTGCCTGCAACACTGCAACCTGGCCTTGCTGACCCTGCCGGCGATACCTGCCGGCCTGCCCGGCCGCCCGGCACTGCCGGCGATTCCGGCCGACGGGCGTGGTAGCCCGGTACCCGACCAGCCGGTTCGACCTCCCATCGGCTGAGCGCAGCCGACACCACGGCGGCGCTCGGCGGCGGGTACGTGCAGCGGTCGCGGGGATCTTCCCGCCCCGCATGTTCACGCCCGCTTCCCGCGTCGTCCATGCCCCTGCCGTTTCGCGCGGGTGTGTTGGCTGCCCTGATCGCTCTTCGCCCTGCATCGATGGATGCGGGATCTCTCAGCGATGCGTTGCGTCTGCCAGTCCGGTGGGCGCACCGGAGGTGTCATGTCGTCCGATACTCCTGTCTTCACTCCAACCGCCAACCACGGAATCAGCCGGCGCCGTTTCGTGCAGGGCTTGGCCCTGGGCGGTGTGGCAGCCGCCGGCCTGTGGCGCGGCGATGCACGCGCTGCCGGCGCGATGGTCACGCCGGTGCTGCACGGTAGTCGCCACTCGCTGCAGATCGGCCAGCGGCCGGTCAATCTCACCGGGCGCACGCGCCCGGCCATCACGGTCAACCAGAGCCTGCGGGCACCGATCCTGCGCTGGCGCGAGGGCGACACCGTCAGCGTGCGGGTGCGCAACACCCTGCCCGACCAGCCCACCTCGCTGCATTGGCACGGCCTGCTGCTGCCGGCCAACATGGACGGCGTGCCGGGCATGAGCTTCGACGGCATTGCGCCGGGCCAGGAGTACCACTACCGCTTCGCGCTGCGTCAATCCGGCACCTACTGGTACCACAGCCATTCCATGTTCCAGGAGCAGGCCGGCCTGTATGGCGCCATCGTGATCGACCCGCTGGCACCGCCGCCGTACCGCTGCGATCGCGAACACGTGGTGCTGCTCTCTGACTGGACCGACCTGGATCCGGCCGCGCTGTTTCGCCGCTTGAAGCAGATGCCCAGCCACGACAACTACGCCCAGCGCACGGTGGGCGATTTCCTGCGCGATGCGCGCGATGATGGTTTGCGGGCAACGCTGGCCGATCGCGGCATGTGGGGGCGCATGCGCATGACCCCGACCGACCTGTCGGACGTCAACGCCAACACCTACACGTACCTGCTCAACGGCGTGGCGCCTGCCGGCAACTGGACCGGGTTGTTCGCGCCGGGCGAAAAGGTGTTGCTGCGGTTCATCAACGGCTCGTCGATGACCTACTTCGACATCCGCATCCCCGGCCTGCGCATGACCGTGGTCGCGGCCGATGGCCAGTACGTGCATCCGGTCAGCGTGGACGAGCTGCGGATTGCCGCGGCCGAGACCTACGACGTGCTGGTCGAACCCACCGGCCAGGACGCCTTTACGCTATTTGCGCAGGACATGGGACGCACCGGCTTTGCCTGCGGCACGCTGGCGGTGCGCAACGGCCTGCAGGCACCGATTCCGGCGCTGGACCCGCGCGCGATCCTGACCATGCAGGACATGGGGCATGGCGATGGCATGCGCCACACACTCCCGGCAATGCACGGCGCACCCGGCATGCAGGCGGCGCACGGGACGCACACCATGCACTCGCATGATCCCGCCCAGGCGCACGACACCACCCCGCACCACGCCGCCAGCGAAGACGGCAACCCCCTGATCGACATGCGCAGCAATGCCACCGCACCGCGCCTGGACGACCCCGGCGTGGGCCTGCGCGACAACGGCCGTCGTGTGCTGCGCTACGGCGACCTGCACAGCCTGTTCGAAGATCCGGATGGCCGCCAACCCGGGCGCGAGATCGAACTGCATCTGACCGGGCATATGGAAAAATTCGCCTGGTCGTTCGACGGCGTGGCGTTCGCCTCGGCCGAGCCCCTGCGGCTGCGCTACGGTGAGCGGCTACGCATGGTGCTGGTCAACGACACCATGATGCAGCACCCCATCCACCTGCACGGCATGTGGAGCGATCTGGAAGATGCCGATGGCAATTTCCAGGTCCGCAAGCACACCATCGACATGCCGCCGGGCACGCGCCGCAGTTATCGCGTCCACGCCGATGCACTGGGCCGTTGGGCCTATCACTGCCATCTGCTGTACCACATGGAAGCGGGCATGATGCGCGAAGTGCGGGTGGAGGCATGAGCATGCTCGCGCTACGTCTGCTGGTGGTGGGCACCTGGTTGTTCAGCGCATCGCTGGCCGCGCAGGACCACACGCATGATGCGCTGAACGCCGCTGCGCATGGCGCGCATGCAGCAGCGCTGCAGGCCGGCGACACAGCAGGCGCACCCGCTGCACAAGACTCGCAGGCAGCGACGGCTGCTGCGTCGACCTCTTCGCAGGAAACCATGCCTGCGATGACGCCTGCGCACGATCAGCACCCTGGTGGAGCGCAGGCGATGACGGAGACCTCGGGCACTGCTGCGAACGATGCTGCTGCATCCTCGGCGGCGCCGGCAGCGACGGGGGCTGCACAACCGCAGCATCAGCACGGTCGGCCGGTAGACCAGAACACCGCAGCGCCAATGGATCATTCGCAGATGTCGCATGCCGGCATGGACCATGGCGCCATGCATCGCGCCGAGATGGAACACGGTGCGATGGAGGCGATGGGCCACGATTCCGCCGACCAGGCTGCTGAGGCAACGGAGCACGGCGCGACGTTACAGGGTTCGATAAAGAGCGAGATGCATCACGAGGTGAAGGATCACCGCGCACCGCGGCCTGCTCCGATGACCCACGACGCGATGCAGCACGGCTCGAGCGCGCACGACGGCATGGAGCATCGTTCAATGGACCATCGTGCACACGCCGCGCCGACGCCTGCATCGCCGGTTGGCACGGGGCTGCCACGCGAACCGATTCCGACACCGACCGCCGAAGAGATTGCCGCCGCCTTTTCGCCACTGCAGGCACACGCGATGCACGGCGCAGGCATCAACCACTACATCCTGCTCGATCGCATGGAAGCGGTCGATACCGATCGCGGCACCGGCCAGGACTGGGAGGCACGCGCCTGGATCGGCGGCGACATCGACCGCCTGTGGTTACGCAGCGAGGGCGCGCGGGACAGCGTCCGCACCCAATCCGCGTCGTTTGAGGCCTTTTACGGTCACGCGATCTCGCCGTGGTGGGATCTGCTGGTCGGCGCACGCCAGGATCTTGCCCCGGGTGATCGCCGCAGCTGGGCCGCCTTTGGCGTACAGGGCCTGGCGCCCTACAAGTTCGAAACCGAAGCCACGCTGTCTCTGGGCAGTGGCGGCCGCGCTGCGCTGCGCCTGGAAGGCGAGTACGACGTTCTGCTCACCAATCGGTTGATCCTGCAGCCACGCGTGGAAGCGGACATCGCCCTCACCGACGATGAGCGGCGCGGGATCGGCAGTGGCCTGGAGCAGGTGGACGCCGGGGTACGGCTGCGCTATGAGTTCACCCGCCGTTTTGCACCGTATATCGGCTGGGTGCATACCCGCAGCTTCGGCGATGCCGCACGACGCGCCACGCTGGAAGGCGAGCGCCCACGCGACAGCCAGTTCGTTGCCGGCATCCGTCTCTGGTTCTGACGCCGGTGCACGGCTGCGTCATCGCGGTGCCAGTTGCGCCGACCCCCGCTTGTTTCTGCAGGCGAGCGTGGGCCGCGATCGATCGGGCGAACTGGCAATCCGCCGTGCAAGGTTACTTCCAACACGCCGCACATCCACACGCCGTGGTGCAACACGCCATTGCGTGCCGCAGACATGGCGCCCACCCGCGTCCCGCTAAACTTCCCGTCCTGCGCACCTGGCCCGCGCACCCGATCCACTCGAGGAAACCACAATGCCTTCGACCGACCTGCAACAGGTACCCGGCGCCAGCGCCGCCCCCGCCGACACGCGTGGCTTCGTGTTCAACCACACCATGCTGCGCGTCAAGGACGCCCAGCGTTCGCTAGATTTCTACACCCGCGTGCTGGGCTTCCGCCTGCTCGATGCCCGTCATTTCGCCGATGCGAACTTCAGCCTGTATTTTCTGGCGCTGGTGCCCGACACCACCGCCATTCCCGATCAGGATGACGCGCGGCGACTGTGGATGGCCGGCATCCCCGGCGTGCTGGAGCTCACCCACAACCACGGCACCGAGACTCAGGACGGGCCGGTCTATCACGACGGCAACAGCGACCCGCGCGGCTTCGGTCATCTCTGCGTCTCGGTGCCGGACATCCACGCCGCCTGCGCACGCTTCGACAGCCTCAACGTGCCCTATCAGAAGCGCCTGGAAGATGGCCGCATGAAGCACCTGGCCTTCATCAAGGACCCGGATGGCTATTGGGTGGAGATCATTTCCAATACCCCGTTGGCATAACTACGCAAGCCACACCCGCGAACCCTCACAGTGCAGCGGAATGGTCATTCAACCGCCAGCACTTAGCGCTGAAGGCTTGCGCATCCCTGCCATGACGCCCCCACCCGACAGGCGTCCTGGTCTGGCAACGCCTGGCGCGACGACTGGACACAATGCCGCGCTGGAGTAGACTTTCGCCGCCCTCCGCAATGGATGCACCCGAATGCTCGTCAGGAAGATTCCACTGATCCTTGCGTTAGCAACGATTGCCGCCTGCAGGCCGGCGCCACCGGATGCCGCAGCGTCAAAGGCGACTCCCCCCGCGGCCCGTACCGCCGCACGACCTTCAGACAAAGATGCTTCTCCCATGCAGGATGCAACCCAGGGTTCAACCCAACAGCTCCAGCCGCCCCGCCAGGACAGCGTGCTGTATTTCATCAGCAACGTCGATGGCGACGGCGCAACGTCCTACAAAGTCGCCAATGGCAGCTGGATCAATTACTGGTACGGCTTTCAATTCGAACTCGGCGGTACGCGTTACTACACCGGCTTCGCCTGGGAGACGCCCGAACTTCATGGCGCCGAGCGCGAGAATCATTACCCCGCGCCAGGCACCAAGGTGACCTTGGCCCACGCCACTTTCGTGACCAGCGAACCGGGAAGCAAAACGCCCTGGAAGCTGCTTGGGGCAGAACCCTACATTGGCGAGTTCGGCGGCATGGAACAGGGCAACACCGTCGACACGACACGTAAGCCACAGACCTTCGTCACCGACGACAGCCGCCTGGTGCTGGCCGTGCCGACCTGGAGCCTGCAGTCGGGCGTACGGATCCTTTCCTACGACGCACTCGTGTTCAACCCGAAGGAAACCGAGGACGTCAACGACAAGCATTGGACGTACATCGGCAATCTCCCGGCCGGTGAAGACAATGGTGCGAGTTGTGGAGAGGACGCGCCTGGAAAGATTCCCTGCATCAAGAACACCAGCACGCTTGAGTTTGTTCCACAGGCCGGGCTGCCCGCCTTGCAGGTAAAGGTCTCGGCCAACCCTCCGACGAACGCGGGTGACGAAACAGTCGTATACCGTTACGATGCGGCCCAGAAATCGTATTTGCCGACCCCTTGATACAGAACCAAAGGAATTGGTTCGGGCGGCGTACCGCTGCAGCCACGTGGCTGCAGCACTCAATCAAGGACCTTGAGCGATGCCGACGAATTATTCACGAGCCCAAGTGCTCGACATCATCGAACGCGAAGCGGCCGAGCGAAAGATCCCGCGTGACGACTTCCTGCGTTTTGCCCACGTAGAGACTGGCGGCGTCTTCGACGCGTTGGCCAGCCGCGGAGCCGGTGGTGCAAAAGGACTGTTTCAGTTCACGCCTCCGACCGCCGCACAATACGGGATCGCTGGACGCGAGCTGGATGCAGTGGTCAACACCGATGCAGCCGCGCGGCTGTATCTGGATAACCGGACGAGTCTGGTCGACCGGCACGAACGCGATGGCCGGCCCTACCTGTCGGGCAAACCTGCGCCTGACGGCCTGGACATGTATCTGGCGCATCAGCAAGGCGCCGGTGGTTACCGCTCTTTGCAGACCGCCATCGCCACCGGATCCTTTGGACTCGAAAGCACGCGCGCCAACATCCTCAACAATGTCGGCGAAAAAGAACTGAAATCCCTGACGGGTGTCGATTCGGCAACGTTCCGGCGCATGTCCGACAAGGACATGGCGCAGACGTTCGTGCAGTACTGGGATACGAAGATGGACCGTATCCGTATTCCTGAAAAAGGAATCGAGCCGGTTTCGGACAGACAGCAGGCACCGTCGCACTCTGCGCCAGCGCAGTCCGCACCTACCCAGCCAGAAAAAGCTGTAGCACAAGGCATCGCGCTCCATGCCGCCTACGACTTGACCCATAAGTACGATCACGTCAAGTACGGCCTTGCCGCAAAAGATCCCGATGAAGGCAGGGTCGATTGTTCTGGCTGGGTGGTCGAGATGCAGAACGCGACCATGGAGGAGATCAACAAGGGCGCCGGCAAGGCCATTTTCACCAAGGACGAAAAGTTCAGCCCTGGTTTCGACAGTGCATCCGAACTGCTGCGCAAGGCCGAACATCGCTCGGGCGTGCTGATCGAAGGCAAAAATGTCACTGCCCAGAACCTCAAAGAAGGCATGATCATCGGCGAGGACAATGGCCCACAGAGTTGGGACAAAGGACGCTACAAGGGCATCGACCACATCACCATGGTGGTACGCGACCCCAAGGATGGCGAGCTCAAGATCAGCCAATCGCGTGGCGGTGAGGGCGTCGAGCTCAGCTCGCTGGATTCTTACCTTGAACGCAAGCACGCCAAGGGCGTCAAGCTCTATGCCAGCGACCCGCTGTCCGAGGCACGCGAGTTACTGCAGGACCGCAGCCAGAGCAGACATCAGTCTCACGACGGCAACCCACACAAACCTGTGCATGCGCAGACGACCGCAGAGACATCCGGGGTACTGCGTGACAAGGCGCATGGCGCGGAGGTTCAGAAACTGCAGCAGACCTTGCAGCAGCTGGGCTACAAGGACGCCAATGGCAACGAACTCAAAGCCGACGGTACCTTTGGTCAACGGACGGCTGAAGCGGTCAAGGCATTCCAGCGTGCACGCGGACTGCAGGATGATGGCATCGTTGGCGGCGATACGTTCAAGGCATTGAAGCAGGCCGAGAAAGCGCCGTTGCTGTCGGAAAGGACCAATCCCGATCATCCGCTATACAACCAGGCCGTAAGCAAGCTGGAACAGCTGGGTCCGAATGCGTTCGCCGACCGTCGTGCACTGGAGAATGCAGCGGGCTCATTGGCCTTCGAAGCCAAGGCCAGCGGTTTGCAGCGCATCGATGCGGTGATGCAGAGCAAGGACGGCACCGGACTGTTCGCGGTACAGGGTCAGCCAAGCGATCCGGCGCACCAGCGGATCTATGCGGACAAGGCATCGGCTGCAGAACGCCCATTGGAACACACCAGCAATGCCGTACGGCAGGACGCGCAGTCGCAAACGCAAACATGGGTCCAAGAGCAGCAAGAGCAGCAACGCAGCCAGGCACGCGGCGGCGCCTGATAGATCTGCATTCCGGAAACCCGAACGGGCACTGATCGTTGGATCAGTGCCCGTTCGGGTTCAAGCATACGCTCACAGCGAAATTTTCCGGATCGCCGCAGGGATCTGATGTCCGTCGTTGAACGATCCCATGCTCAGTTGGAGGCCGCAACAGCCTCTTTGTCCGGAAACCATTGCGGCAAGCGCTCGGCGAATTTCGCTGCGCATTCATCGCTATAGGCTTGTGCGGCTTGTTTGACCAGCGCGTAGTCGTTTGCCTCCCACTCTTCCAGCGAGGCAGTGCGTGGCGTCGGTACACAGACCAGATGGACCGGGCTTGCCTTGCGCTTCAACAACCCACTCCGCTCTCCACCGATGCTGACGTTGTAACGCAACTCGTAGGGTGACGCGGTATCGCTCAGGCTCTGATAGACCAACACCCAATCGGACATGACCACCTGCAGCGGAAACGGATGAACCGGGATCGCGGACGGGTGGCCGCTGAAGTAGGCCTTCAGTTGCGCGTTGACCGCATCGCGTTGCAGTGCATATCCAGGATTGCCGATACTCTTGATCTTTTCACCTTTCAGCTGATCCTTGCTGAAGGATGAGGCCACTACGCCACGGGCAAACAAGCTGGCGGCAATCTGGACCCCAACCAAGGCACCGGTGTGGCCACGCCGCACCACCCGCAGCATTTCATCGCCATTGGGCTGACCGTTCGAACCCACGTTGAGCTGCGCCTGTAATGGCAGCTGCAACGCCCAATCTGCGGAGGGCATGAGCGCGCCTTCCAGGTTTCCAGTGGTCGAATCAGTCGATTCCGCGACCACCACCGTCCCCGCCTCGGCCGCCGTCGCATAGGCGGTTGCCGTGGAAAAATCTCCGCCTGCAAATGCAGGCACTGCTGCAGTGGCCTCCGCACTACGCGTCGGCGTGCAAAACGTGCCGGCGGCACGCATCTGCGCTTCATGGAAACCAATGCCATTGGTCTGGTGTACCACCGCATCCTTACCGTACTGCTCCACCAGCTTTGCGATCAATGCATCGGAAGGCGCCTGCTGTGCGCAGACCTCGGCGGCGGCGATGCGCGACCAGGTGAATTGCAGCGCAGGATCCCAACCCATTGCATCCTCGCCCACGAAACCGTGGTCGTAGTGATATGCATAGGTGACGGGATCGATCTCCTGCAGCGTCATTCCACCCTGGCCGGCATAGCCTGGCGGCACGTCCTGTGCAACGGCAAGCCCAGGCAGTGCCAACAGCACCGCCGCGATACACGTCTTCATGAATCCCCGTCCATATGGATGATGGCGATGCGCTGCATGTCCCCCATGCAGCGCATCGACGCGATGGTCATCGACTGCGCAGTGCCGTGATCGGCAGGGTAATGGCACCCCACCCGGCAGATCGGCCTGCCGGGGTAGTGTGCGCGAGACCGCTGGCAATCGCAGTCGGGGCGGCCCCCACGCATGTGTGGGGACCGCCCTTGCCCGACCTCAAACATCAGGCATGCAGGATCCCGCCAGCACCGGGCTGCCAACAACGCGGCGTGCGCAAGGCAGCGAGAATACGGACCAGTTCGCGATAACTGTCGGCCAGTTGTGCAAACAGGCCGGCATCGCTGCAGCGGGTGTCTGCCACATCGGAGTAGGCGCCACGTCCCAGATCGATGAAGTAGTCCACACTGAGGCGGCGCCGTTGCGCGACGCCGGGAAACAGACCTGCGATCAACAGACATCCATCACCGACATCGCGCAGCAAGTCTGCACGCACGCTGCCCACCTGCTCCTGCGCATGCAGCCAGGCCAGCGCTTGCGTGCGTGACAGCAGATGCGCATCGCGCTGGAAGCGCAGCAGCACGAAGACCAGATAGTGTTCGCGCGATTCGTCCAGCGGGCGTGCAATCCGCTCGCCTGCTTCGCGCACCAACGCCTGCCACAGCTCGGCCGGCGCCCCCTGTTTGAAAGACTCGTGCATACGTCCTCCTGCGTGGTGGTGACCCTCGCACAAAGCGTATGCATAAGCTGGGCCAAACTGCTGGCAGCCTGGGCTCCCGTCTGCCAACGCGAAGCAGGTCGCCGGCAGGCGGTGCGCGGCGTTGCCAGCGCCCCTGGCAGGCTCGATGCACGTGCGCTGCGCCATCAGCGCGGCGCCGTTAGCCTGGGCTTCGACGCTACTGGCGCAAGGCAAGACGCTCAGCCGCGCCCTCCTCGCTGTCTACCGAGCGCGCGCTCGGTTACACATTCGCCCGGCCATCGAGCGATGCGCTCCACACCTGCCCCGGACAACGGTTCGACATCCGGCCACCGCGTGCTTGCCCCCCGCATGCGGTCGATCACAGTGCCTGGCCACCTGCCACTTGCTACTCCACCGTCACCGACTTGGCCAGGTTGCGCGGCTTGTCGACGTCGGTGCCGCGTGCCAGGGCGGTGTGGTAGGCCAGCAGTTGCACCGGAATGGTGTGGATCACCGACGACAGCACGCCGGCATGACGTGGCGTGCGGATCACGTGCACGCCTTCGGACTCGCTGAAGTGGCTGTCCTGGTCGGCGAAGACGAACAATTCGCCGCCGCGCGCGCGCACTTCCTGCATGTTGGATTTGACCTTCTCCAGCAGCCGGTCGTTCGGTGCGATCACCACCACCGGCATGGCTGCGTCCACCAGCGCCAAGGGGCCGTGCTTCAACTCGCCTGCCGGATACGCCTCGGCGTGGATGTAGGAGATTTCCTTGAGCTTGAGCGCGCCTTCCAGGGCGATCGGGTAATGCAGGCCGCGCCCCAGGAACAAGGCGTTCTCTTTCGGCGAGAACCGCTCGGCCCAGGCCATGATCTGCGGCTCCAGGTTCAAGGCGTGCTGCACGCTGCCGGGCAGGAAACGCAGCTGCTCCAGGTAATCGGCTTCTTCGCTGTCGCTGACGCGCCCGTGCAACTTGCCCAGCACCACGGTCAGCTGGAACAGCACCGCCAGCTGCGTGGTGAACGCTTTGGTCGATGCCACGCCGATCTCGGCACCGGCGCGCGTGTAGCACACCAGCTCGCTGGCGCGCGGGATCGCGCTCTCGGGCACGTTGCAGATCGATAGCGTGTGCAGATGCCCCAGCGATTTGGCGTACTTCAGCGCTTCCATCGTGTCCAGCGTTTCGCCGGACTGGGAGATGGTGACGATCAGATGTTTGGGATTGGCATAGGCGGCGCGGTAACGGTACTCGCTGGCGATCTCCACGCTGCATGGCAGCCCGGCGATGGCTTCGATCCAGTAGCGCGCCGTCATGCCGGCGTAGTAACTGGTGCCGCAGGCCAGGATCTGCACGCCTTCGATGTCGCGCAATACCCTTTCTGCATTGGCACCGAACAGCGACGCCGGGAAGCCCTTGGCATCGATCGCCGCCTCGATGGTGTCGGCCAGTGCGCGCGGCTGTTCGTGGATTTCCTTCTGCATGAAGTGGCGGAACGGGCCGAGTTCCAGCGAGGCCAGCGACACATCCGACAGATGCAGCGGGCGCTCGACCGGTGCGTTGTCGCCGTCGAAGATGCGCACGCCATCGCGGCGCAGCTCGGCGGTGTCGCCCTCTTCCAGGAAGATCACCTGGCGGGTGGCCTGCACGATGGCCGAGACATCGGAAGCGACGAAGGTCTCGCCCTCGCCCACGCCGATCAGCAGCGGGCAGCCCATGCGCGCGCAGACGAAGCGCTCCGGTTCGGCCTGGCTCATCACCGCCAGCGCGTAGGCGCCGGTGAGCTCCTTGACGGTGCGCTGCAGCGCGGTCAACAGGTCGCCTGCGCTGCCCAGATGGTGATGGATCAGATGCGCGATGACTTCGGTGTCGGTCTGCGACTCGAAGGCATAACCGAGCGCACGCAGCTTCTCACGCTGCTCTTCGTGGTTTTCGATGATGCCGTTGTGCACCAGCGCGATGCCGGCACTGATGTGCGGATGCGCATTGGCTTCGGTCACGCCGCCATGCG
This sequence comes from Xanthomonas cassavae CFBP 4642, assembly GCF_000454545.1. Taxonomy (NCBI): domain Bacteria; kingdom Pseudomonadati; phylum Pseudomonadota; class Gammaproteobacteria; order Lysobacterales; family Lysobacteraceae; genus Xanthomonas; species Xanthomonas cassavae. The sequence continues at coordinate 4,442,061 of NZ_CM002139.1, forward strand.
TGGCCCAGCGGGTATGGCCGATGCCCAGCGTGGCGCCGAAGCGTTCGGCCTGGGCGGCCTGGGCCATTTCGGCCACCCGCCCGGTACGGCGCACCCGGCGCAGTTGGTCGCCATCGAGCACCGCAATGCCGGAAGAATCATAGCCGCGATATTCCAGCCGCTTGAGTCCTTCGATCAGGACCGGGACCACGTCGCGCCCGGCGATCGCTCCGACAATGCCGCACATAGGGACAGCTCATTAGGAAGGAAGAGCGGCATTTTAGCGTGTCCGCTCTTGTCCACTGCATGACCGCGACCGGACAGCGTGTCCGCCCAAGTGTCTGCGGACACTGCGGACACTCCCAGCTTCGCCACAAATCCAAGCCATTTCAGTTACTTGGCGATTGGCACGGCGCCTGCTTTATTACCGTGACGCCACCGAGCACGCCCGCCATGATTCGTGACACCTCCGCCCAGGACCACCTCATCCGCACACCCGCTCTCGCCGCGCCATGGCGTCGCTGGCTGTGGCCCGGCATTGCGACCTTGGCGGTGCTGGCCGGTATCGGTTGGGCGATCACCGCGTGGAGCGCCGGCAGCCGCTCGTTCGATGCCAGCCGGGTGCGCATTGCCACCGTCACCCAGGGCGTCCTGGTCCGCGACATCGCCGCCGATGGCCGGGTGATCGCCGCCAACAGCCCGGTGCTGTACGCCATCTCCGCCGGCACGGTGACGTTGAGCGTGGTGGCGGGCGATGTGGTCAAGCAGGGCCAGGAGCTGGCGCGCATCGACAGCCCCGAGCTGCGCAGCAAGCTGGCACAGGAGCAGGCCACCCTGGCCGGGCTGGAAGCCGAATCCAGCCGCGCGGCCCTGGATGCCACGCTGGCGCGCGCCACTGCCGGCAAGCTCACCGACCAGGCCAAGATCGACCGGCAGGCCGCCGCACGCGACCTGGAGCGCTACCAGCGCGGCTTCGATGGCGGCGCGGTGCCGCAGGTGGAACTGGCCAAGGCCCAGGACACCCTGAAGAAGACCGACATCGACCTGCAGCACGCCCAGCGCGATGCGGCGTTGAAGAGCCGGGGCGCGGACCTGGATTCGCGCAACAAGCGCCTGCTGGCCGATCGCCAGCGCGCCGTGGTGGCCGAAGTGCAGCGCCAGGTGGACGCGCTCACCCTGTTGGCGCCGTTCGATGGCCAGGTCGGCCAGGTGCAGGCGGTGCAGCACACCCAGGTGGCGGCCAATGCGCCGATCCTGGGCGTGGTGGATCTGTCCAAGTTCGAAGTCGAGATCAAGGTACCGGAAAGCTTCGCGCGCGATCTGGCGATCGGCATGCCGGCCCAGCTGACCAGCGGCAGCGGCGAACCGTTTCCCGGCGCCATCTCGGCGGTGTCGCCGGAGGTGGTCAACGGCGAAGTCACCGCACGCATCCGCTTCACCGACAAACAACCGCCCGGCCTGCGCCAGAGCCAGCGCATGAGCGCACGCGTGCTGCTGGATACGCGCCGCAACGTGCTCAAGGTCGAACGCGGCCCCTTCGTCGAGCAGTCCGGCGGCAGCTATGCCTACGTGATGGATGGCAACACCGCCGCGCGCCGCCCGGTCAAGCTCGGTGTCAGCAGCCTTGGCGAAGTGCAGGTGCTGTCCGGCCTGCAGGCAGGCGACCGCGTGGTGGTGTCCGGCGCAGACAACTTCGGCGACGCACCGCGCGTCACCGTCCACTAATTCTTTTCACTTCTTACTTTTCGCAAAGGAATCGGCAATGCTCAAGATGCAAGCGGTCTCCAAGGTCTTCCGCACCGAACAGGTGGAAACCCACGCGCTGCGCTCGCTGGACCTGCATGTGCGCGAAGGCGAGTTCGTTGCCGTGACCGGGCCGTCCGGCTCGGGCAAGACCACCTTCCTCAATCTGGCCGGGCTGCTGGAAACCTTCACCAGCGGGCAGTACCTGCTCGATGGCGAAGACGTCAGCCACTTGTCCGACGACGCACGTTCGCGGCTGCGCAACCAGAAGATCGGCTTCATCTTCCAGGGTTTCAACCTGATTCCCGACCTCAACCTGTTCGACAACGTCGATGTGCCGCTGCGCTACCGCGGCATGCCGGCCGCCGAGCGCAAGCAGCGTATCGAAGACGCCCTGACCAAGGTCGGCCTGGGCTCGCGGCTGCGCCATTACCCCACCGAGCTGTCCGGTGGCCAACAGCAGCGCGCGGCGATCGCGCGCGCACTGGCAGGCAGCCCGCGCCTGCTGCTGGCCGACGAACCCACCGGCAATCTGGATTCGCAGATGGCACGCGGCGTGATGGAACTGCTGGAAGAGATCAACAGCCAGGGCACCACCATCGTCATGGTCACCCACGACCCGGAACTGGCTGCACGCGCGCAGCGCAACGTGCATATCGTCGATGGTCAGGCCACCGATCTGGAACGCAATCCCAGCCTGATGCGCGCGCCCAGCGCCGCTGCAACCCTGGCCGACTAAGGAGCCTGCCCATGTTCGGCTACTACTTCACTCTCGCGCTGCGCAGCTTTCGCCGCAACAAGGTCCTCACCGCATTGATGGTGCTGGCCATTGCGCTGGGCATCGGCGCCAGCATGACGACGTTGACGGTGTTCTATGTGTTGTCGGGCGATCCGATCCCGCAGAAGAGCGACCGGTTGTTCTATGTGCAGGTCGATGCGCAACCGAAGGCCGGCTATCAGCCGGGAGAGGAGCCCGATTACCAGTCCACCCGCTTCGACGCCGAAGCGCTGCTGCGTGAGAAGCGCGCCATGCGCCAGGCGATAATGACGGGTGGATATGTCGCGATCGAGCCACAGCGCAGCGGATTATCCCCGTTCAAGTTGAATGCGCGTTACAGCTCGGCCGATTTCTTTCCGATGTTCGACGTACCGTTCCTATATGGCCAAGGCTGGGCAAGCGTCAGCGACGAACGGCACGAACGTGTCGCAGTGATCAGCAAGTCGTTGAACGAAAAGTTGTTCGATGGTGGCAACAGCGTCGGACGCGAGCTGCGCGTGGACAAGAATACCTTTCGGATCGTAGGCGTGCTGGATAACTGGAAGATCGACCCACGCTTCTACGACATCACCGAAACCTACGGCTCGGATGAGCAGTTGTACATTCCATTCAGCGTAGCGATTGATCTGAAGTTGAGTCATTTTGGCGGAACCAACTGCTACGGCAAGGTCGAGGCTGGCGACTCCGCCGCGCTCAACGCGCCCTGTAGCTGGGTGCAGTACTGGGTGGAGCTGGAAAATGCCAAGCAGGCGAGCGATTACAAGGCCTACCTCGAAAATTATTCCGATCAACAACGTGCCGCCGGGCGTTTTACCCGGCCGAACAATGTGCGCCTGCGCAACGTGATGGAATGGCTGGACCACAACAAGGTCGTGCCCAGCGACGTACGCCTGCAACTGTGGCTGGCCATGGGCTTTCTGGTGGTGTGCCTGCTCAACACGGTAGGCCTGTTGCTGGCGAAATTCCTGCGCCGCAGCGGAGAGATCGGTGTGCGGCGCGCGCTTGGCGCATCGCGCGGCGCAATCTTTGCGCAGTGTCTGGTGGAGGCAGGGACCATCGGCCTGGCCGGTGGCATCTGCGGACTTGTGCTGGCGTGGCTGGGGCTGTGGGCCGTGCGTCAGCAACCGGTGGATTACGCCGCGCTGGCGCACCTGGATATCACGATGCTGCTGCTGACGTTCGCCATGGCGATCGCCGCGAGTCTGCTCGCCGGCATCCTGCCGTCCTGGCGCGCCATCCAGGTCGCACCGGCGCTGCAGTTGAAGTCGTCCTGAACCTCCCGCCCGCCGCACCGCGGCGGGCCACGCTCCCTATATTCAAGGTAAGCCCATGGACATCCGCCCTATCGTCTCCACCTTGCGCCGCCACAAGACGGCCGCCGCACTGATCGTGCTGGAGATCGCACTGGCTTGCGCCATCATCTGCAATTCGCTGTTCCTGATCGGCAATCGCCTGGACACCCTCCACAGCGCAAGCGGCATCGCCGAACAGGAGCTGCTCAGCATCCAGCTGGACGGCATCGGTCCGCAGGCCAATGCCGATGCGCGTACCCGGGAGGATCTGGCAGCGCTACGCGCGGTGCCCGGCGTGCGCAATGCGGTCATCACCAACCAAATCCCCTTCGTCAATTACTCGTCCAACACGGGGCTGACCCTGACCCCGGAGCAGGAACGCTCCACGCTCAATGCCGCGCAGTACCTGGTCAGCGAAGGCAGCCTGGATACACTTGGCCTGCAATTGAATGCCGGCCGCGACTTCAGCCCCGACGAATACATCAGCCAGGAAAAAGCCGATAACGACGATGAGGTCCGCAAGAAGGGCGCGGCGATCATTCTGACGCAGGGAGCGGCGGACAAGATGTTCCCCGACCATGGCGCGCTCGGCAAGACCATTTACTCTGGCGATGTCCCGCTGCGTATCGTCGGAATCGTGCGCACCCTGGCGCGGCCGAACAATGTCAATGGACTGTCGGCAAAGGACTATTCGATGCTGTTGCCTATCCGTCCTCCGTACACTGATGGGCAATACCTCGTGCGTGTCAGCGATCCTCTTCGACGGCCAGAGGTGCTGAAGGCGGCGGTGGTCGCCTTGATGAAGGTGGACAACAGCCGGCTAGTGCTGAAACAAGAGACCTACACCGAAATCCGCGACAAGTACTTCCGCAATGATCGCGCCATGATCTGGCTGCTTGGCGCGGTGTGCATCGCCCTGCTGATCGTCACTGCGCTAGGCATCGTTGGTTTGGCCAGCTTCTGGGTGCAGCAACGCACCAAGCAGATTGGCATCCGCCGTGCGCTGGGTGCAACGCGCAGCCAGATCCTGCGCTACTTCCAGATCGAGAATTTCCTGCTCGCCTCGGTCGGCATCGTGCTCGGCATGCTGATGGCCTACTCGATCAACGTCTGGCTGATGGCACGCTACGAATTGCCGCGACTGCCGGCGATCTACCTGCCGATTGGCGCGCTGCTGCTATGGATGCTCGGCCAGCTGGCGGTGTTCTGGCCGGCCCGCCGCGCAGCCGCGGTACCACCGGCCGTTGCCACCCGCAGCGCATGATGATCAGCGCCCCATCCCGGCCCCTGGTGGCCGGGATGAGGCCGGCGTTGCCACCCTCGGTCTCTTGCAACCACCATTCCGAACCGGACATCCATATGGCCACCTTTTTTGCGACACCGGCACTGATCGTCCTTGTAGCCCTCTGTGTTGTCCCCGCCGGCCAGGCGCATGCCGTAACCAAGGCCGGCGCTTCGACCCACGAGGTCCTTGTCGTCAATGACACCCGGCTCAACTGGCGCCACAACGATCAGGTTCTTGAGCTCGTCACCACCGGCGATGGCTTGCTGGTCACCCAGGCCAGCGTGGCGCTGGACCTGCAGTTGCAGCGCGGTGACCGCGTGCGCACGGCGGGCCGGACCCAGATCACCGCGGTGGCGCACTTGCTGGACGCGCTGCGTGCCGCTGCGGGCAAGCCCATCGTCGTGGAGGTCCTGCGCGATGGCGTCCAGCTGCGTCTGACCTGGACAGCGGCACGCTATGCGCCCTTGCTGCCGCCCGTCGCGCCGTTGCCGCCCACGCCACGCTAGCGTGGCCCAGGCGCCGCCGCAGCGGCCACATGCGTCCGCCACCGGTATTGCCTCACAACTGCCGACTCACTGCCCGGCAATGGGTTGTAGCGTCGTCCTGCACAGTATTCTGTGCCAATACCCCTTCGTGCCTTCCCGAGCAACGCGATGCCGCAGATCCTGATCATCGACGACAACACAGCGGTCGCCACCGCACTGGACGTGCTGTTCTCGCTGCATGACATCGAATCGATGCATGCGTCATCGCCGCAGGCCGGATTGTCGCTACTGGATGCGCAAGCCTTCGACCTGGTGATCCAGGACATGAACTTCACCGCCGACACCACCTCCGGCGAGGAAGGCGAAGCCTTGTTCACCCAGATCCGCCAGCGCCATCCGGACCTGCCGGTCATCCTGCTCACGGCCTGGACGCATCTGGGCAGCGCCGTCGGCCTGGTCAAGGCCGGTGCAGCCGATTACATCGCCAAGCCCTGGGACGACACCAGGCTGCTGACCACGGTCAACAACCTGCTGGAACTGTCCGAGGCACGTCGCGAGCTGCAGCGTCGCCGCGAACGCGAGCATCGCGGCCGCGAGCAACTCACCCAGCGCTATGACCTGCGCGGCGCGGTGTTCGCCGACCCTGCCAGCGAGCGCGCGATTGCATTGGCCTGCCAGGTGGCCCGCTCGGAATTGCCGGTGCTGATCACCGGCCCCAACGGCAGCGGCAAGGAGAAGATCGCCGAGATCATCCAGGCCAACTCCGCCGTCAGGCACGGCCCGTTCATCGCGCTCAACTGCGGCGCACTGCCCGGGGAGTTGATCGAGGCGGAACTGTTCGGCGCCGAGGCCGGTGCCTACACCGGCGCCAACAAGGCGCGCGAAGGCAAGTTCGAAGCCGCCGATGGCGGCACGCTGTTCCTGGACGAGATCGGCAATCTGCCGCTGGCGGGCCAGATGAAGCTGCTGCGCGTGCTGGAGACCGGCCGCTACGAGCGGCTGGGTTCCAACCGCGAGCGCCATGCCAAGGTGCGCGTCATCAGCGCCACCAACGCCGATCTGCCAGCGATGATCCGCGACGGCAGCTTTCGCGAGGATCTGTACTACCGCCTCAACACCGTGGAAATCGCCTTGCCCGCACTGGCCGAGCGCCCGGGCGACATCGTGCCCCTGGCCGACCACTTCCTGGCCGTCGGCACGCCCTTGTCGGCGCAGGCGCGCGATGCGCTGCAACGGCACGCATGGCCGGGCAACGTGCGCGAACTGCGCAACGTGCTGCAACGTGCGGCGCTGCTGGCACAAGGCGCACGCATCGAAGCCACCGACCTGAACCTGCCACGCACCGCAGCGCCGCTGGCGCCTGCGGCGAGCGAGCCCGACCGCGCACGCATCGAGCAGGCACTGGCACGCGCGCAAGGCGTCATCGCACAGGCCGCTGCCGACCTGGGACTGAGCCGACAGGCGCTGTACCGGCGCATGGACCGTTACGGCATCAAGTCGGAATGAAGCCCGGTATGTGGACACGCTCTTTTACGTCCTCGCTATTTCTTCGCCTGTTGCCGGTGCTGGCGCTGGCGGCCGCCTTGCCCTGGTTCACCGCTTATTGGCTGGACCACGGCTGGCAGGTTGCCGCGATCTCGGTGGTAGTGCTGTTGGCGGCGATGTGGTGGAGCCTGCGCCGCGCCACCGCACCAATGCGCTCGCTGTTCCGCGCCCTGGCCGGCACCACCAGCAGTTACCGCGACGGCGAGTACACCTTCGGCGTGTACTGGCGCGGCAACGACGAGCTGGCACAGCTGGTGCAGGCGCATGCCGAACTCGGTGACGTCTTGCGTGCGCAGCGGCGCGACCTGGTACAGCGCGAATTGATGCTGGACACCATGCTGCAGAACACGCCGGTGGCGATGCTGCTCGTCATTGCCGGCGGCGACAGCCTGCGGCGGATCGGCTTTTCCAACAACGCCGCGCGCAAGCTGCTGCACGACGGGCGCAAGCTCGAAGGCCAGCATCTGGACGATGTGCTCGAACGCATGCCCGGCGAACTGCGCGATGCCCTGGCGCGCGGCGGCGATTGCCTGTTCGCAGTACGCGAAGACGGCGATGACGAAGACGACGAGCAGATCTATCACCTGTCACGGCGCAGCTTCCACCTCAACGGCCGCGGCCACGAATTGCTGCTGATCCGCACCCTTACCACCGAGTTGCGCCGCCAGGAAGTGCAGACCTGGAAGAAGGTCATCCGGGTGATCAGCCACGAGTTGAACAATTCGCTGGCGCCGATCGCCTCGCTGGCGCATTCGGGCGCGGAATTGTTGCGGCGCGAACGCATCGACCGCCTGGGCACTGTCTTTGAAACCATCGAAGAACGCGCGCGCCATCTGGAAGGTTTCATCCGCGGCTATGCGCGTTTTGCCAAGCTGCCACAGCCACAATTGCAGACCATCGAGTGGGCGCCATTCCTGGAGCGCCTGCGGCAGCAGATCCCGTTCCAGCTGCAGGGCGAGCTGAGCGATATCGCCAGCCGCATCGATGCCGCGCAGGTCGAGCAGGCGCTGCTCAATCTTCTCAAGAATGCGCACGAAGCCTGCAGCGAGGCACAGCCGCCCAACAGCGATGTCGCGGTGCGGGTCACGCGCGTGCCGCAGTGGTTGCGCATCGAAGTGCTCGACCGCGGCAACGGCATGAACGAAGCAGTGCTGCACAACGCACTGATGCCGTTCTATTCGACCAAGCGCAATGGCACCGGCCTTGGCCTTGCGCTCACCCGCGAAATTGCCGAAGCGCATGGCGGCCGCATCTCGCTGCATAACCGCGAACACGGCGGGCTGTGCGTGACCTTGCTGTTGCCGTTGGCGGCCTGAAAGCAGCAAGGCGCTCAGGATTGAATAGCGCTTGAGATCCATGCAACCCATGCGTTGCATCAGGCCGCCGGTCGCGGACGCGCCTCGCGCACGTGGTAGGAGCGCCCCTGGGCGCGATGGCGTTACCGGTAATGCCTGTCGCGCCCAGGAGCGCTCCTACGCATCCATGCGGCACGACACAGCTGCTGAGCCCGTTAGCCGCCTTGACGCGTCGCCATGAGAACCGCGGCGCTGTCGCGCGCTTCCGATGGGTCGCGGCCACCAAGCGCAATCAGCGCCAGCGCTGTTCGCTGCGATCCGGGGTGCAGCGCAGCCTATTTCTTGGTCGGCCGTTCCCAGCCTTCGATCACGGTCTGCCGTGCACGCGTCACCGTGAGCTGACCCGCCGGCGCATCGCGCGTGATCACCGACCCGGCACCGATGGTGGAATGGGCACCAATCGCGATCGGCGCCACCAGCGCGCTGTTGGACCCGACAAAGGCGCCATCGCCGATGGTGGTCTGCGACTTGTTCACGCCATCGTAGTTGCAGGTGATGGTGCCGGCACCGATGTTGACCTTGCTGCCGATCACCGCATCGCCCAGATAGGTCAGATGGTTGGCCTTGCTGCCGACGCCCATGGTGACCTTCTTGGTCTCGACGAAATTACCGATATGCACGCCATCGGCCAGCACCGTGCCCGGGCGCAGGCGTGCGAACGGCCCGACCAGTACCGCGCCTTCGGTGACCACCCCTTCCAGATCGCAATGCGCACGCACCTGCGTGCCGGGGCCGAGGTTGACGTCGCGCAGGCGCACGAACGGGCCGATCACCACGCCATCGCCGAGTGTCACATCGCCTTCCAGGATCACATCGATATCCAGCTGCACATCACGGCCCACCTTGACCGTACCGCGCTGCTCCACGCGCGCGGGGTCGGCCATGCGCACGCCCTCCAGGCACAACGCGCGTGCGGCGCGCAGTTGCCAGGCGCGCTCGAGCTGGGCGAGCTGCCACGGGTCGTTGGCGCCTTCCACGTCCTGCGGGTCGGCCACATGCACCATCTCGGCCGGGGTGAAGTCGGCGGCCGCGCTGGCGAAGATATCGGTCAGATAGAACTCGCCCTGCACATTGTCGTTGGACAGGCCGCTCAACCAGCGACGCAGCGCGGTGGATTCGGCGGTCACGATGCCGGTATTGATGGTGCGGATGCGCCGCTGCTCGTCGTTGGTGTCCTTCTGTTCGACGATCGCGGCCACCTTGCCTTCGGCATCGCGCAGGACGCGCCCGTAGCCGGTGGGGTTGGCCAGTTCGGCGACCAATACCGCCATGCGGCCGGGCGCATGCAGCAACTGCAGCAGGCTTTCGCTGCGGATCAGCGGCACATCGCCATACAACACCAGCACGGTGGCCGCATCGGGCACCGCATCCATCGCCTGCTGGACCGCATGGCCGGTGCCCAGTTGCTGCCGCTGCTCGGCCCAGTGCAGATCGTCCTGCGCGGCAAACGCCGCACGCACCTGGTCGCCGCCGTGCCCGTACACGATGTGGATCGCCGCCGGCTGTAGCTGCCGCGCCGTGGCGATCACGTGCGCCAGCATCGGTTGGCCCGCCAGCGGTTGCAGCACCTTGGGCAGCGCCGAGCGCATGCGCTTGCCCTCGCCCGCGGCCAGGATCACAACGTGCAGGGGCAAAGTCATCACTACGTTCCGGTTGCAGGACAGACCCGAATTCTAGTCGCAGTGCCGCAACGCGGCGTGGTCGCTGCATGCCATCAACACGCGATGACACGTTTTTAAGCGTTGCCCCCGCTAGGATGGGCGCCCTTTCCCCACGTCCGGCACGCATGAGCCTGTTTCGCCAAGGCGGCCAGTTCACCCTGATCGGCGCCCTGCAGCTGGCCGTGGATTGCAGCATCTTCATTGCCGCCACCGCCGCCGGCATGCCCGCAGCGCCTGCCAACCTGCTCGGACGTGTCAGCGGTGCACTGCTCGGCTTCTGGCTCAACGGCCGCTACACCTTCGCCCGCCAGGAGGGCGCTCGCCTGGGCTGGCAGCGCTTCCGCCGCTTTGCGGTGATGTGGCTGACCTTGACGCTCATCAGCACCTGGCTGCTGTCGACTGCCGTGGATCTGCTCGGCCTGGGTCAGGCCTGGCTGGCCAAACCGCTGGTCGAAGGCGGGTTGGCGATTGTGTCGTTCTTTCTGGGCCGGCACGTGGTGTACCGCTGAGGCAAGACAAGCGCCCCCAGCGACCGGCCGCATGGCAGCACCCAGCGTGCGCTCGACCTGAGCCTGTCGCGTGCGCTCGCTGTCGACATGGAGCGCAGCCAACGAAGACGCCATGACATGGCACTGTCGTTCGACCACATCGCTCCGTCGGTCGCAGAGGACGTTACAACTAGGCGTTTTCCCGCGTCGAATCCGACGCCGCTGCACAACGCGGGGGTTCGCGGCATTCGGGAGATGCGGCAAAGACCTCCACCACGAACAGATGGAGCGGCCAGACACTCCTGACCGCAAGCCGGTTGATCACCCGTCCCCAGGCCAGCCGCCCACGCGTGGGCCATCACGCGTCACTGCATCATCGGCCTAGCTGCAGCCATCCACCCGATCGATCACCGCCCACTAGGACTTGTTGCCTGCCGGTTGGCAGAAATCGCCCAGGCTGCGTACCAGTGCCGCGCGATGCAACGCGTCCAGTTGCCACTGCGCGGCATAGTGCGCGGCCGCACGCGCGGTGCTGGCCGGGCACTCGGGGGCCGCCCGTGCCGGCCCTGCGGCGGCCAGTGCATCGAGCAACTCGCCTTGCAGTTGATCCAGCCGCGTGCGCAACGCGACCAGATCCGGCCGGGCGGTCTCCGGAGCGCGGCCCCGCTCGTGCCAATGATTCAGCAGTGCGTATTGCACCGCCTTGTTCGCTTCGATCTGCGCGGCAAAGAAGCGCACCGCGTCATCGGGCTCCAGTCCATGCACGGAGGCCTGATCGCGCACGCTCAGCAACACCGCCGCCTCGCGCGTCTGATCCAGTACCGGCTTGCCGCTGTCCCACTTGCTCAACGCCACCGCATCCCCGATGGCATTGCGCTGCACGATGCGGCCCAGCAGCGGGTCCAATGACGGCTGGCTGCGCGCAGGCAACGCACAGCCCAGCAGCGTCACGGCAAGCGTGGCGGAGATTGCGTAACCGCGAAGGCCTTCGGTCAAGCGGGTCATGCGGTGCTCCTCGACTCACGGATATTGTCTGCCATGGCGCGCCCGATGCGCAGCACGGCGCGGTGGCAGGCAGTGTGCGCGCTCCCGGCCGCCCGATGCGGCCGGCCGCGCAACAGACTCTCCAAAAACGAAAACGCCGGCACGAAGGCCAGCGTTTCTTTCGGATCCACACCAGGGTGCGGCACTCCTGCTCAATCGCATCACCTGCCCGGCGACGGGCATGTGTTCGATCAGTGCTTGAGCGTGCGGCGCAAGCGCTCCAGCGCCTGCAACTGCACCGTTGCCTCGGCCAGCTGACGCTGTGCCTGGGCCACGTCCACGGTGTCGCCACGGTTGGCCAGCAGACGCTCGGCCTCTTCCTTGACCTTGCGCACGGCAGCTTCGTCGATGTCCTGCGCACGCACCGCGGTGTCGACCAGCACGGTCACCACCTGCGGCTGCACTTCCAGGATGCCGCCGGAGATGGCGAAGTCCAGCTGTTCGCCGCTGGCGGTGGTTACCACCACCTTGCCCGGCTTCAGGCGGGTGATCAGCGGCGCGTGCTTGGGCGCAATGCCCAGCTCGCCCAGCTCGCCGGTGGCCACGACCAGCGTCGCCTCACCGTGGAAGATTTCCTTCTCGGCGCTGACGATGTCGCAACGGATAGTGCTCATGGTGCCTCGCGTTGTGAGGCGGGGATTGGGGATTGGGGATTGGGGATTGGCAACAGCGGCGTTCACCGTCGTTCCCATCCTCATCCACCGTCCCAATCACCGCCGTACCAAATCCCGAATCCCGAATGCCAAATCCCGGCTCTTACGCCTTGGCGCTCATCTTGTTGGCTTTCTCGACGGCTTCCTCGATGCTGCCGACCATGTAGAACGCCTGCTCCGGCAGGTGGTCGTATTCGCCGTCGCAGATCGCCTTGAAGCCGCGGATGGTGTCCTTCAGCGAGACGTACTTGCCCGGCGAGCCGGTGAACACTTCGGCCACGTGGAAGGGCTGGCTGAAGAAGCGCTCGATCTTGCGTGCGCGCGACACCGACTGCTTGTCTTCTTCGCTCAGCTCGTCCATGCCCAGGATCGCGATGATGTCCTTCAGTTCCTTGTACTTCTGCAAGGTCTGCTGGACGCGCTGGGCGGTGTCGTAATGCTCGTGACCGATCACCAGCGGGTCCATCTGACGGCTGGTGGAGTCCAGCGGATCCACGGCCGGGTAGATACCCAGCGAGGCGATGTTACGGCTCAGCGTCACCGTCGAGTCCAGGTGGGCGAAGGTGGTCGCCGGCGACGGGTCGGTCAGGTCGTCCGCAGGCACGTACACGGCCTGGATCGAGGTGATCGAACCGCTCTTGGTCGAGGTGATGCGCTCCTGCAGCACGCCCATTTCTTCGGCCAGGGTCGGCTGATAGCCCACGGCCGACGGCATGCGGCCGAGCAGCGCGGACACTTCGGTACCGGCCAGCGTGTAGCGGTAGATGTTGTCCACGAACAACAGCACGTCCTTGCCCTTGCCGTTGGCGTCCTTCTCGTCGCGGAAGTACTCGGCCATGGTCAGGCCGGTCAGCGCAACGCGCAGACGGTTGCCCGGCGGCTCGTTCATCTGGCCGTACACCATCGCGACCTTGTCCAGAACGTTGGAGTCCTTCATCTCGTGGTAGAAGTCGTTGCCCTCACGGGTACGCTCGCCCACGCCGGCGAACACGGACAGACCCGAGTGCGCCTTGGCGATGTTGTTGATCAGTTCCATCATGTTGACGGTCTTGCCGACGCCGGCGCCGCCGAACAAGCCGACCTTGCCGCCCTTGGCGAACGGGCACATCAGGTCGATGACCTTGATGCCGGTTTCCAGCAGCTCGGTGCTGGACGACTGGTCTTCATACGATGGCGCGCCGCGATGGATTTCCCAATGGTCCGACGCCTGCACGTCGCCGGCCTCGTCGATCGGGCGACCCAGCACGTCCATGATGCGGCCCAGCGTGCCGGCGCCGACCGGCACCGAGATAGCGCGTTCGGTGTTGGTGGCGACCAGGTTGCGCTTCAGGCCGTCGGTGGAGCCCAGCGCAATCGTGCGCACCACGCCGTCGCCCAGCTGCTGCTGTACTTCCAGGGTGATTTCGGTGCCGTCGACCTTCAGTGCGTGATACACCTTCGGCACTTCATTGCGCGGGAATTCGACGTCGACGACCGCGCCGATGATCTGAACGATCTTGCCCTGACTCATTTTGCTGCTCCGGTTAGCTTTGTTCTGTCCGAGTGGCCGATGCCATCTCGTTGAATTTGTGATTTGGGATTCGTGATTGGGGATTCGCAAGGGCGCAGTCCGCTGCGCTCCTACCAATCCCGAATCCCCAATCCCGGCCGTGCTTACACAGCGGCCGCGCCGCTGACGATTTCCGAAATTTCCTGAGTGATCGCCGCCTGACGCGCTTTGTTGTAGACCAGTTGCAAGGTGCCGATCATCTTGTTGGCATTGTCGCTGGCGGCCTTCATCGCCACCATGCGCGCGGCATGTTCGGAGGCCACGTTTTCCAGCACGGCCTGGTACACCAGCGACTCGATGTAACGCGTCATCACGTGCTCCAGCACGGTGGCGGCATCGGGTTCGTACAGGTAGTCCCAATCGTGATGGGCCACCTTGTGCTCGGCGGCCGGCAGCGGCAGCAGCTGATCGAAGCTGGCCTTCTGCGTCATCGTGTTCACGAAGCGGTTGTAGACCAGATACACGCGGTCGACCTTGCCCTCGATGAAGGCATCGATCATCACCTTGATCACGCCGATCAGCTGCTCCACCTGCGGGCTGTCGCCCAGGTGGGTCACGCTGCCGACCATGTTGACCTTGACGCGACGGAAGAACGCCGACGCCTTCTGCCCGATGGTCACCACGTCGATCTCGGCGCCGGTGTCCTGCCACGGACGCACTTCGCCCAGCATCTTGCGGAACAGGTTGTTGTTCAGACCGCCGGCCAGGCCGCGATCGGAAGAGATCACGATGTAGCCGACCCGCTTGACCTGCTCGGGCTCGACCAGGAACGGATGCTGGAAATCGGTGCTGGCCTGCGCCAGATGCCCGATCACCTGCTTCATCGCCTGCGCATACGGACGCGAGGTCTTCATGCGGTCCTGCGCCTTGCGGATCTTGGAGGCCGAGACCATTTCGAGCGCGCGCGTCACCTTGCGGGTGTTCTGCACGCTCTTGATCTTGGTTTTGATTTCGCGTCCGCCTGCCATACTCGCTCGCTTCGCTCGCTTAGTGGGATTCGGAAATCGGGATTCGGGATTGGCTAAAGCCCCCTACCTCACCGTTTCCGCAAACCCCGGATGCCTAACTTCTGGGAATGAAAAGCGGGGGCTCGGTATCAGCCAAAGCTCCGAACCACCGCTCCTACCAATCCCGAATGCCCAATCCCGAATCCCGGCCTCACCAGCTGCCCGTGGTCTTGAACTCTTCGATGTCCTTCTTGAACGCGGCTTCGATGTCGTTGTCCCAACCGCCGGTGCTGTTGATCCTGGAGACCAGCTCGCCCTGGGTGTTGGCGAAGTGCGCGTGCAGGCCTTCTTCGAACGCCAGCAGCTTGTTGACCGGCACGTCGTCGAGGTAACCCTCGTTGACGGCGTAGATCGACAGCGCCTGGTTGGCGATGGACATCGGCGCGTACTGCTTCTGCTTCATCAGTTCGGTGACGCGCTGACCGCGCTCGAGCTGCTTGCGGGTCGCTTCGTCCAGGTCAGAGGCGAACTGCGCGAACGCGGCCAGCTCACGGTACTGCGCCAGCGAGATACGGATGCCGCCGGACAGCTTCTTGATGATCTTGGTCTGGGCTGCACCACCGACGCGCGACACCGAGATACCGGCGTTGACGGCCGGACGGATACCGGCGTTGAACAGGTCGGTTTCCAGGAAGATCTGGCCGTCGGTGATCGAGATCACGTTGGTCGGCACGAAGGCAGAAACGTCGCCGGCCTGCGTTTCGATGATCGGCAGTGCGGTCAGCGAGCCGGTCTTGCCGGTCACCGCACCGTTGGTGAACTTCTCCACGTACTCCTCGGACACGCGCGCAGCGCGCTCCAGCAGGCGGGAGTGCAGATAGAACACGTCGCCCGGATAGGCTTCGCGGCCCGGCGGACGCTTGAGCAGCAGCGAGATCTGGCGGTAGGCCACGGCCTGCTTGGACAGATCGTCGTAGACGATCAGCGCGTCTTCGCCGCGGTCCATGAAGTACTCGCCCATGGTGCAGCCGGCATACGGGCTGATGTACTGCATCGCGGCCGATTCGGACGCGGTGGCAGCCACCACCACGGTGTGCGCCAGCGCGCCGTTTTCTTCCAGCTTGCGCACGATGTTGGCAACGGTCGAAGCCTTCTGACCGATCGCCACGTACACGCACTTGATGCCGGTGCCCTTCTGGTTGATCACCGCATCGATCGCCAGCGCGGTCTTGCCGGTCTGACGGTCGCCGATGACCAATTCGCGCTGACCACGGCCGATCGGAATCATCGCATCGACCGACTTGTAACCGGTCTGCACCGGCTGGTCGACCGACTTGCGCCAGATCACGCCGGGCGCAACGCGCTCCACCGGTGCGGTCTGGGTGGCGCCCAGCGGGCCCTTGCCGTCGATCGGCTCGCCCAGTGCGTTGACCACGCGACCGAGCAGTTCCGGACCCACCGGCACTTCCAGGATGCGGCCGGTGGTCTTGGCCACGTCGCCTTCGCGCAGGTTTTCGTAATCGCCCAGCACCACGGCGCCGACCGAATCGCGCTCCAGGTTCAGTGCGAGCGCGAAGGTATTGTTCGGCAGTTCGATCATTTCGCCCTGCATCACGTCGGCCAGGCCGAAGATGCGCACGATGCCGTCGGACACGCTGGTCACGGAGCCTTCGTTGCGCGACTCTGCGGACAGCTTGACCGCCTCGATGCGGGTCTTGATCAGGTCGCTGATTTCGGAGGGGTTGAGCGTGGTTGCCATCGTTCAGTCCTAGGTGCCGGCCGCAGGGGCCATGCGTTTATGTGAATTCAGTGGGCGAGCGAGCTTTGCAGACGCGCAAGCTTGCCCTTCAGCGAGCCGTCGATGACCACGTCGCCGGTGTCGATCACCGCGCCGCCGATCAGCGACGCATCCACCGCGGTGGTGATGTCCACCTCGCGGCCGAAACGCTTCTTCAGCGCAGCAGCGATCGTGTCCAGTTCCGCCTGGCTCATTGCAGCCGCCGAGGTCACCGTCGCCTTGACGACGTGTTCGGCTTCGGCCCGCAGGTGTTCGTACAGCCCTGCCACTTCCGGCAGCAGCGACAGCCGCTGCGCATCGGCCAGCACGCCGAGGAAACGCAGATAATCCTCGCCCGCCTGCGGAGGCGCCAGCAGCGTCACTGCCTGATCCTGGCCCAGGGCCGGGTTGAGCAGCAATGCAGCCACGCGCGGGTCGCCGGCCACCTGCGCCGAAAACGCCAGCGCATCGGACCAGGGCGCGAAGTTGCCGCCCTCACGCGCGATCGCAAACGCGGCACGGCCGTACGGACGGGCAAGGGTGAGGGTGAGGGCCTGACTCATCGCTTAGATCTCCGCCGCCAGCTCGTCGAGCAGCGCCTTGTGGGCGTTGGCATCGATTTCGCGCTTGAGCAGCTTTTCGGCACCGCTGACGGCCAGCACCGAGACCTGCTTGCGCAGTTCCTCGCGGGCACGGGTGGCGGATGCGTCGATTTCGGTCTGCGCCAGATCCTTCTGACGGGTCGCTTCGGCAATTGCCTCCTGCTTGGCCGCTTCGATGATCTGGTTGGCGCGCGCATGGGCCTGATCGATGATCTCGTTGGCCTTGGTGCGCGCGTCCTTCAGTGCTTCGTTGACCTTTTCCTGCGCCTGCGCCAGATCCTTCTGACTACGATCGGCCGCAGCCAGACCTTCGGCGATCTTTTGCTGACGCTCTTCGATCGCCTGCAGCAGCGGCGGCCAGATTTTGGTCGCGACGATCCAGATCAGACCGGCGAAGGCCAGCGCCTGGGCAAAGATGGTAAGGGTGATATCCATGGGTCGCTCAATCGCTGTTTAGGGGTGAAAGCGCCACCGCACAGGCGGCGCTTTCCGACCTTCATCCGCGGAGGCAACCGAAATGGCTGCCTCCACCTCCCGCTACCGCTGGATCAGCCGGCAGCCTGCGACAGACGCTCGATGAACACCTGGGCCAGCGGGTTGGCGAAAGCGAACAGCAGGCCGACGGCGACGCTGATGATGAACGCGGCGTCGATCAGGCCGGCGGTGATGAACATGCGGACCTGCAGCACCGGGATCAGTTCCGGCTGGCGCGCAGCCGATTCCAGGAACTTGCCAGCCATGATGGCCAGACCGAGGCCGGCACCCAGCGCGGCCAGGCCGATCATGATGCCGACGGCGAGGACGGTGGAGCTCTGGACTTGAGCGAGGTTGGTCAGGACGGCGAGGTACATGGTGATCTCCGAACGAAGGTTTCTAAGGGTGATGGATGAATCGGGATGAAGCGTATGAAGGGTGCAGCGAAACTCAGTGACTGTCTTCGGCAAGGCTCAGATACACGATCGACAGCATCATGAAAATGAAGGCCTGCAGCGGAATCACCAACAGGTGGAACAGCATCCAGCCGAGGCCGAATACGCCGCCAGCGACCATGCCGGCGATGCCCGCACCGCCCAGCACCCAGATCAGCAGGAAGACGATCTCGCCGCCGAACATGTTGCCGAACAGTCGCATCGCCAACGAAATCGGCTTGCTCAGCCACTCGACGATGTTCAAAAGCAGGTTGAACGGCATCATCCACTTGCCGAACGGCGCCGTCAGGAATTCCTTGGTCATGCCGCCCACGCCCTTGGAGCGCAGCGAGAACACGATCATCAGGAAGAACACGCTGATCGACATGCCCAAGGTGGCATTGACGTCGGCGGTCGGTACCGGCTTCCAGGCGTGGATGCCTGCCCAGCCCAGCGGAATGGCGATGAAGTCGGCCGGGATCATCTTGATGAGGTTCATCAACAGGATCCAGAAGAAGATCGTGATGGCGATCGGCGTCACCAGCTTGCTGGTGCCGTGATAGGTGTCCTTGGCCTGCCGGTCGACGAACTCCAGGCAGATTTCCACGAACGCCTGCCACTTGCCCGGCACGCCGGCAGTGGCCTTGCGGGTCGCAGTCCAGAAGGCCAGCACCATGATCAGACCCATCAGCACGGCCATGATCAGGGTATCGACGTGGATGGTCCAAAACGTACCGCCACCGTCACGAACCGGATAGATCAGGTTCTGCAGGTGATGCTGGATATAGGAGGTAGGTGTTGCTGCCTCGCCCGCCATGTGTACGTAGCCCTTTTAGTTCGGATCAACGCCTGGCCAGAGCCAGAACCTGAAAAATCAGCCCGATGGCGATACCTGCCAACAGAGCCAGAGGGGGCAGCCGCCACAGGCCGAAGCCAAGCGCCAGCGCCACGAAAACCAACACCCACTTCAACACCATCGCCAGGATCAACCGGACCATGGCAATGCCGGCTGCCTGGATACCGCCCCCGAGCGCGGTACGTGCCGCAACCCAACCGCCCAGTACCGTCGCAAACCCGGTCAATGCCAGACCGGCAGAGTAACGGGGACCGACCAACAGCAACCCCAGACTGGTTATAGCTACGGCGGCAAGCGGATATACCGCAGCGCGCAGCATCAACCGCCGACCCGCGTCAACGGAGTTCAGCACTACGGTTACCTTACGTGTGAATGAGTGGGAAGCGCAGTTGCGCCTCGTCTAGCCGCGAAAGTATAGCAATGGGACAAATTGCGAGACAACCGGCAGAGGTCATAAGTTGCTGCGACGCACCAGGTGTTGGTGGCGGCACCGGGCGGGAACTTTGCCACAAACCGGCGGTCATAACCCACGAGGCCTGCGCATCCTCGTCGAAAGGTGGCACCGCAGGCCGCATCTGGGAGCCCTGGGAGTCCGGGGCTCCTGCTTTTACGCCTGTGCGCGCCGCAGCGACCTTCCCACCGACGGTCCAATCCGCTGCAGTGCACGATCGTCTGCGCTTCGCAGGGCCGGGCACCCGGTGTAGCCATACGTATTCAGCCGACCAGATTGCGCAATTGGCAGGGTGGACCGTACTGCGTGGTATGCGCTGACGCACACTTTGCAGGTGCCGAACTTCGCGTCAGAAACAGGGTCATCGGTGCGCGAGGCCCATGCCTGTTGACGATGCGGACCGTTTTGTCCGATTGCTATGTCCACCTTCACAGACATGCGACGGGCCCTTCACTTTTGGAAGACGCCCCCTTATCGATAGTGCGCGCCACTGGCTCAACGGCCTGACCATTCCAAGCAATCGGAGCTCCCCATGAAACACCTTCTCGCACTGGCGATCCCGTGCGTCCTGGCCGCCGCCTACGCCGCGCCTGCCCACGCCGAAGACACCGATGATCGCTTCCAGATTCGTCTGGGTGCGATGAATGTCGACAACGACAACACCATCCGTGGCAACACGCTGGTGGCAGGCAACACTGTGTCGGTCAACGAAGACTTCAAGCTCGGCGGCAAGGAATGGGAGCCGCGCGTGGACGGCGTGTTCCGCATCAGCACCCGCCAGCGCCTGATCTTCGATTACTTCAAGTACGACAAGGATCGCCGCGAGACCCTGACCCAGGACATCAGCGGCGGTGGCGTCACCGTCCCGACCGGCAGCTTCATCAAGGGCGAGCTGAAGTATCAGGTTGCCACCCTGGTGTATGACTACTCGGTGATCGATTCGCCGGAATTCAGCCTGGGCCTGCAGATCGGCGCCGAATACGCCAAGGTCGAAGCCAACGCGTACGCCGACCTGGGCAGCGTCTTCAGCGGCGATGTGCTGGACGAGAGCGAAGACGGCGTTGCGCCGGTGGTCGGCATCCGCTTCACCGCGCGCCCGAGCGAGCATTGGCTGTTCAATGTACAGGGCCAGTACCTCAACACCAGCTGGGGCGATTTCGGCGACTACGAAGGCGACCTGAGCCGCGCCAATGCGATGGCCGAATACCGCTTCACCAAGAACTTCGGCATCTTCGCCGGCTACGACTGGTTCAAGCTCGACGTCGACCAGCGCGGCAGCGACGGCCTGATCGGCCTGAAGCAGGAGTTCAAGGGCCCGGTGGCAGGCGTGACCTTCGCGTTCTGATCGACGCGCAGCGTTGCACCAAAAGGCCCGCGTTTTGCGGGCCTTTTGTCTTTTTTTGTGCGGTGCCGACAGCACCAGCGAGTGCGCCGATATCGCCATGCGCGACCTGTTGCGTCAGCGCACCCGGCATCTGCGCCTTGAAAGCCGGATCGGCATGGCAATGCCGCACCAGCATCCACACCGTCACGCCCGCCTGCGCCACACGGCAGGTCATTGTGTCCGACGACGATGCACCGGACCCTCGTCCTGCTGCGCAGCTGCAACGCGCCATGGGACCACAGCGCAGAGCATCAGCACTGCGAGCACTGCATTCCGTGGCGCATGCAGCGCCCCGGTGGGAACGGCCGCACCCTGAAACCCGCCCGGCAGCACACCGAAACGACAACGCCCCGCGCAAGGCGGGGCGTCGCTGGCCGTGCCGCAAGTGGCGGCGCTTACTTCTTCTTCGGGATGTACAGGTCGGTGATGGTGCCGTCGTAGACCTCGGCGGCCATGCCGACCGATTCGCTCAGGGTCGGATGGGCGTGGATGGTGTGGCCGATGTCTTCGGCCTCGGCGCCCATCTCGATGGCCAGGCCGATCTCGGCCAGCAGGTCACCGGCATGCACGCCGACGATGGCGCCACCGATGATGCGGTGGGTGTCTTCGTCGAAGATCAGCTTGGTGAAGCCTTCGGTGCGGCCGATGCCGATCGCGCGGCCGCTGGCAGCCCACGGGAATTTGGCCACGCCGACCTTCAGGCCCTTGGCCTTTGCTTCGGTCTCGGTGACGCCGACCCAGGCGATTTCCGGGTTGGTGTACGCCACCGACGGGATCACCCGCGCCACCCATTCCCGGCCTTTACCAGGAACGCCCTCGCCGGCAGCCACTTCGGCGGCCAGCTTGCCTTCGTGGGTGGCCTTGTGCGCCAGCATCGGGTTACCGACGATGTCGCCGATGGCGAAGATGTGCGGCACGTTGGTGCGCATCTGCCGGTCGACCGGAATGAAGCCGCGCTCGGTGACGGTGACGCCGGCCTTGTCCGCGCCGATCTTCTTGCCGTTGGGCGAACGGCCCACCGCGACCAGCACGCGATCATAGGTGATCGCATCCAACGCCGGCTTCTCGCCCTCGGCGGCCGCTTCGAAGCCAACGGTGATGCCCTTCTTGTCGGCCTTGACGTCGGCGGCCTTGGTCTTGAGATGGACCTCAACGCCCTGCTTCTTCAAGCGATCGGCCAGCGGCTTGACCAGGTCCTTGTCGGCGCCCGGCATCAGCTGGTCCATGAACTCGACCACGGTGACCTTGCTGCCCAGCGCGCTGTACACCGTGGCCATTTCCAGGCCGATGATGCCGCCGCCGACCACCAGCAGGGTCTTGGGGATGTCGTGCAGTTCCAGCGCGTCGGTGGAGTCCATCACGCGCTCGTCGTCCCACGGGAAGTTGGGCAGCTTCACCGCCTGCGAGCCGGCCGCGATGATGCAGTGCTCGAAGCGCAGCAGCTGGGTCTTGCCGTCGTTGCCGACGATCTCCAGCTCATTGGGCGAAACGAACGTTGCCACGCCGGTAACGGTGCGTACCTTGCGCTGCTTGGCCATGCTGGCCAGCCCGCCGGTGAGCTTGCCGACTACTTTTTCCTTGTACTCGCGCAGCTTGTCCAGGGTGATCCTGGGCTGACCGAAATCCACGCCGAAGTCGCCGGCATGGGCCACTTCATCGATCACCGCAGCAGCGTGCAGCAGCGCCTTGGACGGAATGCAGCCGACGTTGAGGCAGACACCGCCCAGGCTGGCATAGCGCTCGATCAGCACCGTCTCCAGGCCCAGGTCGGCGGCGCGGAAGGCGGCGGTGTAGCCGCCGGGGCCGGCGCCGAGCACCACCATCTTGCATTCGATATCGGCAGTCTTGCCGCTGGCCAGCGCCGGCTTGGGCGCAGCCGGCTCGGCCGGGGCACGGTGCGACGGCGTTACCGGCGGCTTGCTGCCGGGTGCGGCGACCGCAGCAGCCTTGGTCTCGGCCTTCGCAGGCGCAGGCGCGGCGGCCTCGCCTTCGGTTTCCAGCAGCAGCACCACCGCCCCTTCGGACAGGGTGTCGCCCATCTTGACCTTGAGTTCCTTGACCACGCCGGCAGCCGAGGACGGCACTTCCAGCGTGGCCTTGTCCGACTCCAGCGTCACCAGGCCCTGGTCCTTGGCCACGCTGTCGCCGACGGCGACCAGCACTTCGATGACGGGGACATCGCTGTAATCGCCGATGTCGGGAACCTTGATTTCAATGACCGCCATTTGCTTCTCCTGTAGCTCAACCGGCCGTGCCGGCAAGCGTCTGCTGGAGTTCATCCAGCGACGATTCGATTTGGGTCCAGCGCTTGTCGCGCTTCTTTTCCTTGCCTTCACTGGCTTCGATCAGCAGCGCGGCCTGTTGCAGCAGCAACTCGCCGGCGCCGCAGCTCGGGCGCGCGCCGCTGTAGCGCACGCCGTCGACCTGGAACGACAGCACTTCGCCCTCGGTCACCGACGCGGTACGGCCAATGGGGGCCAGCTGGGTCAAGGCATGGGTCCAGTTGCTGACCAGGCGCTTGGCCAGCGCGGCCGGGATCGGGATCTCCACCGTTTCCGGGGTCTGTTCGGTGCGGAACTGCACGCTGCCGCGACCAGTCTCGCTGACCCAGCTGTAGACGCGCTCGTCGGCACGGCTATGCCGCAGGGTCCAGTCGGCACCGTCCTTGCCCGGCACCAGCGAGACGCCGCTTTCCACGCCGCGCACGGGCAGCCTCAACAGCGTCAGCGAGGGTTTGCTGCCGCCATCGAGCAACGTGGTGACGGCGATTCCGTAATTGCCCACCGCCGGCGGCCAGCCGCGCCCCAGGGTGCTGTCGCACTCGCGTGCGACCGCATCGGTCCACGGCAGCATGCCGAGCACGGCGATCGTCAGCAGGGCGCGCCTCACAGCAGGACGCGACGCATGTCGGCCAGCACCTGGCTGAGGTAGGTGGTGAAACGGGCCGCCAGCGCGCCGTCGATGACGCGGTGGTCGTAGCTCAGCGACAGCGGCAGCATCAGCTTCGGCGCGAACTCCTTGCCGTTCCACACCGGCTGCATCGCCGACTTGGACACGCCCAGGATCGCCACTTCCGGCGCATTGATGATCGGCGTGAACGCGGTGCCGCCGATGCCGCCCAGCGAACTGATCGAGAAGCAGCCGCCGCTCATGTCGGCCGGGCCGAGCTTGCCGTCGCGCGCCTTCTTGGCTAGCTCGCCGCTTTCCTGCGCGATCTGCAGCACGCCCTTCTTGTCGACGTCGCGGATCACCGGCACCACCAGGCCATTCGGTGTATCGGCGGCAAAACCGATGTTGACGTACTTCTTCAGCGTGAGGTTTTCGCCGGCCGCATCGAGCGAGGCGTTGAACTCCGGGAACTTCCTCAGCGCCGCGGCGCTGGCCTTGACCAGGAAGGCGAGCATGGTGAGCTTGATGCCCGCCTTCTCGTTCTCCTTGTTGAGGGCCACGCGCAGGGCTTCCAGGTCGGTGATGTCGGCCGATTCGAACTGGGTGACGTGCGGAATCATCGCCCAGTTGCGCGCCAGGTTGGCACCGGAAATCTTCTTGATGCGCGACAGCGGCTGGGTTTCGGTCTCGCCGAACTTGCTGAAGTCCACCTTCGGCCAGGCCAGCAGATTCAGACCGTTGCCACCGCCGGCCGGCGCAGCACCGGCTGCGGCAGGTGCGCCACCGCTGAGTGCGGCCTTGACGAAGCGCTGCACGTCTTCACGGGTGATGCGGCCGCCCTTTTCGCTGCCCTTGAGCTGGTTCAGGTCCACGCCCAGTTCGCGTGCGAACACGCGCACCACCGGGCTGGCGTAGGCCACCTTGGACGGCAGCACGCTGTCGGCATCGAAGGTCACCGGCGGGCTGCTCGGGTTGCCGGCCGACGGCTGTCCACCCTGCGCCGACTGCACACCTGCTCCGGAACGGGCGCCCTGCACCTGCGCGATCTCGCGCTGGGCCAGCTTGTCCGGCTCGGCCGATACCGCCACCGGCTCGACCTTGCCCGCAGTTTCGGCGGTGTCGGTGGTGGGCTTGGCGGGCGACTGCGCCGCACCGGCGCCGCCATCGCTGGCCGCGATGATCGCCACCACGTTGCCCTGCGAGAGCGTGTCGCCAACCTTGACCTTGAGTTCCTTGACCACGCCGGCAGCCGAGGACGGCACTTCCATCGTGGCCTTGTCCGATTCCAGGGTGACCAGGCTCTGGTCCTTGCTGACCGTATCGCCGACCGCGACCAGCACTTCGATCACCGGGATGTCGGTGTAATCGCCGATATCGGGCACGCGCGCTTCGACCAGGCCACCGTCGGATGCGGCGGGCTTGGCGGCGGCCGGTTCGGCCTTGGCGGCCGGCGCGGGGGCGGCAGCAGGCGCGGCCTTGGCCGGCGCAGCGGCAGGCGCTGGCTTGGCGGCAGTGTCGGCGCCGGCATCGGCCACTTCGATCAATGCCACCAGGGCGCCCTGCGACAGCGAATCGCCGACCTTGACCTTGATCTCCTTGACCACGCCGGCCACCGACGAGGGCACTTCCATGGTGGCCTTGTCCGATTCCAGCGTGACCAGGCTCTGGTCCTTGCTGACCGTATCGCCGACCGACACCAGCACCTCGATTACCGGGACGTCGCTGTAGTCACCGATATCGGGGACAAGTGCTTCCTTGATTTCGGCCATACGGGGAACTCCGGCAACAGAATGGGGAAACCCCTATTGTGGCCGGCTGCGGGCCGCAGCGCCAACCATTGCCGTGGAAAAAGTCGCGCACCGGACGGGATGCAGCGTTCGCCAGCGCGTGCGGCGGATCATTTCGACGCGCGTCGATCCACCTGCAACAGCTGCAACGGCGCGCCCGATGGCAAACGATACGCCAGCGCATTGTCCAACGCATCCAGCGCCTCGACCTGGGTGCACAGCTGCTGCGCGCGCGGCCGCAATGCGCGTGCCTGCGGCTCGACCAGGCGCTCGATGCGCTGTTCCAGGCCATCGAGCGAGCGCAGCCGCTGTGCGTTTCCGGTCAACGCCGATTGCACTGCGCCGGCAACCACATCGCCGATCAGCTGAGGCAATAGCTCGGCCACTAGTTCGCCGATATCGTCATCGATATCGATGGGAGTCAGCTGGCTCTTGCGGAAGCTCTGCTGCAAACGCAGGTCGATCTTCTCGCGCACACCGGTCAGCTGCACACGCGTGGCCTCCGGGTCACGGCTGAAGCCGGCAGCCACCTCGCCCAATGCGGTGATCGCGATATCGGCAGCCTCGCGCCCGACCTGCTGCGCCAGCGGCACCACCTCGCGGGTCTGCCGTTCGAAACGGATCAGGCGATCGCGATCGTCGGCGCTCAGCGCCACCCAGGCGTCGTCGACGAACAAGGCGCCCTGGCGCAGCACCAGCCGCTGCGGCGTTCCTGTGCTGCGGATGAAAATGACGCTGCGCGGAGACAGCTTAGACTCAACTTCCAAGTGCAACACCCCGCTTTGACGTAGGGTAGCGGCATGGGCACACAGTACAGGCACCTGGGTTCCGAAGAACGCGCTTTGCTTCAAATTGAACTCGGTAACGGAATGAGCATCAACTCCATTGCAAGGCGACTCAATCGCAGTGCGTCCACCCTGTCGCGCGAGATAAGGCGACAGGGCGAACCTGTCTATGCGGCAACCAGCGCAGCCAGCAACTATCGGCTGCGCCGCAGAGCGTGCGTTCGAAGGCGCCGGCTTGTTGAAGGCAGTGCGCTCTTTCAGCAGGTGCGTGACGACTTGGTTCTGTATCGTTGGTCGCCCCAGCAAATTGCTGCCAAGCTCAAGGCCATGCATCCGGATGATCCAAGTCAACGCGTGAGTCACGAAACAATCTACGCCGCTATCTACGCGCATCCGCGTGGTGGTTTGAAGAAAGAGCTTGTGGAGGCGCTTCGTCAGCACAAGCCGACGCGAGGCTTGCGCCGTACAACCGCTGCCAAGCGCACGTGGGTGCCGGAGGAGCTGCGTATCGTCCATCGGCCTGAAGAGGTGGCGCAGCGCTTGATTCCTGGGCACTGGGAAGGCGACCTGATCAAAGGGGCTTTCAACCGCTCGTGCGTAGGCACGCTGGTGGAGCGAAAGACGCGCTTTGTGGTGCTGTGCAAGATGGATGGCTGTACTGCACAGGATGCGCTGGAGGGCTTCACGCGACAGATGAAGAAGCTGCCGCGTTTCCTACTGGGAAGCCTCACCTATGACCGCGGAACCGAGATGACGTGTTATCCAGAGCTGATGAAGCGGCTCAACATCGATCTTTGGTTCGCCGATCCACATGCGCCCTGGCAGCGCGGCAGCAATGAGAACACCAACGGCCTGCTGCGCCAGTTCATGCCAAAAGGCGCGGACTTGTCCAAGGCGAGCCAGGAGTATCTCAACAACGTCGCCGACCTGATGAACGCCCGGCCACGGCAGACGCTTGGCTGGAAGACGCCGAACCAGGCGCTGGAAGAAGAGATCGCTCAATTCAACTCACGTGTTGCACTTGCAAGTTGAGACCGCCCAGGGTGAGGTCGTAGTCGCTGCTGACATTGCAGTGCAACGCGTCGGCCAGTGCTGCCGGCATCGCACCGGCCATGCCCAGCAACACGGCCATTGCCGCCGCCAGCGTCTGCCTGATCGTCATGTCGTCATTCCCCCTGGATGCTGGGTGCAGCATGTGCGCAGACGCCGCACACCACCATAGGCCGGAGGCTGGCATGACTTCTGGCGGCCGGGGCACGGTGGGGCACGTGGAAAACACGCGGGCTGCCAAGCCCTGTCTGGCAATGATGAACACGCAGGGCCGCGGCATCAGCCCTGCACGGCATCGCGCAACGGTTGCCACGCCGCGCACAGGCGTGGCAGGGACCAGGCGGCATTGGCCGGGCTGGTGGACGGCAAGGCCAGCACCGGCACTGCGCGTGCGTGGGCCGACAGCAGCGGCTGCACATGCCGGCGCCAGGCCTGCATCGCCGCGGCGCCATTGCAGGCCACCAGGCGCAGCTGCGGCAACGTGGTCAGCAACACGGGCAACGGATTGACCACGATGCTGTCCGCGACGATGGCCGAATCCAGGCTGCCGTGTCGTTCGCACTGGCCGATCACATCCCACAGGCCAACCTTGCAGTCGGCCAGCGCCTGCAGGCGCGCCGGATATGCCAACCCGGCGTAGATGCCCAGCAGTTCCTGCATCAGCGGCCAGAAACGGTTGCGCGGATGGGCGTAATACATCGCCGCGTGCAACGAGACGTTGCCCGGCATCGAGCCGAGTACCAGGACACGGCAATCGTTAGGAATGTGCGCTGGAAGGCTCTGCAACAGGTCGGTTTTCGTCACGGCGATCGCATCTGCGTGAATGTCTTTTTCAGCTTGCCTGTTGCAGCCACGGCCTTCTCCGGAAACTCGCTGAACAAACGAAATTTTAGCGAGCCGCGGGTGGGCGTAGATTCATATTTTCAGGAATAGCTTTGGCGCGGCCCACTCCACGGGCCTAACAAGAACACTGAGGAGACCCCCAATGCGTGCCATTTCCATCCTGAGCCTGGCTGCCGTATCCGTACTTGCGTTTGCGCCGTCGGCATTTGCACAAGACACCACCAACACCGGCGACACCTCCTCGGCTTCCACCAGCGCCGATAGCGCTTCCGGAAAGCATTGGGCAGTGGTCGGCGGTGTTGCTTTGATCAAGCCGAAGAACGATCCGGCTCCGGGCCTGGACGTCGATGGCGGCCCGGCACCGACGCTGAGCGCCAGCTACTACATCAATGACAACTGGGCCGTTGAGCTGTGGGGCGCCGCCGACAAGTTCAACCACCGTGTCAACGCCGATGGCGTGGGCAAGATCGGCACCGTCGAGCAGCAGCCGATCGCCATCAGCGGCCAGTACCACTTCGGCCAGGCCGATGACGTGTTCCGTCCGTTCGTGGGCGTGGGCTACTACGAGTCGAACTTCAGCAACGAGAAGATCGACGCGGCGTCGGCCACCGGCCAGCACGTGGGCCTGGACACCGCCAAGGGTGTCATCGGCACCGTCGGCGTGGACATGAACATCAACGCCACCTGGTTCGCACGCGCCGACGCCCGTTACATGCGGTCGCGTCCGGAACTGCGCGTTGGCGGCCAGGGCACCGGCAGCGAGTTGGAACTGGATCCATGGACCGTTGGCTTCGGCGTCGGCGCGCGCTTCTAAGCACGCGGGCAAGCGACGTTTCAGTCAAAAAAAAACGGGCCGCAAGGCCCGTTTTTTTTATGCTTTGAAATCGTGGCGCCGTCCGCTCAGCGCCAGTAGACGCTGCCGCGCAGGCGTGCGTTGCGCCAGCGCCACCACAGCAAGATGGCGTAGGCGAGCGCATAGCCGAGCAGCACGCCGGCCGCGCCCAACAGGCTGGCATGGCTCAGCCAGCCCTCGACAGGCCACGCCACGCCCTGCCAGGTGCTGCGCCACCCCTGCACCATGCCGGCGATCACGCGTACCACCACCAGCGCGGTCAAGGCCAGCACCAGCCACAGATTGGGCCGGTAGAACAGCCCCTGCTGGGTGCGCTCGAAGCGGGTCAGACGCAGTGCCAGCAGCCCCAGCGCCAGCCCGCAGGCCCAGCCCAAGGCGGCATGGCTGATCGCGCCGGGCCACAACGCGGCGGCGATCAACACGAAGATCACGAACAGCACGGTGGAGAGGCCGGCCGAGACCAGATTGATCATCAACAGCCAGCCGCGCGCCTGCCGCCGCGCGGTGCCGACCCGAAAGCGCTGCACCAGCGACAACGGCAACAGCACCGCGAACACCGCCAGCGCGATGATCACGGCCAGCGGTATGGCGAGGAGAAGTGGCATCACATGCTCGGTGGCGGCGAAGAGTGGTTGGCAACCCGTAACGCACAGACGCCAGGTAAACGTGGACGGCGCGCAGCAACCGGCGTGTCCGCGGGGTGCATGCCGATGCCGGGCGCCGGCCGCACCCGCCTGGCGGTGAGCGCAGTCGGTTTGATCGCCGCGCTTAGAACGCCGGCAACACCGCGCCTTTGTACTTCTGCTCGATAAAGGCCTTCACTTCCGGGCTGGTCAATGCCCTGGCCAGCTTCTGCACGCGCGCATCGTCCCTGTTGTCCGCACGGGCCACCAGAAAGTTTACGTATGGCGAGTCCTTGCTTTCGATCGCCAGCGCATCGCGGGTCGGATTGAGCCCGGCATCGAGCGCGTAATTAGTGTTGATCAAGGCCAGGTCGACCTGATCCAGCACGCGCGGCAGCATCGCCGAGTCGAGCTCGCGGAATTTCAGCTGCTTGGGGTTGTCGACGATGTCGCGCTGGGTGGACAGCGCATTGCTGGGATCCTTGAGCTTGATCGCCCCGGCCTTGTCGAGCAGGATCAGCGCGCGGCTGTTGTTGCTCGGGTCGTTGGGAATGACCACATCGGCGCCGGTGGGCAGGTCGGCCAGCGCCTTGAAACGGCGCGAATACGCACCGAATGGCTCGATATGCACGCCGACCACGGTCACCAGCTGGCTCTTGCGGTCGCGGTTGTAAGCGTCCAGGTAGGGCTCGGTCTGGAAGTAATTGACGTCGATCTGCTTCTGCACGACCTGGTCGTTTGGCTGCACGTAATCGTTGAACACGCGCACGTCCAGCTTCACGCCCTGCTTGGCCAGCAGTGGTTCGACCACTTCCAGGATCTCGGCATGCGGCACCGCCGTGGCGGCCACGGTCAGGGTGTCGCCACCGCCGCTGCCAGTGCCGCCGCCACAGGAGGCCAATGCCAGTGTGGCGGCTGCCAGGAGGGAACGAAACGCGAATGTGCTCATGTGGGGATCCGTGGGAGGAGGAATGCGGGCAGGCCGCAGACGTTAAACCTAGCAGACCGTAGCGACGGCGGCGATGCAGCGCGCGGCGGCAACCCACGGCGCACGGCGACATGCAGACAGGCGTGCAGATCGGCGTGCGGGATTGCCCCACCGCGGCCAGTGCCAGGGCGCACGACCAGCGTCCGCCGCCCCCTGCCCTGTGCCGACTCAGCGCCGGCTGTAATGCGCCACCAGGCGGTCGCCCAGCATCTGCAATACCTGCACCAGCACCAGCAGGGCGATGACGGTGATCAGCGCCACGTCCGAATGCGAGCGCAGGTAGCCCTCACGGTAGGCTACATCGCCCAGGCCGCCGGAGCCGATCGCCCCGCCCATGGCGGTGAAGCCGATCAGCGCGATGGTGGTCACGGTGGCACCGGCGATCAGGCCCGGGCGCGCTTCGGGCAGCAGCACCCGCAGCACCAGCTGCCGGGTGGTGGCGCCCATCGCCTGGCTGGCTTCGATGATGCCGCGATCGACCTCGCGCAACGCGGTTTCCACCAGGCGCGCATAGAACGGCGCCGCGCCCACCACCAGCGGCAGGATCGCGCCGCGCACGCCGAGCGAGGTGCCCATCAGCATCAACGTGAGCGGAATCATCGCGATCATCAAGATGATGAAGGGCACCGAGCGCAGCAGGTTGATCACCAGCGCCAGCGCGCCATACAGCACCGGGCGGCGGCGCAGCTGCGGCGCGCCGCACAGGAACAGTGCCACGCCCAGCGGCAGGCCGATCAGCAGGGTCAGCGGCAGCGCGCCGGCCAGCATCAGCAAGGTATCGAGCGTGGCCTGGCCGATGTCGCCCCACTTGGCGGCATCGAGATTGCGGAAGAAGCCGCCCGCAGCGGCAAGCAACGAATTCATGCGCGCAGATCCTCCACATGCACGCCGGCCGCCACGAAGCCGGCAAGCGCCGCGTTCTGGTCGCCGCCGGTCAGCGCGACGATCAGCTGGCCGTACGGGGTGTCCTTGATGCGGTCCACGCGCCCGGACAGGATGTTGTAGTCCACCCCGGTCTCGCGGGCGATGCGGCCCAGTACAGGCTCGTAGGTGCCGTTGCCCAGAAAGGTCAGCCGTACGATGCGCCCGCCGACCGCGGCGAAATCGCGATGCAGCTCGGCTTCGTCCACGTGCTCGGCTTCGGAGACGAAACGCCGGGTGGTGGCGTGTTTGGGATGCAGGAAGACCTCGGTGACCGGGCCGGTTTCCACCAGCTTGCCGTCGTCCAGCACCGCCACGCGGTCGCAGACGCGGCGGATCACGTCCATCTCGTGGGTGATCAACACGATGGTCAGGCCCAGCTCGCGGTTGATCTGCGCCAGCAGCTGCAGCACCGAGGCGGTGGTCTGCGGATCCAACGCGCTGGTGGCCTCGTCGCACAGCAGGATCTGCGGCCGGGTGGCCAGCGCGCGCGCAATGCCCACGCGCTGCTTCTGCCCACCGGACAGTTGCGCCGGATACTTGTTGGCGTGCTCCTGCAACCCGACCCGGGCCAGCAGCTCGGCCACGCGCACATCGACCTCGGCGCGCGGGGTGCCGGCCAGTTCAAGCGGAAACGCCACATTGCCGGCCACGGTGCGCGAGGACAGCAGGTTGAAGTGCTGGAAGATCATGCCGATGCGCCGGCGCAGGGCGCGCAGGCCCTGGCTGTCCAGCGCGGTCACGTCTTCCTCGCCGATCAGCAGGCGCCCGCCACTGGGCTCTTCGAGCCGGTTGATCAGCCGGATCAGCGTGGACTTGCCGGCACCGGAATGGCCGATGATGCCGAACACCTCGCCGGGACCGATCCGAAGATCCAGCGGGTGCAGCGCCACAATCTGACGACCGTCAACGGAGTAGGACTTGTGCAGGCGCTGAAACTGGATCACCGCGCGTGGCCGATTGGGGGGGCGTGAAGCCTACCATCGAGAGTCGGGATTGGGGATTGGGGATTGGCAAGGACAACAGCGTCCCCGCGGTTGCCAATCCCGAATGCCCGATCCCCAATCCCCAATCACGGCCTATCCAACGGCGGCGGCCTGTCAGCCCGCCGTATCCGCTCCCGGCGCAATAAATACAGCCCGCTGACGACGATGATGCCGGCGCCGGTCCAGGTCCAGTTATCGGGCAGGGTCTGCCACAGCAGCCAGTCCCAGCCGATCACCCAGACCAGGCCGCTGTATTCCAGCGGCGCGATCATCGAGGCCTCGCCGCGCAGGAAGGCCTGGGTCAGCGCGATCTGGCCAGTGCGCCGGCCAGGCCCATGCCGGCGATCAGCCAGACGTGGCGGCCCTGCAGCGGCACCCAGCCGGGAATGGCCAGCAACCCGGCGCCGATCGCCATGAACAGCAGGAACCACACCACCATCGCCTGCGGGGTGTCGGTGCGGGTCAACAGGCTCACCGTGACCGCGGCCACCGCGTAGGCCGTGGCCGCCAGCAGCACCATCAGCCCGGGCAGCGAGATCAGCCCGTCCACGCCCGGGCGCAACACCACGATCACCCCGACCAGGCCGATGCCGATCGCGGTCCAGCGCCGCGGCCCGACGTGCTCGCCCAGCAGCGGCACCGACAAGGCCGCCACCAGCAACGGCGCCACGAAGTACAGCGTGTAGGCGGTGGACAACGGCATCCGCTTCAGGCCGTAGACGAAGCAGCCGATCATCGCCATGCCCAGTATCCCGCGCAGCAGGTGCAGCCCCCAGCGCACCGGCACGATCGAGCGCGGGCCGGCGGTGGCAAATACCCACACCAGCACGAACGGCAACGACGCCGCGCCGCGCAGCAGGGTGACCTGCAACGGCGGGTAATGTGCCGACAGCAGCTTCATTCCCGCGTCCATCAACGAGAAGCAGGCCACGGCCGCCACCATCCAGGCGATGGCGGGAAGCGGAGAACGGGTGGTGGGCATGGACGTAGTATCGCCGCGCCAGCGCGCCGGCCGCCAATGCGCCGATACGGGGCAGCGCGGCCGATGGCCTAGAATGGCGGCTGTATTCAGCCAGCAGGAGCCTTGCATGCCTTCCTTCGACGTGGTGTCCGAAGTCGACAAGCACGAATTGACCAATGCGGTGGACCAGGCCAACCGCGAACTGGGCACGCGTTTCGACTTCAAGGGAGTCCAGGCCACGTTCGAGCTGGAAGACGGCAAGGCGATCAACCAGTCCGCCCCCAGCGACTTCCAGCTCAAGCAGATGACCGACATCCTGCGCGCGCGGCTGCTGGCGCGCGGTATCGACGTGCGCTGCCTGGAGTTCGGCGACGTCGAAACCAACCTGGCCGGCGCGCGGCAGAAGGTCACCGTCAAGCAGGGCATCGAGCAGAAGCAGGCCAAGCAGCTGGTGGCCAGGCTCAAGGAAGCCAAGCTCAAGGTGGAAGCCCAGATCAACGGCGACAAGCTGCGCGTGACCGGCAAGAAGCGCGACGACTTGCAGGATGCGATTGCGCTGCTGAAGAAGGCCGATGTCGAGTTGCCGCTGCAGTTCGACAACTTCCGCGATTGAGCGCAACCCAACGATGGCGGTGCGGGCGGTGATCGATCCGGCGGTGCGGCGTCCAGGCTCAGGCCGGGGTGATGCGCACGGCGGCAGCGACCGCGGGCGCTGTGCGGCCGCCAGCTCCGCTCGTCGCGCCGGGCGGCTGGCGTAGCGGCCTGCGATGCGTGCCCTGCTCGCCAGCCTGTTGCATCGCCTCCACGCGTTCCGGCAGGCGGGCACGCGCGCCACGGGCGTTGCGCCTGCCACGCGGGTGTATGCGCAGCCGCGGATCGAAGCCGGATCCACGCTGCACACCATGGCCGGCCTGGACCCGACCGAGGCAGCCGCCTTCGCCGATGCCTTTGCGGCGGAGATCGACCGCGCCATTGCACAGTGCACGCTGGGCGATGCCGCCAGCAGCCACGCGCAGGCGCTGCAACAGATCCACTCGCTGAAGAACACCATCTCGCTGACCGGCTCGCAGGAGTTGCTCAAGGCCTGCGACCAGCTGCGCAGCGACGTGGAGCGCGGCGCCTTCGGCGACATGCTTGCGCACCGCTTTACTGCGGTGGCAACCGCCGCTGGTCTACTGGTCAGACAGTACCGGCGTACCCTTCCTCTCGACGGCGCGGAGCCTCATGCGTAGTTCTTCCCACCGCGCAGCGCCCGGCCTGATTCCGGCGGCCAGGCAGCTGCGCAACGACAGACTGATGCGGCTGCTCGAGTCGTTTCTGGAATACCGCGCCTGCGTTGGCCGCGTGGTGGTGCAGACCATCGTGATGCTGTGGTGCCTGGGCTGGCTGTACGGGCCGCAGCCGGTGCTGGTCAAGGATGCGCATGCGGTGTTTCCGACCGCGGTGACCTTGTGGGTCATCTCGGTGGTCTGGATGGTGCTGGTGCGGCGCAAGACCATTGCGCAGGGAGAATGGCTGGATGCGGTGGGCTTTGCGATGAGCCTGCTGTTCATTGGCATCCAGACCTCCCAGGCCTTCATCCTGCTGATGTCATTGAACGCGTTCCTGCCGTTCATCACCATCGCCGCGGTGGCGCGCTACGGGCAACGCGCCACATTGCCGGTGCTGCTCAGCACCTTCGTGCTGATGCTGGTGACCGCACCGGCCGGCTACTGGCTGTCGCGGCCGGCGTATTTTGTCTACGCGGTGGCGTTGAGCATGGTGCTGCCGCTGCTGGTGTCGCGCATCGTGATCGCGATGCAGGAAGTGGCATTGCAGGCGCTAGCCTCGCGCGATGCGCAAAGCCGTTTCATCAGCACCATGAACCACGAATTGCGCACGCCGTTGAACGCCGTCATCAACTGCGCGCAGCTGATCGACACTGACACCATGCCGGCCGAACAGCGTGATCTGATCCAGGCGGTGACGGTCAACGCCACCGCCCTGCGCCACCGCGTCAACGAGGTGCTGGACGTGGCCAGCATCGATGGCGGGCGCCTGCAATTGCACAGCAAGCCGCTGAGCCTGCTGGACGTGCTGACCACCGTTAAAGCGGTCTGCGCGACCGCCGCATCCACCAAGGGCGTGTCGCTGGGCGTGCGCATGGAAGCGGCCCAGACGCCCTACCTGCTGGGCGACGAAGGCCGCATCGAGCAGGTGATCACCAATCTGGTCATCAACGCGATCAAGTTCACCCCGGCCGGCGGCGCAGTGGAGCTGTTGATCGAGGCGACCCAGGCCGATGGGCGCTGGACGCTGGAGGCCACCGTCACCGATACCGGCATCGGCGTGCCCGACGACAGGAAGGCTTACATCTTCACCCCGTTCACCCAGCTCAGCACCGGCTTCAGCCGTGCCGAAGGCGGTGTCGGCCTGGGCCTGTACATCGCCTTGTCGGTATCCGATGCGATGGGCGGCAGCCTGACGGTGAGCGACAACCCTGCCGGCGGCAGCATCTTCCGCTGGATCTTCGAGCTGCCGGTCGCCGCGGCCAACAGCAGCCGCACGCGCGATGTGCGCGATGCGCTGGCCGAGCACGCACGGACGGTGGCGCCGCTGCATTGCCTGGTGTTCGAGGACATGGATACCAATCGGCTGGTGATCGGCAACCTGCTGAGCCGCGCCGGGCACCGGGTGAGCTTCCATGCCGATGGCAGCGACGCGGTGCAGCGCATCGCCCAGGCCGGCCCGGACATCGTCTTTCTCGATCTACACATGCCCGGCACCTCCGGCTGGGACGCGCTGGGACAGGCACGCGATGCGATTGACCGGTTGCCGCCGATCATCGTGCTGACCGCCGACACGCGCACCGATTCGATGCGCGAGGCCGCCGCTGCCGGCGTGGCCGGATATCTGTCCAAGCCGATCAACGCGCACGAACTGCTTGCACTGCTTGCCCAGCATGCCGCACAGCGCTAATCCCGACCTGAAACCGGGCAATGCGGCACGCCGGCACTGGCGTACCGCAACCCCGGCACGCCGCGACCTGGTGTTGCTCTACCTGCACGGGTTTTCCGCAAGCCCGGGCGAAGCCGGCACGCTGCCCGAACAGATGGCCGATGCGCTGGACGCCAACGGTTACGTGCACCGCTGGCCCGGCCATGGGCAGCGCGCAGCCGATGCCATGGCCGGGCTCACCCCGGCCGCGATGCAGGCCTCGGCACTGGAGGCGCTGGACCAGGCGCAGCGGATGGGCGAGCGCGCGGCCATCGTCGGCTCCTCGCTGGGCGGCACCCTGGCGCTATGGCTGGCCGCACAGCGCCCCGAGCAGGTTGCCGCGGTGGTGGCGTGGTCGCCCGGCATCCGGCCCGTCAACGCCGGCCTGCTGGATCGGCTCTGCGAGGCGCAGGTGCCGGTCACCGACCCATACCCGCGCACCGAGGCAGTGCAGGCCTGCTGGTCGGACACCATCCATCCGGATGGCTTTCGCACATTGCGTGGTCTGTGCGACCTGTTTGCGGCCTGCCCGCCGTGGCCGCAGGTGCGCTGCCCGGTCATGCTGGGCTACTACCGCGCGCCCAATGGCGAGCAAGACCCGATCTCCTCGGTGCCGGCGATGCTGGCCATGTTCGAGGCGCTGGGCACGGCGCCAGCGCGCAAGCAGGCAATCGCCTTCGCCAGCGGCGCGCATGCCATCGGCTCGCCGCACAAGTCCCCGATCGCCGAGCACGTGGCCCAAACGGCGGTGCAGTTCCTGCGTCAGCAGCTTGGTGGCGACAGCCGCCCGAGCTAACTGGCAGTTCCCACAGCCACCACTGATCGGGCGCCATGCGCTTGCGCCTGCGGCACCGGTCGGGCGGGGACAATGCGATTGGACGCGACCGTGGCATCGGCGGCCCTGCCGGCAGCGATCGCATACACTGGCGCGCCATCACGCCGCCGCCACGATGACCACCACGCTCACCCTGCTCGATCCCCTGGCCGCCACCCGTACCTGGATCGAGCGCGCGGTGATCGGGCTGAACCTGTGCCCGTTCGCCAAGGCGGTGTACGTCAAGGAACAGGTGCGCCTGGTGCTCAGCGATGCCAGCACGCCGGAGGCGCTGCTGGAGCAACTGGCCGAAGAACTCGTCCTGTTGCGCGACACCCCGGCCGAGCAGATCGACACCACGCTGATCGTGCACCCGGACGTGCTGACCGACTTCCTGGATTACAACGACTTTCTCGACAACGCCGATGCGGCGGTGGAAGCGCTGGATCTGCAGGGCGTGCTGCAGGTGGCCAGCTTCCATCCCGATTACCAGTTCGCCGGTGCCGCGCCGGACGATGTGGCCAACTCCACCAACCGCTCGCCCTTTCCCACCCTGCACCTGCTGCGCGAAGACAGCGTGGAGCGCGCGGTGGCGGCGTTCCCGGATCCGGATGTGATCGTCGAACGCAATATCGCCACGCTGGAACGGTTGGGCCATGCCGGCTGGGAGCGGGTGTTGAACGGGGCCAAGCATTGAGCCAGCGAGGCGTTGCGCATGCCGCTCACAGGCAGGCAGATCGCACGTCTCGCCTTTCGGCACCAACTCATGAACGCAGCACCAGCGCGTGCATCGTTCGTGCGGGTATACACGCGGTGTTGCCAGGGCGCTGACAGCGTGCGCGCTACAGTGCCGCCTCCTACCGCACGGTGCGCATGCCATGGCCCTGATTCCCGCCGTTTCCGCATGGAACCCGTCACCGCTGCAGGACCGTGTGGTGGTGATCACCGGCGGCGCGCAAGGCATCGGCCGCGGCATTGCGCAGGCGGTGCTGGGTGCCGGCGGCAGCGTGGTGATCGGCGATGTGGACGCGGCAGCCGGCAAGGCCTGCCTGCAGGAATGGGCGCTGCCGCGTCGTAGTGCCTTCGTGCGTTGCGATGCGGCGCGTGAAACGCAGGCCACCCGCCTGATCGCCACCGCGCTCAACCGCTTCGGCCGGCTCGATGGCCTGGTCAACAATGCCGGCGTGCCCGACCCGCATATCGCCGCGCTGCCGCAGCTGGACTGGGACACCTGGAACCGCCGGCTGTCCAGCCTGCACGGCGCCTTCCTGTGCAGCAAACACGCGCTGCCTGCGCTGACGCAGGCGCCCGGCGGTGGCGCGATCGTCAACATCGCCTCCACCCGCGCCTGGCAATCGGAGCCGCACAGCGAAGCCTATGCGGCCGCCAAGGGCGGCCTGGTCGCCTTCACGCATGCGCTGGCGGTGAGCGAAGGCCCGCAGGTCCGCGTCAACAGCATCAGCCCGGGCTGGATCAGCACCGCTGCCTGGCGTGCCCCACCGCGTCGGCGCACACCCAAACTCTCGCGGCGCGACCATGCGCAGCATCCGGCAGGGCGTGTGGGCACCCCGGAAGACATCGCGCAATTGGCGGTCTATCTGCTGGCACCACAGCTGTCGGGGTTCGTTACCGGACAGGACTTCGTTGTCGATGGCGGCATGTCGCGCAAGATGCAGTACGCGTGATGACATGCTGCTGATGCGGCTTGGGTGCTGCGATTTGCAATGCGCCGTTGGGACGTAGGTCCGCGTTGATTTGCGTGTTGTCCGTGAGGGGAGTCTGGGTCGGTTTGCTCGTGCCCTCCCCCCAACACCCCGCTGCGCGCCCCGGACAGCGCTTGCGGCGCGGGTGCTTTAGGACACGCGCGCCCATGGCGCGCACCCCGCGCCTTCTCGCCCTGGTGAACGAGGGCTTTGATGGTTGTGCACTGATCGCCCAAGTGCATTTTGGGCTGATTGCCAGTGCGTGTTGCTGCGCCTTGCCTCTGAACGCTGCAACCCGGATGCTCTCTCGCTGTCGCTTACAGACACACGCTGATCAGCCCGACAGTTGCGCTTCCAGCAGGCGCTGCGCATCGCCCAGCGAAGGCAGGATGCGATGGCCGAGTGCGCGTACCGCGGCATCGGGCTCGAGCAGGTCCGGGATCTGGATCGGGGTCATGCCGGCCGCCAATGCGGCGCGCACGCCGGTGGGCGAGTCTTCCAGTACCAGGCAGTGCGCAGGGTCCACCGCCAGCATGTGCGCAGCCAGCAGGTAGATGTCCGGTGCGGGTTTGGGATGGACCACATCGCTGGCCGTGCACACCGCCGCGAAGCGCCACAGCAGATCGGCCGCCTCCAGCTTGCGCAGCGCCAGCGGACGCTGGGTGGAAGTGGCCACCGCACGCGGCATGCCCTGCGCAGCCAGATAGTCCAGCAACGCGATGATGCCGGGCCGGTGCGGGATACCGCGTTCGACCGCAGCGGAATACAGCTGTTGCGCGTGCGCCAGCATGGTCTCGGCAGCTGCCTCGCCGATACGTTCGCCCAACAACTGCCGGCACGCGACATCGCCGGTGCCAACCATGCGCAGCCAGAATGACGGCTCGATCTGCAGGCCCTGGTCGGTGGCGGCCTGCGCCAGGCAGGCGGTGATAGCGCGCTCGCTGTCGAGCATCAGGCCATCCATGTCGAAGATCACCGCCTGCGGGCGGAACGGCAACGGCGGGATCTGCATCATGCGGCAGCTCCGCGGCCGAACAGCAGCTCCAGGTCGGCCGCCTCGAGCGCGCGCCAGTGCCCGGACGGCAGCGCGTCCAGCGACAACCTGCCGATGCGGCTGCGATGCAGGGCGACAACGTGATTGCCGGCGGCAGCGAACATGCGACGCACCTGGTGGTAGCGGCCTTCGTGCAGGGTCAGTCGCGCCTGGCGTGGACCAAGCACCTCCAGTTCGGCAGGCAACAGCGGCTTGGTCTCGCCTTCCAGCAACAGCGTGCCGCTGGAAAACAGCGCCGCCTCGTCACCACGCAGTTCGTCGGCCAGCGTGACCTCGTAGACCTTGTCCAGCGCGGACTTGGGCGAAATGATCCGGTGCAGCAGCGCGCCATCGTCGGTCATCAGCAGCATGCCGCTGGTCTCGCGGTCCAGCCGGCCAACCGGCGCCAGCACCGGTGCGCGCAGGCGGAAGCGCGGCGGCAGCAGCTCGTAGATCAGCCGGCCGGTGTCCTTGGTCGAACAGGTGTAGCCGCCGGGCTTGTGCAACAGCAGGCTGAACCCCGGCGGCGGATCGAGCGGCTCGCCATCGATGCGGATGGCGGCGTGCTCCACCTGATCGTCGGCATACAGCACCTCGCCCTGCACGTCGGTGATGGCACCCTGGCGGAACAGCTGGGTCACTTGCTTGCGGCTGCCATAGCCCAGGTTGGCGATGTGCTTGACCAGCTTCATGCGCGCGCTCCACGGCCGCGGGTGGCGGCGATCAGCTTGAAGCCGTCGCGCTCGGCGGCCACGCGCACCTGGCCGAAACTCTCGTTGAGGATCTGTTCGTAGGGCAGATGCCGGTTGGCCACCAGCAACAACTGCCCGCCCGGACGCAGCGCCTGCGCGGCCACGGCGATGAAGCGCTGCCCGATATCGGGGCGATCGGCGCGCGACGGCGTATGGAACGGCGGGTTGCTGACGATGAAATCGTACTGGGCCGCCAGCCCGGCGGTGACGTCGCGCCAGTGATAGTGCAGCTGCGCCGGGTGCGCGCTGTCCTGCAGGTTGCGCCGTGCCAGATCCAGCGCGCGCGCCTGTGCTTCGTACAGGTCCAATGCGGTGACCTTGGGGCAACGCGCCAGCACTTCGGCCGACAGGTAACCGAAGCCCGCCCCCAGGTCGGCGCCATGCCCGGCCAGCGTGGGCGGCAGATGCTCAACCAGCAGCGCCGATGCCGGATCGATGCGATCCCAGGCGAACACGCCGGGGCGGCTGATGAAACGCCCGTCGACGATCTTGCGCGGCGCATCCAGCGCGGCCCAGCGCGCCTGCAGCGCGGCATCGGTGGCGGCCGGCAGCGGCGCGGTCCAGTAGGTGCGGCAGTGGTACTTGGTCAGGCCGCCGGCCAGGCCGCTGAGCTGGCGCAGATCCGCCTCGCCGGAGCGCGCGCCCTCGTTGTTGGACTGGCAGGCCACCACGCGCCCACCCGGCGCGGTCAATGCCACCGCTCGCGCGAACAGCGCACGCGCCTCGTCGCGCTGGCGCGGCGGCAACACCAGCACCAGGGAGTAGCGGGTGCTGTCGGCCTCGATCTCGCGCTCCGCGCGCACTTGCCAGCCGCTGCGCTCCAGCGCCTGCGCAAACGGGCGAAAGCTCTGTTCGCAGATCAGCGTGTCGACAGCGGCATGGTCGCGCAGCGCGACGCCATCGCGTGCGCGCAGGAACAGCACCGGAGCTCGCGGCCATGGCAGCGCGCCCTGGGCGAACGGCAGGAACAGGGCTTGAAGCGGGGCATCGTGCGGGCCAGCCATCGGATCATCGGGTCGGGAACGGGCCGCCATTGTAAGGGACCGGTGCCAGCCGCCCGCCGCAGCCTTCCAATGTCTATACGGACTATTGATGCCCACGCAACATCCGCGCACCTAGGGCAACGCTGATCAAGTAGTCGCAACGGCCAGCGAACTGGCCGATCCGGCTCATGACGCACTTGGATCTACGATCAGCCGTCCTTCCATG
>NZ_CM002139.1:4484115-4547812 GCF_000454545.1 Xanthomonas cassavae CFBP 4642
GAGAGCTTGGCCGACCATGTCAGCGATGTTTCCAAGCATCGTCACCTCCATGCATGCGCCACATCGACTCCGGCATGGTTATTCGAGGTGCCCTGCAGTCGACCTGTCTAAACTTCAAGCTCCAGATCTAATTGAGGTACTGGGCTTCGAAGCGATATTCGAGGAAGCGCTAGCCCAATTTCGCAAGCTGCTGCCAGAGTTCTCCGCGTTCTCGGAAGCCGATCCGGTCTACAAGATCCTGCAGCTATTCGCAGCCCGCGAGCTACTGCTCCGCCAGCGTGCCAACGATAAGGCGCAGCAGACGATGCTGGCCTTCGCCACCGGCAACAACCTCGATCACTTGGGCGCCTTGTTTGGCGTCGCGCGCCTGGTGCTCGATCCAGGGCGGCCGGAGAACGGCATTGCACCGACCCGTGAGTCGGACGTGGACTTCCGCCGCCGCATCCAGCTGGCGCCCGAGGGCTTCAGTGTGGCCGGCCCCGAGGGCGCCTACATCTACCATGCACTCAGCGCATCCGCGGATGTCATGGACGCCAGCGCGACCAGCCCTGCGCCTGGTCAAGTGTTGGTCACTGTGCAATCGCGCACTGGCGATGGCGCCGCGCCGCAGGAGCTGCTCGACGAAGTGACTGCCGTGCTGACCGATGCCGACGTGCGCCCGTTGACCGATGAAGTCGCGGTCCAGAGCGCGCAGATCGTCCCGTATGCCATCCGTGGGCGCGTCTACACTACGCTGGCCCCGACTCGGCGGTGGTCATGCGCGAAGCCCTGCGCAGCCTGCAGGCCTATCTCGCCGAAGCGCACCGCATCGGTCGCGATGTACCGGAATCTGCCATCAAGGCCAAACTGTTCGCCGATGGTGTGCAGCGCATCGAGCTGGACTCGCCTGCAGCCGACATCCGGATCAGCCGCACGCAGGCCGCCTACTGCACCGCGATCGACATCGTGCACGCCGGCATCGATGAGTAGTTCACCGCTGCCACCCAATGCCACGCCGATGGAGCGCGCCCTGGCGGCCGTCGCCGATCGCCTGGAAGCGATCCCGCTGCCGTACACGGATCTGTGGAATCCTGACACGTGCCCAGCAGGCCATCTGCCGTGGCTGGCCTGGACGCTATCAGTGGACGACTGGAGGGCCGACTGGAGCGATGCGGTCAAGCGCTCGCGCTTGCGTAGCGCCATGGCTATCCAGCGGCGCAAGGGCACGGCCAACAGCGTCCGGATGGTGGTCGAGTCGTTCGGCGGCGCGGTGGCCATCCGCGAGTGGTGGCAGACCGACCCGCGCGGCGCGCCACACACTTTCGAGCTCACGCTCACGTTGACCGGGACCGATGGCCAGAACGCAACGTCTCGCTTCGTCAATGAGGTTATCGCCGAGGTCGAGCGCACCAAGCCTGTCCGTTCCCACTCCACCTTCACCCAGGGATTCCAAGCAGAGGCCCGCATCGGCGTACTCGCCGTCGCGCGGCCAGCCGTCTACCGGCGCCTGCTCATGGATGCCCAGTAACTGGACCCCGACATGCCCGGTCTCAAGCTCCAAGTCACCACCGCCGGCCGCGCCGCGCTGG
Organism: Xanthomonas cassavae CFBP 4642; assembly: GCF_000454545.1. NCBI lineage: Bacteria > Pseudomonadati > Pseudomonadota > Gammaproteobacteria > Lysobacterales > Lysobacteraceae > Xanthomonas > Xanthomonas cassavae. The sequence goes on from NZ_CM002139.1 coordinate 4,485,684, forward strand.
TCAATGAACCCAACACCGGTACCAATCCGGTGCTGATCAGCCATGTTGGCATCGCAGGCGCGCCATTCAGTGTCTCTGCTGCGTTAACCGCGATGCCGAGCGAAATCAAGCGGGTAGCGGCTGTGGGCGGGGCTGTCACCGCCGACGACACGATTCATGTGTCCATTCGTGATGAATCCGACGCCGTCTATGACTGCTACGGTTTTGGCATGTACCTGTCCAACGGCACGCTGTTTCCGGTGTACAGCCAGCAGACGCTTCTACTTGGCAAGGCAGCCGCCGCAATGATGTTGCTCGCCGTGGATGCGGTCTTTGCCGACATCGATGTAAAACAGCTCGCCTTCGGCGCAACCAACTTCACTGACCCGGCCGCCACAACCGACATGGCCGGAATCGTCGAACTCGCCACTGAAGAAGAAGCCACCGCAGGCACCGACAAAATCCGCGTCATCACCACGTGGTTGTTGAAGAGGATCTTGGATGCCCGCCTGGGAGCCGATGCGCCGTCGGCTTTCATGCGTGGACTGCTGGGCATTACCAGCGCCGCCTTGCTGCGTACCGCCCTGGAACTGAAGGGAGCTGCCCTCAAGGATGAAGGGGCCGGCAACAACTTGGATGCCGACAAGCTCGACGGGCAGCATGGCGCCTACTACCGGGCTTGGGAAAACTTGACCGGCATCCCTGCCACCGCGAGCCAGTGGCCGTCGTGGGACCAGGTCGGCAACAAGCCGCAAACCTTCACACTCGCCGAGCATTCGCACGCCAATTACGTGCTCAAGAGTGGCGACGCCATAACGGGGCAGCTCACGGTGCCGCGCTTGGGGATCAATCTGAGCGGCGGTGCACAAGGCGCATTCGACGCGATCGTCTCCACCGCCGGCCGGGTACTCATGCGTGACTATGGCAACGGCACGCCTGTTATGGATTTCGTCAACACGGCGAACAATTCCTGGGTCGCAGGTCGCATCCGGACCGGCGCCAACGCGCTCTACCTCGAAACCACGCAACTCGCCGTCACAGGTGCAGGCTCGTTCGGAGGGTCCGTGCACGCCGATAGCTTTGGCTCCGCATCGGGCTATTTCATCAACAAGAGCAACGTCACTGTCCTCGGGGCTGAGGGTGGCACAAGTATCTATCTTCGACCCAACGGCGCTTTCAACGGCGCGGCAGAGGCCGTACTGAACACCGCAGGAAGCCTACTGCTGAAGGCGACCGTGAGCAGCCCAGGCAACGGCGTCAACAGCTTTGCTCATCTGAGCTCCGGCAGCTTCGGTGGCGGCTTCGGACTGATCGACGGCGCCTACAACATCGGCTTTTGGAGCGAAAACGGTCACCTTCGTATCGGCATGGCGACCTACAACGGCGCATTGCAGCAGCGCATGGGGCTGACTACTTCTGGCGCGCTATCAGCCGTTGGCGGGTTTGACTTCGGCTCTTCCCGCAAGCTGAAAAACATCATCGGCGTTTTGCCCTACGGCTTGGCCGAGGTGGAACAGGTCACCACGCTGCTGGGGCGCTACAAGGAGCAGTACAACCCGGATGGCCGCGTGCGTCTGTTCTTCGATGCAGAGCAGCTGCTGGAGGTGATGCCCGAGACAGTGGATGCACATGGCGTGAGCTTTCAGGGCGAACTGGTCCCGGCAGTGCACATTGACCAGCTGCTACCCGTCGCCTTCAACGCCATCAAGCAACTATCCACTGCCGTTCGACAGTTGCAGGCGGATCTCGCTGACCTACGCCCCAGTCACTGACCCAACAGGTAGATCCCATGCAGAGTAATTCTCGAATCCGCACACTTGCGCCAGGCGTTGACGTTGAGCGAATCGCCGTGGAGTCCCATTTCTTCTACGACCCGCTGACCGGCGTGGCAAACGTAGTCTTCCAGGGCATGGAGTTTCTGCTGCTGGATGGCGCTGTGAACAAGATGCTTAGACTCAACTTCCAAGTGCAACACCCCGCCTTGACGTAGGGTAGCGGCATGGGCACACAGTACAGACACCTGGGTTCCGAAGAACGCGCTTTGCTTCAAATCGAACTTGGTAACGGAATGAGCATCAACTCCATTGCAAGGCGACTCAATCGCAGTGCGTCCACCCTGTCGCGCGAGATAAGGCGACAGGGCGAACCTGTCTATGCGGCAACCAGCGCAGCCAGCAACTATCGGCTGCGCCGCAGAGCGTGCGTTCGAAGGCGCCGGCTTGTTGAAGGCAGTGCGCTCTTTCAGCAGGTGCGTGACGACTTGGTTCTGTATCGTTGGTCGCCCCAGCAAATTGCTGCCAAGCTCAAGGCCATGCATCCGGATGATCCAAGTCAACGCGTGAGTCACGAAACAATCTACGCCGCTATCTACGCGCATCCGCGTGGTGGTTTGAAGAAAGAGCTTGTGGAGGCGCTTCGTCAGCACAAGCCGACGCGAGGCTTGCGCCGTACAACCGCTGCCAAGCGCACGTGGGTGCCGGAGGAGCTGCGTATCGTCCATCGGCCTGAAGAGGTGGCGCAGCGCTTGATTCCTGGGCACTGGGAAGGCGACCTGATCAAAGGGGCTTTCAACCGCTCGTGCGTAGGCACGCTGGTGGAGCGAAAGACGCGCTTTGTGGTGCTGTGCAAGATGGATGGCTGTACTGCACAGGATGCGCTGGAGGGCTTCACGCGACAGATGAAGAAGCTGCCGCGTTTCCTACTGGGAAGCCTCACCTATGACCGCGGAACCGAGATGACGTGTTATCCAGAGCTGATGAAGCGGCTCAACATCGATCTTTGGTTCGCCGATCCACATGCGCCCTGGCAGCGCGGCAGCAATGAGAACACCAACGGCCTGCTGCGCCAGTTCATGCCAAAAGGCGCGGACTTGTCCAAGGCGAGCCAGGAGTATCTCAACAACGTCGCCGACCTGATGAACGCCCGGCCACGGCAGACGCTTGGCTGGAAGACGCCGAACCAGGCGCTGGAAGAAGAGATCGCTCAATTCAACTCACGTGTTGCACTTGCAAGTTGAGACCGCCATGTTGGATGGCCGGGAGCCGCTCACCACAACCTCAGATGCCATCGCGACGCGCATGTTCGCCGCCGGCCTTGCGGATCCTGTAACCGGCCAGGATCTGTCAAATGTCAGCGCTGCAGGCGTCGTCGTCTACCTGAAGGCCGTCTATGACCGCCTGCACAACGAGGCTGCTGCCGCCCTGCCGCCGGCGATTGCCTAATATGGCAACGGGATTTCGCACGGGCGCAGGGCTCGATTTCGATGATGTCTTCGACCTGTACGTGCAGGGTGACGTTGGCAGCGCATCGGGCTACCGCTCGAACGATGGCAACGACTTGCACCGTCGGTATGCACCGTTGGCATTTGGAAGCAGAGCGGCGGACGTTGGCTACCGTGACAATGCGGGCTCTGACCTCAGTAACCGATGGGCGAGAAAGGGCAGCGCGGTCTACACGCTGTCCAACAATGGCGTCCACTATTACGCGGGCAGCCAAGCCGCCACGTCCGAAGGCGGCAGCCAGACGGCAAGCGCATCGTTCTGGATTCGAGCGAATGGGACATGGGCGCTCGGCCTTTCCGGGAAAGGGGTTAGCGGTTCTCCAACTTCCGGAACGTGGCTGCCTAGCGGTCAACCGGCGAGCAACTATTCTGTGCAGTTAGATTTTGCCGTGTCCTGGCTGCGCGGCAATCGCAATGGGACATCTTCCAACACAGCTGCGAACTATTCGCCGTTGACCGGCGACTATGGCTGCGGCATCACATCCACTGCGCTCTCGGGATCAGGCAACGAGTGCTATGGGGAAGGCAGGCTGACCATTCGTATCCGTAACAATGCCACCGGCTATGTTTCAACCACGGTCATTACGCTCGTTGCAGAGGCAGTCGGCTTCGCCTGACGCCAGCTCCGGCGCATACTGGCTCATAAAGCGCTGCACGCCGACGTCGCTTGATCAAATGCAATCGACTGCACTCCGTGTAGCCAACCGTTATACGAATCGATTCAAGTGCGCCACAGCATGCCGCCACCGAACATGGATGCATGGGCAATGCATCCTCCGCACTGAGTAACGCCATTCGCCTCGGCACCGTCGCCGAGGTGAACCTGGTGAACGCGCGGTGCCGCGTGCAGGTCGGCGAGATGCTGACCGACTATCTACCCTGGGTCGTCACGCTGGCCGGCACCACCATCATCTGGTCGGCGCCGGCAATCGGCGAACAAGTTGTGGTGCTGTCGCCGGCCGGCGACCTGGCCGATGGCCTGGTACTACGCGGTCTGTATTCCGACCAATTCGCTGCGCCTGCCGCCTCCGACACACTGCACGTGCTGCGCTTTGCCGATGGGGCGCAGCTGCAGTACGACACCGACGCGCACGCGCTGCAGGCCACGCTCCCCAGCGGCGGTATCGCCACGATCACCGCCGATGGTGGCATCACTCTCAACGGTCCGCTGACCGTCAACGGCACCACCCAACTCAACGGCGATACCAGCATCACCGGTACCGCGACTGCGACCACCGACGTGCTCGGCGGCGGGATCAGCCTCAAGAACCACAAGACCACCGGCGTGACCGCCGGCAGCGCGCTCAGCGGTGGACCGCAGTGATAGGTGTGGATGCCAACACCGGTCGGCTGATCGAAGGCGAGGAACACCTGGCCCAGTCGATCGCCTGCATCCTCACCACGCCTATCGGCACGCGCGTGCACCGCCGCGACTTCGGTTCGCTGCTGCCCGAACTGATCGACCAGCCATTCAACGGCGCCACACGCACGATGCTCTACGGCGCCACCGCCACTGCGTTGATGCGCTGGGAGCCGCGTTTGCGCCTGACCCGCGTCGACCTGGTCGTCGGCGAAGCGCCGGGCAGCTTCCTGCTGACCATCGAAGGGCAGCGCACCGACGTTGCCCCAGCCAATGCGCGCTCGCGCCTGACCATTCCGCTCCGCTTCCGCACGTCCTGATCGAGGAATACATGTCCACCGCCTACCACCACGGTGTTCGCGTCATCGAACTCAGCGCCGGCACGCGCACCATCCGCACCGTCTCCACGGCTGTCGTCGGCCTGGTGGCCACGGCCGCCGATGCGGATGATGCTGTCTTCCCGCTCAACAAGGNTTCCGGCCTGGCGCCGCCAGGCCTCAGCCCTGAGACCTTCCGATGACCCCGACCTTTTCCCCAGCCATTCCCCTCGACCAGCCCATCACGCGCGGCGAGCAGACCATCACCGATCTCAAGGTGCGCAAGCCCGGCGCCGGTGAGTTGCGCGGCCTCAAGCTCGCCGAGCTGCTGCAGATGGATGTCACTGCGCTGGCAACGCTGCTGCCGCGCATCTCTTCGCCCACGCTGACCACTGCCGACGTCAACGCGATGGATCCGGCCGATCTGTTGGCGGTCGGCCAGGAGGTGGCGCTTTTTTTGCCGAAGGCACAGAGGGAAGTGGTTTCCCCGACTGCGTAGAGGATGCGATGGCCGACATCGCGGCCATCTTCCACTGGCCGCCGTCTGAGATGGACGGCTGGTCGCTGCACGAACTCACGGCGTGGCGCGAGCGTGCCCGCCTGCGAAGCGGAGCCGAATGATGCCCTACCCGAACCACGAGGCCGCCTAAATGGCGGCCTCCGACAATCTGCGCCTGCAGGTCATCCTGGGCGCCGTCGACCGCGCCACCGGTCCGTTCCGGCGCGTGCTGAGCGGTAGCCGCGGCGTTGCCACCGCGCTGCGCAACCAGCGCGACGCGCTGCGCCAGCTCAACAGCCAACACCGCGACATCGGCGCCTATCGCGAGCAGGTCGCGCTGGCACAGCGCGCCAAGGCCACGCTCGATGCGCAGCGGCAATCGGTGCGCACGCTTGCCCAACAGATCAAGGCCACCAGCACGCCCACCGCTGCGATGCCGAGTTCGAGCGTGCTGTGCGCACCGCACGCGAACTCAAGACCGCACACGGTGCGCAGGAGGCCGGCCAAGGACTTCTTCGGCGGCGGCACGCTGGCAACACGCGGCGTGCGCAATGGCGGCAACGAGACCTATGAGCCACCGTTTCGCGGCACGATCGTGATCACCCAGAACGCTGCGGTGGATGCCAGCGAAGCGATCCTCACGCGCATCGTGAAGCTGCACTTCAAACGCCCGCAGGTCACCACCGAAAGCCGCATCGCGGCCGACAACCTCAACGCGCTGCAGGTCGAAGAAGTCAGCTACTTCCTTGTGCGTGCCGTCCGCCAGGAGCGCGCCATCCTCGATCTGTTCGCCGAGCGGGTGAAGGTGTTTGGGGCCAAGCTACGCGCGCAGCAGGATCTGCGCCTGGAACGCGTCATCAAGAACCACGCCCAGATGCTGGCGCTGTTCGACTGCCTGCGCCTGGTCATCACCATCCCTGACGACATGGTCGAGCAGACGCGGCTGGCGCTGTTGGACATGGCGCTGGAACGGCAGAAGGCGATCAGCGCCGACCACGCGATGGTCAACGAGTTCTGGGAGGTTTACGAATACCTCGAAGCCACCGGCCACGGTAAAGCCGTCGTCAACCACAGCCGCGACGCGCAGCGCATTGCGATCAACCTCAATCACTTCGCGGCACGGGCCGCGCAGTTCAGTCAGCCCGTGCCCGATCTCAAGGTGCTGCGTGCGCTGCTCGGAGACTCGCGCCGGCACAAGTTCATCGGCGCGAACGTGGCCGTCAACAGCGCTGTCCTCAAGGACGACCTGACTGGCGTCGGTACCACCGTTAAGTGCTGGGTGTTCGCCAAATGAGCGCGCTTTCTCATGTTGGAAATTTCTGGAAATTTTCGTTGACTTTCACTCAGCAGCAGAGCAACCATTACTGCGTCGCCGCACAATCGGCGACCGGGTTTGACAGCCCGACTAGGAGGCGCACCAGCGCCCATCGATCGATGCACGGCGCTTTTTTCATGCCCGCTGTGTCGTCGTGGGTACGTGCCAGCCAGTTCTATGGCGGGCGGTGTGCGGAGGCCTTCGGGCCTGCCGGTGACTCCTACCGGTCTGTCAACCGCGCATCGTCCGCCACCCCGTTTGACAGCGTTGTGGCGGACTCCAACAACTTAGGAGCCTGCATGTCTTACGACGCCCAAGAAGCGCCGGCAAATGCCGCGCGTCAGATCGCCCATTACTTCGGCCTGATCGCCGACACCCTCGACTGGAACCACACCGCCTGGCTCACCCTGCAGGCGAAGCTGCAGGCCATGGGCAAAGCACCCGAGGCGCTGACGTTGGCCGATGTCGAGGCTGCCATTTCCAGCATCAATGCCGACCTGGCCGAGGTGCGCCAGTGAGCCGGCGCGACATGCACAAGGCGCTGCGCGTCGCTCCCGGCGTCTACCTGCTCGTGCAGATCCGGGCGACCGATGTGCTGGCCGAGCTCTACGCCGACGGTCTGCATGATCGCCCACCGGTGATGTTCGCCTGCAGCGCGATTGACGAGCCGAGCGCGTTGTTTCTTGTCGATGACGGAACTGGCCTGATCATCGGCTCGTTGCACGTGATCATGCCGGAAGCCGAGGCCGCCGCGCTGCAGGAATGGGTCATCGAGCGCATGCCTGCATTGGAGGTGGCTTGATGGACGCCGCTCACCCGAACACACAGCTGCCAGAGGACGCTGACTTCTCGATCAGCGAAGAAGGTCAGTCCCGGCTTTGGCTCGCCTACCACGCGACCACATTGCTCGCCGCGCTGACCAACGATATCGCGATCGAGGCTGGCATCAATCACGACGGACCGGCGGCAGTGGCCGAATACATTCGCCACGAATTGCTTGATGTCCTCAGCAGCGCGCAGCGTCTGCGTGAGCCTGACCCCAGCATCCCGCCATCCGGCGCCGACCTGATCTAACCCGCACCAGCGGGCCGGCGGGCGGTGCTCGAACACCGCCCCAAGGCCCTCCACCAACGCAACTTTGGAGAGTCGATATGCAACAGCACACTGGAACACGTCCAGCCGCGGCAGCACGTCTGCTGGCTTCGGGCACCGGACCCGGCCCGGAGGCTACCACGCCGGCCGTCGTCGCCTACGATCGCAGCATGGGCGACTGCTCAGCGACCATCACCACGCACGTCACACATGGTCCGGTCGTGGTCACTGCCGTCCTGAACATGGGGCCGCTTCGCCAGGTGCGTCAGTCCTGGGAGCGGCGTCGCGGCACTGGTACTGGCTGGAAGCTCGTCGACGGCCCCCGCCTGTGGACCACGGCGGAAGATCGCATTAGCACGGAGTTGGCCGAGTTCATGGATGGCCTGGACTTCCCCTTTGATCTGGCCAATATGCTGCCGCGCAGGCCAACTGCAGCTGCTGCAGCTGCGGTAGCGCAGGCCGCACGGGAGGTGGCCAATGGGTGAGTTGCTTGCCCTGGTGGTGGTCCTGGCGCCGGCGGCCGGTGGCGCGCTGGTCTACAAGCTGTGGTCGACGCGCCGTCCGCGCCTCACCCAGACCGGCCTGGCCGTTGGACAGGTGCCACAGCGCCTGCGTCGCCGCACTCGCATGGCTGTGCGGCGGGAGGCTGCTCATGGCTGATCGCCTGGAATCTTCCGGGCAACTGATTCTGACCTGCGACGAACAGCAGGCGCGCACCTGGTCGGTACGCTGGGGGTTGCGCCTCATCCGTGCTGAGGAAGCACGCGCCCAGCTCGGCGCCGCATGGAGGACGCAGCCATGAACCTGCAACGCACGATTGAGGTTGCTCGCGCCGCTGCGCGTATGGGAGGGCCCGGCCCTTTGTCCACTGGGGAGGCGCTGACCGCCGCTCTGGTGCTGAATCGTGCCGATTGGCTGGCGGAGATGGACTACACCATTGCCGAGGCGCTGGACCGGATCGACTCCGACACCGTGCAGCATCAGCGGGATGCCGAGCGCGCATTGCGCCAGGAGGGGCCATGACGCAACGTCAGGTCAACCACGATAGTCCTTTGCCACCCTGCACGAACGGGCACTTGTCTCGCCATGTGCTCGACGCCCGCCGCCCCGAGGCGGGCGGCGGGCACTTCATCGAGTGCGCATGTGGGCGCACACAAAAGCACCCCAGCTTCGAGTTGGCCATGACCGAATGGCGGCGTGCTCATCGCATCCGCACCCCTCGTCAGTCACGTCCCTGCGCACAGAACGTCGTGCAGCTCGGTCTGCGCTTCACCGGCACGCGTCAGCGATGATCGATGGCGCAAACATGGAAGGGTTTCGCAGGGCTTGCGAGGCGCGCCACTGGCTAAGGCAGGGCTACGTGGACGCGGTCAGGGTGCGAGAACTGAGGCTCCGCATAGCCGCCCAGCGCGGCTATGCGGCTGCTGACTTGCTCGTGGAGGAAATGCGCGAGCAATGGCGGCACAGGCGGGAGTGGACCAAGGAGCAAGATGCATGAGCGGTGAGGTACTTACGTTTGAGGATCTGCGGCGGCTGTGCGCACCGATTGGACCCTCCCCCCGTACCGCGACCGTCGTGCGTTGGGCCAATGATCAGGGCATCCGATACAAATACGACGGTCGAGGGGGTATCTGGACAACGCTAGACGCGCTCAACGCCGCGCTGGGATTGCAGCAACACAACGACATCGAGATGGATACAGAACAGGAGCTGATGTAATGGCAAGAGGCCGCAAGCGCAAATTCAATCCCCTCATACCATCTCACATTGATCAGGCCGCGCTCCCGCGCGGCCTTTATTGGGGGGATGGCCGGTGGTACGTCGTCGAGCCGCATCCCGAAGGTGGGAACAGACGAAAGCAAACCGTGGCCTACGCTGGAGCTCGTCTATCGGAACTGCACGGAATCATTGAGGAACGTGCAGGCAAGGGCATGCGAGGCACGTTGCGTTATCTCTTTGATCGCTTCCATGAGTCGTTGGAGTTCAAGGAACTAGCGACCGACACGCAAGATGACTACAAGCGCTATGCCGACTCCATTGCCGACTATCTGCGCAAGGACGGATCGAAACTGGGCTCGGTCCAGGTTGATCGCATCACGACGCCTGTGATCCAGCGACTCGTGGAAGTTTTCGCAATGGGACGGCTTGCCAACGATCACCAACCCGCGCTTCCTGCAACGCCCAGTAAAGCAAATCACCTTCACCGCTACTTACGTCGCACACTCGCATGGGGCATGCGTGTCGGCCTATGTAGATCAAATCCAGCCATCGGCGTGAGGCAAGCACGCGAAGCAAAGAAGCACCGTATGCCAACGCCGGCTGCATTCGACAAGGTGTTGACCTTCGCTCGTGAACGCGGCTCCCGTCCACCACACACAAAGGGTAGTTGCCCGAGCTACCTGGCGCCAGTCATGGTGCTCGCGTATAGCGCGCGCCTACGCGGCATCGAGGTGTGCACCCTCAATGACACACATAAGCAGCCAACAGGCATACATGCTCAGCGGCGCAAAGGATCACGCGATACGCTTACCGAGTGGGATCCTGAGATGATCGAAGCGTGGGATTTCCTCGCAGCGCGGCGAACCGCGATCTGGAATAAGAAAGGCCGAAGCTTTCCAGTCCCTATCAAGGCCGAGGATCGGCGGCTACTCGTTGAACAGACTGGTAGCCCCATGGCTAAGTCATCTCTGGATAGTGCCTGGCAACGATTCATTACGCTCGCAATGACTGAAGGGATCATCACGAAGCGGGAGCGCTTTTCTCTGCATGGCCTCAAGCATCGCGGCATTACCGACACAGTGGGCAACCGGGGCGACAAACAAGATGCTGCAGGGCACGTAACACCAGCAACGACAGGTCGCTATGACCACGCACTGCCAGTGGTAAAGCCGCCAAAGCGCAGCTAATTTTCCCGGCAATTTTCCCGGCAGCCCAAATCAGGGCGCTTGGCAGAAGCTAAGCTCTTGATTTTATGGTGGGCCCAGAAGGATTCGAACCTTCAACCAAAGGATTATGAGTCCTCTGCTCTAACCGTTGAGCTATAGGCCCGGTTGCACAGCGCTCGCTGGTGCCACATGCATGCATCGGGCCCACAGGAGTGGGGTAAGTTTACCTGTCTGTCTGCGGGCCTGTCTGCTGTATGTCAGGCACGCAACCATTCCTCACGCATCAGCAGTCTGTCGTTGCCTGTCGATCAGCTGGCGGCCTGCGCGGAAGCCCTGCGCGAGGGCGTCCTGATACGTGTCCCAGGTCTGTTGGTCACTGATCCGCGGCAGACGCGTGTTGCCGTTGTCGGCGTACACATCCACTCAAAGCGTCCACCTGGCCGTCGGTGAGGCCTACGCGGCGCGTACGCGGATCTCGTGATCGCGGCAAGTGGTGGTCTTGAGGCGGCTTTGCCTACTCACGGGACGGTCTCGTTTCCATCCGCATGCCAACCTAGAAGCCACGGTTGGAACATCAGGTGAGATTGAAGGAAACATCCACTTAATAACGCGCTGCGGTGCGGTTTCGTCGCCAGAACGTAAGGCGATTCCGTCCGGGCGGCGCTGTTCCCCGGCAGCGCACGCCGCAAGCATCAGCGCAGCGGCCCCATAACGCAACAGCCCCGCATCTGCGGGGCTGTTGTGTGATCAGGTGACCATGCCGACCGACAACTCAATCGATGTCCAGGAACGAGCGCAGCTGTTCCGACCGGCTGGGGTGACGCAATTTGCGCAACGCCTTGGCCTCTATCTGGCGAATCCGCTCGCGGGTGACATCGAACTGCTTGCCCACTTCTTCCAGCGTGTGATCGGTGTTCATGTCGATACCAAAGCGCATCCGCAGTACCTTTGCCTCGCGCGGAGTCAGGCCGGCCAACACGTCACGCACCGTCTCGGAGAGATTGATGTTGGTGGTGTTGTCGATCGGGGACTCCACGTTGGTGTCCTCGATGAAGTCGCCCAGATGCGAATCCTCGTCGTCGCCGATCGGGGTTTCCATCGAGATCGGCTCCTTGGCGATCTTCATCACCTTGCGGATCTTGTCCTCGGGCATGTCCATTTCCTTGGCCAGCTCCTCCGGCGTGGCCTCGCGGCCGAACTGCTGGAGCATCTGGCGGGAAATGCGGTTCAACTTGTTGATCGTTTCGATCATGTGCACCGGAATACGGATGGTGCGCGCCTGGTCGGCGATCGAACGGGTGATGGCCTGACGGATCCACCACGTTGCGTACGTCGAGAACTTGTAACCGCGACGGTACTCGAACTTGTCCACGGCCTTCATCAGGCCGATGTTGCCTTCCTGGATCAGGTCGAGGAACTGCAGGCCGCGGTTGGTGTACTTCTTGGCGATGGAGATGACCAGGCGCAGGTTGGCCTCGACCATTTCCTTCTTGGCCTTGCGCGCCTTGGCTTCGCCATAGGCCATCGCACGGCTGATTTCCTTGATCTCGCCCAGGGTCAGGTAGTTGGCCTTCTCCATCTCGATCGAGCCTTGCTGCTCGGAGACGATCTGGTCCTTGACGTCGCGCAGCGCCGACGACCACTTCTGCTTGCGCTTGAGTGCGTCTTCCACCCATTCCAGGTTGGTCTGGTTGCCTTCCCAGGAGCGGATGAAATCCTTGCGCGGCATGCGTGCCACGGTGGTGGCCAGGTGCAGCACCTTGCGCTCGTGATCCTTGATGCCGTTGACCACGCCACGCAGCTGGGTGACCAGCGCATCGGTCAGCGGCAGCGGCAGCTTGAGCGTGGTGAAGATGGCGGCCATGTCTTCGCGCGCCTTGACCACCAGCTTGTGCTCGGCACCGTTCTTGGCATGGATCTTCTTGAACTTGGCGTATTCGTTGGCCAGGTTCTCCATGCGCGTGGCCACTTCCACCGGGTCCGGACCGGTCGGGCCGGCCTCTTCCTCGGCAGCGTCGTCATCGCCGTCTTCGTCGTCGTCTTCATCGACCGCGTCTTCGTCCACGGCGACCGGGCCGGCAGCGGCCAGTGCAGCAGCGGCGGCATCGGCTTCTTCGATCAGATCGTTGAAGCCGACCACGATCTCGGCCAGACGCTTCTTGCCTTCCTTGTGCGCTTCGTAATCGGCCAGCAGCATTTCGGTCGACAGCGGGAACACGCCCAGTGCTGCCTGGACCTGGCTCAGGCCTTCTTCGATGCGCTTGGCGATGGCGATTTCGCCTTCGCGGGTCAGCAGCTCCACCGTGCCCATTTCGCGCATGTACATGCGCACCGGGTCGGTGGTGCGGCCACCTTCGGTATCCAGCGCAGTCAGCGCGGCGGCGGCTTCTTCGGCGGCAGTGTCGTCAACCTCGCGGTTGCCGGTGTTGCCATCGTTGAGCAGCAGGGTTTCGGCATCGGGGGCAACTTCATGGACATCGATGCCCATGCCGTTGATCATGCTGATGATGTCTTCGATCTGCTCCGGGTCGACCAGGTCGTCGGGCAGGTGGTCATTGACTTCGGCGTAGGTCAGATAGCCCTGTTCCAGGCCCTTGCTGATCAGTAGCTTGATGTCGGATTGCTGGGCAGGACGTTCGTTGGCCATGAGTGCTCGCGCCACCGGCTTTGAGATTGGAAAGAGAACCTAGCATTATACCAGCGTGAAGCCCGGTCTGCCGGGATCAAGGCGGGACCGCTGGTAGACGTGCTGTATCTAGGGTCTGAGAAGGAAGGTCACCGGGCCGTCGTTGACCAGGTCGACAACCATATGGGCACCAAAACGCCCGGTTTCCACCCCGCCGCGGTGTTTTTCGCGGCAGATCCCCACCAATTGATTGAACGCCCGTTCAGCCTCCTCGGGTGGCGCAGCCGTGCTGAAGCCCGGCCGGTTGCCGGAGCTGGTGTCGGCCGCCAGGGTGAACTGGCTGACCAGCAGCAATCCACCGCCGGTATCGGTGAGTGAGCGGTTCATCTTGCCGGCGTCGTCGCCGAAGACCCGGTAGCTGAGCAGGCGCTCGGCCAGGCGTCGGATCTGCGCATCGCTGTCGCCGGGCTCCACGCCAACCAGCGCCAGCAGCCCGGGGCCGATCTGTCCGACGATCCGGTCATCGACGGTGACCGAGGCCCGGGTGACGCGCTGGATCAAGGCGAGCATGGAGAGTCCTGGGCAGCAAAGTGTGTCGCGCAGCATGCCCAGCGCTGCCCGCACTGTCACCTGCGGGTCTTCGCCGGCCACGCTGTTTAGAATTGCGCGGATGACACCTGATCTTCGCGCTCGCCTGCTCTACGCCACGGCTGCCACCGTGGGCCGCCTGCCATGGCCGCTGCTCAAACGCATGGCCGACACGCTGGCCTGGAGCTGGCGCAAGCTCGATGCGCGCGAAGCGCGCGTGGCGCGCCGCAACCTGGAACTGGCCTATCCGGAGCTGAGCGATGCCCAGCGCGCGCGGCTGCATGCACAGATCCTGCGCTCGACCGCACGCCAGACCCTGGAAGTGCTGCGCACCTGGACCCGCCCGCCGGCGGAAAACCTGGCCCGTCTGCAACGCAACGGCCAGGAGCTCTACGACGCGGCACTGGCGTCCGGGCGCGGGGTGATCGTGGCAGCGCCGCACTTCGGCAACTGGGAATTGCTCAACCAGTGGCTATCCGAACGTGGCCCCATCGCCATCGTGTACCGGCCGCCTGAGTCCGAGGCGGTGGACGGGTTTCTGCAGCTGGCGCGCGGCGGCGACAACGTGCGCCAGGTGCGTGCCGAAGGCCCGGCGGTGCGGCAGTTGTTCAAGGTGCTCAAAGACGGCGGTGCGGTCGGCATCCTGCCCGACCAGCAACCCAAGATGGGCGATGGCGTGTTTGCGCCGTTCTTCGGCAAGCAGGCGCTGACCATGACGCTGGTCAACCGGCTGGCCGAGCGCACCGGCGCCAGCGTGTTGTACGGCTGGTGCGAGCGTGCCGGCGACGATCTGCAGTTTGCGCTGCATGTGCAGCCGGCCGACCCGGCGGTGGCCGATCCTGACCCGATACGCGCGGCCAGCGCGCTCAATGCCGGCATCGAGCAGATCGCCCGGCGCGATCCGGCGCAGTACCAGTGGACCTACAAGCGCTACACACTGCGCCCGCCGGGCAGCGGCGAGGCCAACCCGTACGCCACCGAGCGGCACCCGCACTAGGCCAGGAACAACACACCCCGCGTGGCCTGGCCGGCGGGTGCGGCCTCCGCGCACCCAGTGGCTGCGTGCGCGGCCTGGGTTGTCCGCGCTGGGGCGTTGCCAGCGGGCCGGTGATCGCAGCGTTGTGCCAGAGACGCAAGGCGGCACCCCCAACTACCAGGCGCTGCGGTCGGGACTGGCGGATGTCGCGTTGTTCCACCTTCCCGGCGCAGACTGCGCCCCTGCACCTGCAGCCCCTTCCTTCGAACCGCCCTGGCCGCATCAGCGGGCCGTAGCCGCACCACGCTCAGTCGTCGTGCGGCTCGGCCGGCGTGGCCAGGATGCGCTGATAGAACGCCAGGTCCAGCCAGCGCCCGAACTTGAAGCCAGCCTCGCGTACCGTGCCGGCATGGGTGAAGCCGAACTGCTCGTGCAAGGCAATGCTGGCCTGATTGCTGGCATCGATCCCGCCGACCAGCACATGCACACCGCGCGCTTCGGCCGCGGCGATCAAGGCCTGCAGCAAGAGACGGCCCAGGCCTTTGCCACGATGGTCGCGGTGCACGTAGATCGAATGTTCGACGCTGTACTTGAACGCCGGCCAGGCGCGAAAGGTGCCATAGCTGGCGAAGCCCATCAGCGCGCCATCGGCATCTTCCACGCCGATCACCGGAAATCCGCCGGCGCGCTTGACGGCGAACCAACCGACCATGCTCTCCGGGGGCCGCGGCCGGTAGTCGTAGAGGGCGGTCGAATGGACGATCGCCTCGTTGAAGATGTCCAGAATGGCGCTGGCATGCCGTGCTTGACTGCAGTCGATAAGACGCATGGGACCTGCTGAACCGAGAGATCGCCTGATTAGAAAGCATCGCCGGGCGCTGAACAACGTGCCAGGTGCGCAACCAATCACCGCCAGTGCCGTCACTCATTCGCGGCCGCTGGATGCAGCGTTCCAGCTGACGGTGGCAACCGTCGGTTGCCAAGCACGCGACAATGGCGCCACGCGTCCGGCAACGGCGCGGCGGCGTTCGCCTTGAAGCGGCCGTGGCCATCCCCATTTGGAGTCGTGCATGAGCAGCCCCGTCCCCTCCCCCAGCGCACCGGCCTTCGGCGATCCGGCGGCGATCCGCTGTGAGCGCGCCGCCTCCGAGTTGCGTGCTGGCCGGCCGGTGCTGCTCACCGCCGCGGGCGGGCAGTCACGCGCCGTGCTGGCGCTGGATAGCAGCACGGCACAGTCGTACACCGCTTTCGCGCGTGCGGCGCAGGGCCGCCACTATCTATTCGTCACGCCCACGCGCGCGCAGGTGCTGGGGCTGACCGCGCCGCAGGGCGCACGCGTCGCGCTGGCCGACTACAGCTACGACCAGCTGGCCGCCCTGGCCTATCTGCGCGACACCCCGGTACCGGCGCACTGGGCGGCCGGCGACGCGCTGGATGCCGGCGGCGTGGAGATTGCGCGGCTGGGGCTGCTGTTGCCGGCGCTGCTGGCAGTGAACCTGCGCGACGTGCACGACCATGCCGCCTTCGCCGGCTGCCAGTCGCTGGCACTGGACGACCTGGGCAGCGGGTGCGCCAGGTCAGCCGCAGCCGGCTACGAGCTGGTCACCCGCACCCCGGTGCCGCTGCGCGGCCTGGGCATGAGCGAATTCGTGGTGTTCCGTGGCGGCGTGGCGCAGCGCGACCAGGTGGCGATCGTGGTCGGCCAGCCCGACCTGTCGGCGGCGGTGCCGGTGCGTGTGCATTCCTCGTGCCTGACCGGCGACCTGTTCGGCTCGCTCAAGTGCGATTGCGGCGACCAGTTGCGGCATGGGCTGGCCAAGCTGAAGGAGCTGGGCGGCGGCGTGCTGCTGTATCTGGACCAGGAAGGCCGCGGCACCGGCATCGCCGCCAAGATGCGCGCCTATGGGTATCAGCATGCCGGCCTGGACACCATCGATGCCGATGCGCAACTGGGCTTCGGGCCGGACGAGCGCCGTTACGGCAGTGCGGTGGCGATGTTGCAGGGCCTGGGCATCGGCCGGATCCGCCTGCTCACCAATAACCCGGCCAAGGCCGAGCGCCTGCGCGCCGCCGGCATTGCGGTGGAAGACCGCATTCCGGTCACCGGCGACATCACCCCGGAAAACGAACACTATCTGCGCACCAAGGCGACCCGTGCCGGCCATGCGCTGGATGTGGATGCGCTGATCCTGGCCGCGCAGTAAGCACCGCCTGCGCCGGATGCGCCCGCCCGCGGCGCCCGGCTATGCTTGCGCACCGCTCCTGCAGGCCAGCCTTGTGCACGACGCTCCACCGCCGCACCCCGAGGTCATCGTTGCTGCCGCGTCGGCACAGGTTGCGGCGGTGGACCACACCCAGTGGCAACCGCTGCCGCAACGCGGTGCGTATGTGGCCGGCGTCAACGGCGCGCTGGGCGGTGGATGTGCCGGGCTGATCGCGGCCGGCGTGACCGTCACCGTGCTGCACGCCTGGCATGACTGGCCGGTAGTGCTGGGCGTGACCGTGGTTGCCGCGCTGCTGGGTGCGTGGTTCGCGGTCAAACGGCATCGGCTCACCCACTGGAAACTCGATCAGCACGGCCTGGCGCTGCAACGCGGTCATCTGTGGCAGAGCGATACGCGGATTCCGATCTCGCGCGTGCAGCACGTGGACCTGCGCCGCGGGCCGATCGAACGCGCGACCGGCCTGACCACGCTGGTGGTGCATACCGCCGGCAGCCGGCTCAATGCGGTGGCCGTGTCCGGGCTGGATCGGGCCGATGCCGAGCAACTGCGCGACCGGCTGGCGCGCCAGCTCGACCACCACGACGACGCGCTGTGAGCGCGCTCGAACACCCCGGCCAGGACGAGCAGCGCCTGCATCCGCTGTCGTGGGTGTTCGTGTTGTTGCAGCAGATCCGCCAGTTCCTGATTCCGCTGGCGGCCTTGGTCCTGTTCGGCAGCCGCGATGGCAGCCGCGACTCGGCCGACCACATCGCCACCGGCGCGGTGATGGCAGTGCTGGTGGCAATCTCGGTGCTGCGCTATTTCACCTATCGCTACCGCATCGGCACTGATGGGGTGGCGATCCGCAGCGGGCTGCTGGAACGCAGCCGGCGCGATATCCCGTTCGCGCGCATCCACAACGTGGTGGTACACCAATCGCTGCTGCATCGGCTGGCCGGCGTGGCCGAAGTGCGGCTGGAATCGGCCGGCGGGCACAAGCCGGAGGCGGAAATGCGCGTGCTGCGGCTGGACCAGGCGCTGGCGCTGGAAGACCTGATCCGGCGCCGCGTGCAGTCTGCCGATGCGGCGCCGGTGCAGGCCGACGACAGCAATACCTTGCTGCGCCTGCCGATGGGCGAAGTGATCCGGCTCGGCCTGATCTTCAACCGCGGCATGGTGGTGGTGGCCGCCAGCGTTGGCGTGATCTACCAGATGATTCCGCGCCACGTGGCCTCCAACTTCATCGAGATCAACGGTGAAATCGCATACCGCTACGTCAACCAGGTCCATCCCGGCGCCGCAGTGGCCGCCACGCTGGCGGTGCTCGCCACCGTGGCAGTGCTGCTGGCGATGCGCGCGCTCTCGGTGGCGCTGGCGCTGGCGCAATACCACGGCTTCCATCTCAGCGAATCCGAACGCCGCCTCACCGTGGAGCGCGGCTTGCTGACGCGCATCCGCAGCAGCGTCGCACTACGGCGCATCCAGTCGTGGACGGTGTACGAAGGCCGCCTGCACCGTCTGTTCGGCCGTCGCCAGTTGCGCGTGGACACCGCCGTGGCCGGCACCGGCGACACCCACGGCAGCGCGCTGAAGGAGCTGGCGCCGATCGCCGAGCCGCAGCGCTGCGATGCCCTGTTGCAACGCCTGCTGCCCGGTATCGCCTGGCCGCCGCCGCAGTGGCAGGGCATTGCCACGCGGTGCTGGTGGCGCCTGAGCCTGCCGACGGTCTTGCTGTTGCTGCCGCTGGTGGCCGGGCTGGCGTGGCAGTTCGGAAGTCAGGTCGCATGGCTGCTGCTCTGGCTGCCGTGGAGCGCGTTCAAGGCGCATCGGCAGGTACAGCGCATGGGGTATGCGGTGGATGCGCGCTACGTGGCAGTGCGCGGCGGCTGGTGGACGCGCTGGTGGCGACTGGCCGAACTGGACAAGCTGCAGGCACTGCAGGTGCAACGCTCGCCGCTGGATCGCCTGACCGGCACCGCCACGCTGTGGCTGGATACCGCCGGTGCCAGCGCCACCGGCCCGGCCTTGCGGCTGCGCTTCGTGCCGCTGGCGCAGGCGCAGGCGCTGCAGGCGCAACTCGGCACCGCCCTGGCACGTCGCAGGCTGCGCTGGTGATCGGGAATCGGGATTGGGGGATTCGGGATTGAGTGGACGTAGCTGTTGGCAGCGCCATCTCGTCAGCGATCGACCAGCGGCCATCAATGCCGCGCCGGACCCCAGTAGCCAAGTTCGCGCCGGATCTGCAGCCCTCGCCATAACGCACCCAGCGGTTTGCGCCGTAGCGTACCGAGCCTGCCGGCGATGAAGTCATCGGTGGCGGCAATCACCCGCTCCGACGAATGCCCATCGCGGTAGGGATGGATCGCATCGGCATAGGCGGCCAGTGCGCTGCGCAACTCGGCATCCGGTGCCAGCGCGCGCGCCAGCTGTTGCGGCAGCTGCCCGGGCTGCTCGAAGTTGAGCATATGCGGCTGCGGCACGCGGTTGCGGAAGGTCACCACCGGTTTGTGTTGCACCACGAATTCGGACACGATCGACGAGGTGTCCGACACCAGCACATCGGCCGCACGCTGCGCGGCCATCACCTCTTCCGGTTCGACGAAGCGTGCATTGGCGCCGGCCAGCGCGCGATAACGATCGAACAATTCCGGCGCGCACTTGGGGTGCAGCGTGAGCAGCCAGTAATGCGCTCCGCGCGCGATGTCGGCGGCAAGCTGATCAAACAGCACCGGTGCCGCGCTCAGCCGCTCGGTGAAGGTGGAACCGAACAGGAGCGTCGGGCGTCCGTTGGCCGGCGCGCGCAGTGCGGCGCTGTGCCCGCCATCGTCGCGGAACACCGGGTCGAGCTTGGGCCAGCCGGTTTCGGCCACCGCAAAATGTCCTTCGCGCGCGGCCAGCGCACGGAACGGTGCGGTGGTGGCCGGGCCTTGCGTGCAGTACAGATCGAACAGCCCACGCACGCGGAAATGGCCGCGGTTGTCTTCGCGCTTTTGCACGTTGAATCCGTGGAACAGCTGCACCTTTGCGCCGGACACGAAGGGCGCCACCCAGTTGGCCGCGCCGAACACCGCACGCGGACGCAAGGCCAGCGCTTCGCGCAGGCCGACTTCGCGCACGCCCGGCAGCACCAGGCCACGCGCGCCGCCTTCGTACCAGGCGGCTACCGCATCGCCGCGGGCCTGTAATGCCTGCGCCAATGGCGCCAGAATAGGCAAGGCGTAACGTTCCGTTGCGAACAGCAGGTAATCGGCCATCACATGTCCTCTTCGACCGCACCCGACCAACGGCCGCGCATCAGCGCCTGCATTATCGCGTTCAACGAGGCCGATCGCCTACGCGATTGCCTGACCTCGCTGGCATTCTGCGACGAGATCGTGGTGGTGGACTCCGGCTCCACCGACGCCACTGCAGCGATCGCCGCTGCGCACGGCGCGCGCGTGCTGCAACGCGCCTTCGACGGTTACCGCAGCCAGAAGGCGTACTGCGTCGCACAGGCCAGCCACGACTGGGTGCTGTGCCTGGATGCGGACGAACGCATCAGCGATCCCTTGCGCAACGCCATCCTCGCTGCGCGCGACGCCGGCTTCGCCAGTGCGGCCGGCTACCGGTTCGCGCGGCTGTCGGAGTATTTCGGTCGCTTCCTGCGTCACGGCAATGCCTATCCCGACCGCGTGCTGCGCCTGTTCGACCGACGCCGTGGCGGCTGGCGCGGCAAGCGCGAGATCCACGAGGCGGCCAGTGTCGATGGCACGGTGCTCACCCTGTCCGGCGACCTGATCCACTATCCCTACCGCTCGCTGGCGCAACAACTGGCCAAGACCCAGCGCTATGCGCAGATGATGGCCGAACACGATCACGCACGCGGCAAGCGCGCCACCTGGAGCAAGCTGGTGCTGGCGCCGGCCTGGCGCTTCTGGCGCGGCTATCTGCTGCGTGGCGGATTTCGCGATGGCTGGCACGGGCTGATCTACGCCTACGTGCGCGCCAACTACGTGCGCCAGAAGACCATCATGCTGTGGCTGTTGCAGCACGACCAGCCCGTACAGGATCCACCGCGCGCACCGGATCGGCACAGCGACTGAGCGCGCCGATGCGCCGGCAATGCGGCCGCCGATCAGCGACGGCCGATGTACGAAAGCGCGTCCGTCGTGGTGTGGCAGTGATATCTGTACAGGCCTGAAGACGGCCACCCGCTCGTACGCACCAGATCCGCGTGTCCTGCGCCCTACGCACCAGCCAGATTGCGCCTGCTATGGGTTGCTGGCCGCCCCCGGCATTGCCTGCTGCTGCGCCTGACGCGCCGCCAGCCCCACCAGCACGCCCACCATGGCGGTATAGAAACTGGCCGCCACCTGGTGCGCGAACATCGACTGGGTCAGCCCGCACAGCGCATAGCTGATCACGAACATCACCCCGGCTGCGGCCGGGCCGCGAAACTGCGCGTGCCCGCTGCGCCGGTGCAGGCGCACGAAGATCCATAACGGCACACCGTACACCGCAATCAGCAGGAACAAGCCAGGAACGCCCTGGGTGGCGCCCCACTCGGCCAGATCGTTGTGCGCATGGCCCAGATGACAGCGCAGCAACCAGGTATCGCCCGCACAGACCGGCAGTTCATGCATCGCGTCGTCGAAACGGCCCACGCCGACGCCGGTCAGCGGATGCGCACGCAGGGTGTCCCAGGCCACCTGCAGGCGCTCGATCCGGGCACCGGCGGACGAATCGCTGTCGCCGACCTCATAGCGTTTCAGATCGCTCTGCAACTCGCCCAGGCGCATCTGATCGGTCAACGCAGGCACGCTGGCAACCACGCCCACCGCCAGCACCGCGCCGCCCACGATGGTCAGCAGGCGCATGCGTGCGTTTTGCCAGGGTGCGCCCCACACCAACACGCCTAACGTGACCAGCAAGGCCAGCCAGACGCCGCGGCTGCCGCTGAGCACGATCACCACGATCGCCGCGATCGCCGCACCCACCAGCCAGCGCACCGCACCCACCGGCCGGCAGAACGCCACCACCACCAGCAGCATCATCACGATATCGGCAAAGACAATTGCATTGGTCCAGCCCTCCGCGCGATCGGCGCCGTTCATCACCTGCAGCATCGCGATCAACATGGCCGCAAACACGCCAACCAGCGCGCCCCGCCACAGCCAGGCCTGGCGTGGCTGCAGCGCGTAGGCCCACAGCGCTGCCCACGGCAGCACCAGGAAGCGCGAGCGGTTGTCCACATCGCGCAGGCCGTGCTCGAACAGGGCGATCGACAGCAGCGACATGGCGATCACCGCCACCGTCAGCCAGCCCAGCGTCCGCAGCGACCAGCTGCGCTGCGCAATGCCGGCGCGCAGGCTGCGCCAGCCGACCAGCGAACCAAGCAGCAGGCACAGGCCAAACGGCAGCAGCCCGCTGGGCATGCTCACGACCAGCGCCGTCAGCGCGAACACCCCCAGTTCGGCAATGCTCACGCCTGCCCGCGATGTCACCGGAGCGGAGTGAGGAAGCGAAGCAGGCTGGGTGCGCAGGGAATTCATCGAGACATCGGTCAAGGGGTGAAGAAACGAACGGGTCGGGTTCAAACGCCGGCCAAGCTAACGATGCCGGGCATGAATCCTTGTTAGACAAGGGGCGCTGCATGCATTGGTGGCGGGCGCCAGAGACCAGCGGCGGCAGGCGACTGGCTCATTCGACATCCAGGTTGCCCTGCTCCTTTTCCTCCACCGCCTTCTCGGTGGAACTGGCCACGCAGTCGCCCTGGACGGCATCGGCCGGCACCAGCCACCAGCGCCGCCGGTTGGCCACGCCCACCAGCTGGCTGCGGCTGCGGTCCACGCAGCCCAGCAGTGCCGTCTCCTGCGCCATCAGCCAACGCTGCCGTGGCTGCGCGGCCTGCCAGGCCACGCCACGACGCAGCTGCTCCTCCCACGGCACCTTGAAGCCGAAGGTCTGCGCAGGCCGGTCGGCCATCAGCAGGTTCTGCTCCTTCCAGGCCACCAGGCCGAGCTGGGCATCCGGGCCGATGCGGCGCCCGGCTTCGCGCATCACTGCGCCGGCCGAGCTGGAATCGTTGAAGATCGGGTAGCAGATCAGGCCGAACGCCACCCACCAGGCGCCCAGCAGCGAGACCACGGCCAGCGGCGAGCGCCGGACCCGCAACCACAGCAGGCTGGCCACACCCCAGCTGCCCACCGCCAGCAGCACCCAGCCCAGCGGGTCGGTTGCCTCGCTGCCGACCCCGCGGCTATCCATGATCTTCTGCTCGAAGCCCGGATGTCCGATCAGCATCGCGGCCCCGCCGGCGGCGAAGGCCACCGTCAGCAGCAGCACGAAGCCGAACAGCAGCCGCTGCACTCCGGCCCGGCGCAGCAGACCCGCGGCCAGTGGCGCCAACGCCAGGCAGAACATCGGCAACGCCGGCAGGATGTAGACATCGCGCTTGCCGCTGGGAATGGTGAAGAACACCAGCACCAGCAGCCACCAGGCCAGCGGCAGCAGGTAGCGTGCATCGCGCCGTCGCAGCCGCCGACGCCACGCCGGAATCGCCCACGGCAGCAGCAGGATGGTCGGCAACCACATCGTCGCCATGCTTTGCAGGTGGTACCACACCGGCTGCGCGTGATCCCACGAACTGGCGTAGCGCTTGGCGGTCTGGCGCAGCAGGATGTCGTTGAGGTAGACGCGGTATTCAGGCTGGCCGGCAGTCAGCGCGGTCACCATCATCGGCACGAACCACAACGCGATCGCCACGAAGAAGAACAGCGGTCCCAACCAGAAGCGCCGGTCGCGCACATGCACGCGCACGCCCGGCCAGCCGCGCGCCGCGGCAATGCCGGCCGGGATCAGCATCAACAACGCGATGATGCCCACGCCCTTGGTGATCACGCCGAGCCCGGCAGCGAACCAGCCCAGTGCCCACCAGCGCCAGGCCGGCCCCAGTAACAGGTGACGCAGCAGCCCGTAGTTGGCCAGGGTGATCCAGAACACCACCAGCGGGTCGATCTGCGCCTTCTTGGCCTGGAAGGTGAAGTGCAGCGTGAACAGCAGCATCCACGCCGCATAGGCGCCAACGCGCCGGGTCCACAGCCGCCGTCCCAGGTCGTAGACGCAGGCCAGCGTCCCCAGCGCTGCCAGCAGCGACGGCAGCAGGAACGCCACCCGCCAGTTGCCCAGCAGCGTGTAGAACAGCGCCTGCAACCACATCAGCATCGGCGGCTTGTCCGAATACAGCTCGTTGCCGCGATGCGGGAACAGCCAGTCCCCGCTCAGTACCATCTGCTTGGCCACCAGCGCAAAGCGCGGCTCGTCCGACGGCCACGGGTCGCGCAACCCCAGCCCGGCACCGATCACCAGTAGCGCGGTGATGGCCAGCAACCAAAAATCCTTCGAGGCACGGGTTTTGAGCATGACGGGCGGCAATGGGACGCGAGAGGGGAGTGCGGTCAGGAGGCTTTTAGCAAAAGCGCGTAGAAGAACCCGTCGCAGTGCTGCTCACCGGGGAAGCGCTGCCGCCCCGGGCCCGCCACATGGCCGAACGGCGCACCCAGCGGCTGCGCCCGGGCATCGGGCGTGCGCTGCAGGAATGCGGCGATCTGCGCCTGGTTTTCGCGCGCCAGCAGCGAGCAGGTGGTGTAGAGCAACTGCCCGCCGGGACGCAGGGTGCGCCAGGTCGCGTCCAGCAGGCGCGCCTGCAGCGCACACAGCGCATCGATGTCGTCGGCCCGGCGGTGCAGCAGCACGTCCGGTTGCCGACGCACTACGCCGGTGGCCGAGCACGGTGCATCCAGCAGCACTGCGTCGAAGGGCTGGCCGTCCCACCACGCCGCCGGGTCGGCAGCATCGGCCGCATGCAGGCTGACCTGCGCCGTCGGCACGGTGCGCTGCAGGGTCTGCTGCACGCGCTCCAGGCGGCGCGCATCCACATCCAGCGCGGTGAGCTGCACGGCGGGGTGACGTTCCAGCAGATGCGCCGCCTTGCCGCCGGGCGCGGCGCAGGCATCGAGCACGCGGGCCGAGGGGTCCAGCACCAGTGCATCGGCCACCTGCTGCGCAGCGCCGTCCTGCACCGACACCACGCCGTCGGCGAAGCCAGGCAGCTGGCTCACCGGCACGGCACCCTCCAGCCGCAGCGCATCCGGCAACACCGGGTCGGTGTGTGCAGCGATACCGGCCTCGGCCAGCCCCGCCGCGTAGGCCGCCGGATCGGTCTGCCCGCGATGCACGCGCAACCACATCGGCGCCATCTGCGCGCTCGCCACGAAGATGGCCTCGGCACACTCGCCCCAGTCCGCGCGCAGCTGCTTGCGCAACCACGACGGCCAGCCGGCATCGTCGGCCACCACGGGGAACCCTTCGCGTTGCGCACGTCGCAGGAGTGCGTTGACCAAGCCGGCCTGGCGCGGCCGGCCCAGCGCGCGGCAGGCATCCACGGTGGCCGACAGCGCCGCGTGCGCGGGCAATTGCAATACATCGAGCTGGGCCAAGCCGGCCATCAGCAAGGCCTTGAGTTCGGCGTCGCGCGGCGGCAGCGGGCGCTCCAGCCATTGCCGCAGCGCCACGTCGTAGGCAGGCCGGCGCCGCAGCACCGCGAAACAGATCGCCTCCACCAACGCGCGGTCGCGCGGGTCGGCCAGGCCGGGCAGCGCCGTGGCCAGCTCGGCTTTCAGCGAACGCCCCTGATCGAACACGGCCGTCAGCACCCGCGCCGCCACCAGGCGCGAGGCGACGCCGGCCGCCACCGTGTCGGTCGCCATCAGCGCAGCGCCGGCAGGTCGCGACGCGCGTTGAGGTAGTCGGCAGCGGTGATCGCCTTGCCGCCCTCACGCTGCAGGACGCGCACCCGCAATGCGCCCTGGCCGCAGGCGATGTCGATGCCCTGCTTGCTGGCAGCCAGCAGCGTGCCTGGCGGCTGTTGATGCGCCAGTTCCAGCGCCACGGCGCCATGCAGGCGCACGCGCTCGCCGGCCAGGATCGCTTCGGCCACCGGCCACGGATTGAACGCCCGCACGCGCCGCGCCAGCGCCTGCGCCGGCTGCGCCCAGTCCAGCCGCGCCTGCGCCTTGTCCAGCTTGTGCGCATAGGTCACGCCGTGTTCCGGCTGCGGTTGCGCCACCGGGCGGATGCCGGCGCGCAACAGGCCCAGGCCATCGGACAGCACCTGCGCGCCCAGCGCGGCCAGGCGATCGTGCAGCTGCCCGCCGGTTTCCTGCTCCTCGCCGATCTCGATGCGCTGCGACAGCAGCACCGGGCCGGTATCCAGCCCTGCTTCCATCTGCATCAGGCACACCCCGGTGTCGCGGTCGCCGGCTTCGATCGCGCGCTGGATCGGTGCGGCGCCACGCCAGCGCGGCAGCAGCGAGGCATGCACGTTCCAGCAGCCATGGGTGGGCGCGGCCAGCACCGCCTTGGGCAGGATCAGCCCGTAGGCCACCACCACCATCAGGTCGGCATCAAGACCGCGCAGCGTGGCCAGGGCCCCGGGCGAACGCAGGGTCTGAGGCTGGTAGACCGGAATGCCGCGTGCGATCGCTTCCAGCTTGACCGGCGACGGCGTCAGCCCGCGCCCGCGCCCGGCCGGGCGATCGGGCTGGGTGTAGACCGCCACCACTTCATGCCGCTGCGCGGCGGCGCGCAACGAGGCGACAGCGAACTCCGGCGTACCGGCGAAGACGATTCTCATAAGGGGATTCGGGATTCGGGAGTGGGGATTGGCAACGGCGTTGGTCGCGGACGGAGGCCGGGCCGGGGTGCTGGTGCGGATTGGATACGGAAGTCGGGATCAAGGGCGGAAAACGGGTGCGGCCATGCGCGGACGCGCGGCCTGGATACCGGTGCGGCGGGAAACCACCTTGGTGCACGCGGGGTAGCCAGTAGCCAGTGCCGCGTTTGGTCGCCCGCCGGCGAACGCCGCTGCACGCGGGCGGGCGGGCGGGCGACCAGGAAAGCACTGCGGCACCACGGCGCGCGCATCCGCCGCCGCACCGCAGACAAGCTCGGAGCCAGGCTCAGACATTCAACAGCGCAAGCTGAGCCGCGTCTGCCAATCCCGAATCCCGACTCCCCAATCCCCGCCCTCAAGCCACATGCTTGCGCATCTTGGCCAGCTTCTTGCGCACCATCTCGCGCTTGAGCGGCGACAGGTAATCCACGAACAGCTTGCCGTCCAGGTGGTCCATCTCGTGCTGGATGCAGACCGCCAGCAGGCCGTCGGTGTTCAGCTCCTGGGCCTTCCCCTGGCGGTCGAGGTAGCGCACGGTGATCGCGTCGGCGCGGCTGACGTCGGCAAAGATGCCCGGCACCGACAGGCAGCCTTCCTGGTAGACCTGCTCGCCCTGCCTGGCGACGATTTCGGGATTGATGAACACCTGCGGGGCGTGCTTTTCCTCGCTGACGTCGATCACCATGAAGCGCTTGTGCACGTCCACCTGACTGGCGGCCAGGCCGATGCCGGGCGCCTCGTACATGGTCTGGAACATGTCATCGAGCAACGTCTGGAACGCCGGGCTGACGACGTCGGCGGCGTCGACCGGCACGGCCTTGGTGCGCAGCCGCGGGTCCGGAAATTCGAGAATAGGGAGCAAAGCCATGCGATTACCCGTCTGGGAATACCGGCGCTGCGCCGGCAAGACGGTGTCATTCTAGCGCAATGCTTGCGTGGCGCCCCGGTTTCTGGACTATAGTGCGCGGACCTGTTGGGGAATCAGGCAAGAAGGCACTCATGTTGAACCGACTTCGTACGGTCGTCGCTGCGGCGATGCTGACCGTCGCGACCTACGCTGCCGCGCAAGCGGCGGGCGAACATCCAGACACCTATGTGGTCCGCAAGGGGGATACCTTGTGGGACATCGCTGGGCGTTTCCTGCAAAAACCGTGGCTGTGGCCGGAAATCTGGCAAGCCAATCCACAGATCCAGAATCCGCACCTGATCTACCCGGGTGACGTGATCAGCCTGGCCTACCTGGACCGCGTCGGCAAAGGCACGATCCAACCCGGCCCGCGCCAGGACGCACCGATCAACGCCATTCCGCTGGCCGATGTCGAGCCGTTCCTGAAGAACCTGCGCGTGGTCGAGGACTTCGACGCGCTGCCTTACGTGGTCGGCCTGGAAGGCGGTCGCTCGCGCGCCACCACCGGACAGGTGGCCTACGTGGTTGGCCTGGAAGACGCACAGCCGGGCCAACGCTTTGCGGTGGTCCGCCCGACCGTGAAGTTCAGCCTGCCCAAGCACAATGAAGACCTGGATGCGGCCGGCAACACCACCGCCGGCGCCGGCAACATCTGGAAGAGCTTCATTGCGCCGAGCACGCGCCGTGAATCGCTGGGCTACGAACTGGCACAGGTCAACGTCGGCACCATCACCCGCAGCGCGGCGGGCGGCAACTCCAAGGCGGCGACTCTGCTATTGCAGGACAGCGGCCGCGAGGTGCGCGCCGGCGACCGGATCGTGGCGGTGGAAGCGCAGCCCTACGACCTGCAGTTCATTCCGCACCCGCCGTCCGAACAGGCGCTGCAGACCGAACTGCGCGTGCTGGCCATCTCCGACGCCTTCATCGTCGGCGGTACCCGCGATGTGATCGCCATTTCCGGCGGCGCCCGCGAAGGCATCAACAACGGCACGGTGTTCTCGATCTGGCGCAAGGGCCGCACGGTCAGCGACCGCGTCAAGCACTCGCGCTTCTCGCGCACCGACGACGACTTCAGCGGCCCGGCCGGCTCCACCGTCGGCCTGCCGGACGAGTACGCCTCGCACGCGATGGTGTTCCGCACCTATGACAAGGTCAGCTATGCGCTGGTGATGGAAAGCGTCAAGCCGACCGGCCTGGGGTATTTCGTCAAGCATCCCGACGCGCAGTAAGCGTCGATTCCGATGCGGTAACGCGACGGCGCCTGAGGGCGCCGTCGTCGTTTGCGGCCCAGGCTGTGCGCATGGCCCAGACCGATTCCGACCTCCGCGCATTGCTGATCCTGCTGCTGGCCGGCGGCCGCAGCCCGCCCCGTCGCGCACTGCTGAGCGCCCATGCCAGCCCGTCCGGCATCCTGGCTGCCGGGCCTGGCGCCTGGCGGGCGGCCGGCTGCGACGCGCTGCAATCGGAACGGCTGCAGTCGCCTGACCCGCACGCGCTGGATGCCGCGCTGTGCTGGTGCGAACACTCAGATCACCATCTGATCGGCTGGCACGAGCCGGACTACCCGGCGCTGCTGCGCCACATCGTCAACCCGCCGCTGGCGCTGTTCGTGGACGGCAATCCCAATGCGCTGTGGCATCCAGGCGTGGCCGTGGTCGGCAGCCGCTCCGCCACCGCCGGCGGACGCGATCATACCCGCGCCTTCGCATCGAGCCTGGCGGCTGCAGGGCTGGGCATCGTCAGCGGGATGGCCGCCGGCGTCGACGCGATCGCGCATGAAACCGCACTTGCGCAGCCGGACGGCATCACGGTGGCGGTGGTGGGCACCGGGGCCGACGTGGCCTACCCCGCGCATCACCGGGCATTGCGCGACTGCATCGCTGCACGCGGCGCAGTGGTCAGCGAATACCTGCCGGGCACCGGCGCGGTGGCCGCGCACTTCCCGGCCCGCAACCGCATCATTGCCGGGCTGGCGCTGGGCACCCTGGTGGTCGAGGCAGCAATGCGCTCGGGCGCGTTGATCACCGCGCGACTGGCCGCGGAGGCCGGACGCGAGGTGTTCGCCCTGCCCGGCTCGCTGCACAATCCGCTGGCGCGCGGCTGCCATCACCTGATCCGCCAGGGCGCCACGCTGGCGCAGGACCCGGCCCAGGTCATCGAGGGCCTGCAACTGCTGTCGGACGAGTTGGCCACCGCCTTGCGCGAGCGCCTGGCCGCCCCCACTCCATTGTCGGGCACGACATGGCGCGCCACGCCCACCCGTCCGGATCCCGACTACCAGCGCTTGTGGCAGGCGCTGGGCCACGACCCAACCCCTATGGATTGCCTGGTCGAACGCACCGGATTGACGGCCGCCGCGCTGTCCTCCATGCTGCTCATCATGGAACTGGAGGGAGACGTGGTCACCGAGCACGGTCGCTATACCCGCAATCCCTAGTTTCTTCACCTCCACAGCGTCGCGCGACGCAGGCCGAGGGGCAATGAAAGAGAGCATTCTCGATGTACTGCTGTACCTGTTCGAACATTATTTCAGTGAAGACGCGGACCTGGTCCGTGACCGTGACTCGCTTCAGAATGGCCTGATCCAGGCCGGCTTCAGTCCCGCAGAAATCAGCACGGCCTTCGACTGGCTGGACGCACTCTCCGAGCAGCGGCCAAGCGTGGCGCGCCCGCATGTCGATGGGCCGGTGCGGATCTACCATGGCCCGGAGCTGGACAAGCTCGATGTGGATTGCCGTGGATTCCTGCTGTTCCTGGAGCAACACCGCATCCTCGACGCCGACCAGCGCGAACTGGTGCTAGATCGCGCCATGGCGCTGGATCAGGACGAACTGGACCTGGACGACCTCAAATGGGTGGTCTTGATGGTGTTGTTCAACCAGCCGGGCGCAGAAGCGGCCTATGCCTGGATGGAGACCCAGATGTTCCTGGACGAGCCCGAACCCGTACACTGAAGGCTGAAGCCGCCACGGACGTGCGCGCGAGGGGACGGGGATGAGCAGTTGGTATTACGCCGAGGGCAACCGCCAGCGGCGTGGCCCGGTGACCGACGAGGTCCTGCGCGGCCTGTATCGCGATCGCCAGATCGCCCTGGATACGCTGGTCTGGCGCGAAGGGCTGGACCACCAGTGGCGGCCGCTCTCCGCCTGCGCCGACGAACTCGGCCCGCCGGTGTCCACCGATCTGCACGCTGCACCAGTGCCACCGCCACTACCGATGGCGACACCTGATGCCTGGCATGCCCGCCCTGCTGCTACGACACCCCACCAGTCGAGAGCCTCAGGCTGGCCGCTGGTGTTGACGTTGATTGCAATCATTGGCGGCTTTGTTGTCGTGGCCGTGGCCGGCATGCTGGCCGCGATCGCCGTGCCCGCCTACAAGGACTACCTGAGCCGCGCCAAGGTCACCGAAGCGGTGGCCGCACTGGCACCGCTGAAGCCGCAGATTGCCGAATTTCTCGCCCGCGAAGGCCGCTGCCCGGTCAATGGCGACACCGGCTTCCAGGCCCCGGAGCATTACGCGACCGATGTGCTGGCCAGCGTGCAGATCGGCCGCTTCGATACCACCGATTGCGGTGTCGAAGCGCTGCTGCGGTCCCCGGATTCGCCCAGGATCGACGGCAAGGCGCTATAGCTGGACTTCGATGCCGATGCCGGCCGCTGGCACTGCAGTTCCGAGATCGACGACCAGCAACTTCCGCAGCAGTGCCGCGGCTGAGCCGCCGCTGCACGCAAACGTACTTCGCACCACCAAGGGGGACATCAATGACGCAGTGGTACTACGCCGACGCACAGCGGCAACGCCAGGGGCCGGTGGACACCGACACGCTGGTCGCGCGTCTGTCGCAGAGGCTTATCGACCGTAGCAGCCTGGTCTGGCGCGAGGGTCTGCCGCAGTGGGTAACGCTGGGCGAGGTCGCGGCCGAACTGGGCCTGGATACGCCGATACCGGCGCCAGCAGCGCCGGCCGCCGATGCGCCTGCAGTCGCGTTGACGAAGCAGGCCGCACCGCCAGCGGACACATCGGCTGCCGATGCCCCAGCTCAGGAGTGGTCGCGGCCGGCCGCCCCTGCCGTCGCCGATCCGGATGTGCCGGCCGAGCCCGCTCAAGCTGCCACCAGCACACCGCCGGCGCCGGCAACCGCATCGGCGCTGCCCGGCTCATCCGCGCAGGACCCACTGCAGGCGGGCTCGCACCCGGCAGCGGCGCAGCCTTACCCGTCCGCCAGCGAGCTGGCCGCGCCGGAAGGCGACCGGTCGCGGCCCACTTCACCGAGCGCAGCGGACGCCGCCGTGCAGCCACCTGCAGCAGCAGCCGCATCCCCACTCCAACCGCCTCCGCCCGCCACGCCGTTGCCGACCGCCTGGGACACCCCGGCCGGGCCCGGACCGGCCGCCGGCATCGCAGCGCCCGACGCACCGGTCGTCTACGCCGGTCTGTGGCGCCGCGTGGCGGCCAGCATCCTGGACAGCCTGGTGACCACCTTCGCGGTCTACCTGATCGTGATCCCGCTGGTGTTCGTGCTTGCGTTCGGCGCCGGGCTGAGCGATGCCGGCTCCGCGCTGGACGATGGCAGCGCGCTCGGTATTGCGCTGCTGGTGCTGTCCTACGGCATCGGGCTGGCCATCCCCACCCTGTATTTCGCCTGGATGCAGTCCAGCCGGCTCCAGGCCAGCCTGGGCAAGCTCGCCTGCGGGATCAAGGTGGTCCGCGCCGACAGCCATGGCGCGCGCGTCGGCTTCTGGCGCAACCTGCTGCGCTACCTGGCCTACATGCTGATCAGCGTGCTCACCCTGGGCATCGGTGTGGTGGTGGCCGCCTTCATGGCCGGCATGAGCGCGCGCAAGCAGGCCCCGCACGACAAGGTCTGCAACACCCTGGTGGTGGACCGCTGGGCCTTCACCGACCATCCGGAGCTGCAGTCCAGGGGGTTGGACACGGTCTCGATCGTGGTCCTGGCCCTCTACGGGCTGCTGCTGGTGGTCTCGATCGTGGTGGTGGGCTTCATGCTGGCGGCGATCGGGATGCGCCACAGCTAGCGGTTCGCGGCGCTGGCCACTTGACACGGCGGCGTCCGCCGTGATTTTTCTGAAGAGAACTGAACGCCCGGGCTACTTCCCGGGCGTTAACGTGTGGGAAACGGCCGATCTGCTTCCCTCGACCGGCCAATTAGGCCACGCTACCCGCCCCCCGGGCTCCGCCCCAAGAAGTTGCCACCATGCCCAAGCACCTGCTCATCGTCGAATCGCCCGCCAAGGCCAAGACGATCAATAAATACCTCGGCAAGGACTTCACCGTCCTGGCCTCGTATGGGCACGTGCGCGACTTGGTCCCCAAGGAGGGCGCAGTCGATCCGGACAACGGGTTCACGATGCGCTACGACCTGATCGAGAAGAACGAGAAGCATGTCGAAGCCATCGCGCGCGCGGCCAAGGGCGCCGACGACATCTTTCTGGCGACCGACCCGGACCGCGAGGGCGAGGCGATCAGCTGGCACATCGCCGAGATCCTGAAAGAGCGCGGCCTGCTCAAGGACAAGCCGATGCAGCGGGTGGTATTCACCGAAATCACCCCGCGCGCGATCAAGGAAGCCATGCTCAAGCCGCGCGCGATCGCTGCCGACCTGGTGGATGCGCAGCAGGCGCGCCGTGCGCTGGACTACCTGGTCGGCTTCAACCTGTCGCCGGTGTTGTGGCGCAAGGTGCAGCGCGGGTTGTCGGCCGGCCGCGTGCAGTCGCCGGCGCTGCGCATGATCGTCGAGCGCGAGGAAGAGATCGAAGCCTTCATCGCGCGCGAGTACTGGTCCATCGATGCGCATTGCCGGCATCCCTCGCAGGCCTTCAATGCACGGCTGATCAAGCTGGACGGACAGAAGTTCGAGCAGTTCACCGTCACCGATGGCGATACCGCCGAGGCGGCGCGGTTGCGCATCCAGCAGGCCGCGCAAGGCGTGCTGCACGTCACCGACGTGGCCAGCAAGGAGCGCAAGCGCCGCCCGGCCCCACCGTTCACCACCTCCACGCTGCAGCAGGAAGCCTCGCGCAAGCTCGGCTTCACCACCCGCAAGACCATGCAGGTGGCGCAGAAGTTGTACGAAGGCGTGGCGCTGGGCGACGAAGGCTCGGTCGGCTTGATCAGCTACATGCGTACCGACTCGGTGAACCTGTCGCAGGACGCCCTGGCGGAAATCCGCGACGTGATCGCGCGCGATTTCGGCACGGCCTCGCTGCCGGACCAGCCCAACGCCTACACCACCAAATCCAAGAACGCGCAGGAAGCGCATGAGGCGGTACGTCCGACCTCGGCACTGCGCACCCCCGCACAGGTGGCACGCTTTTTGTCCGACGACGAGCGCCGGCTGTACGAGCTGATCTGGCGCCGCGCTGTGGCCTGCCAGATGATTCCGGCCACGCTCAACACCGTCAGCGTGGATCTGTCGGCCGGCAGCGCACATGTATTCCGCGCCAGCGGCACCACCGTGGTGGTCCCGGGCTTCCTGGCCGTCTATGAGGAAGGCAAGGACACCAAGAGCAGCGAGGACGAGGATGAAGGCCGCAAGCTGCCGCTGATGAAGGCCGGCGACAACGTCCCGCTGGACCGCATCGTCACCGATCAGCATTTCACCCAGCCGCCGCCGCGCTTCACCGAAGCGGCGCTGGTCAAGGCGCTGGAGGAATACGGCATCGGCCGTCCGTCCACCTATGCCTCGATCATCCAGACCCTGCAGTTCCGCAAATACGTGGAAATGGAAGGCCGCAGTTTCCGTCCCACCGACGTGGGCCGTGCGGTCTCCAAGTTCCTGTCCGGGCATTTCACCCGCTACGTCGATTACGACTTCACCGCCAAGCTCGAAGACGACCTGGATGCGGTCTCGCGTGGCGAGGAAGAGTGGATCCCGTTGATGGAGAAGTTCTGGGGCCCGTTCAAGGAACTGGTCGAGGACAAGAAGGATTCGCTGGACAAGACCGACGCCGGCAGCGTGCGCGTGCTCGGCACCGACCCGGTGAGCGGCAAGGAAGTGAGCGCGCGCATCGGGCGCTTCGGCCCGATGGTGCAGATCGGCACCGTGGATGACGAAGAAAAGCCGACCTTCGCCTCGTTGCGTCCGGGCCAGAGCATCTATTCGATCTCGATCGAAGACGCGCTGGAACTGTTCAAGATGCCGCGCGCGCTCGGCCAGGACAAGGACCAGGATGTCAGCGTCGGCATCGGCCGCTTCGGGCCGTTTGCGCGCCGCGGCAGCGTGTATGCATCGCTGAAGAAAGAAGACGATCCGTACACCATCGACCTGGCGCGGGCGGTGTTCCTGATCGAAGAGAAGGAAGAGATCGCGCGTAACCGCGTCATCAAGGACTTCGACGGCAGCGACATCCAGGTGCTCAACGGCCGCTTCGGCCCGTACATCAGCGATGGCAAGCTCAATGGCAAGATCCCCAAGGACCGCGAGCCGGCCTCGCTGACCTTCGAGGAAGTGCAGCAACTGCTGGCCGACACCGGCAAGCCGGTGCGCAAGGGCTTCGGTGCCAAGAAGGCCACGCTCAAGAAGAATGCGGTGAAGGATTCGGCGCCGAAGAAGACAGCCGTCAACAAGACCGCCACCAAGACCGCTGCCACCAAGACGGCCGCGAAGAAGGCACCGGCCAAAAAGGCCGCCGCCAAGAAGGCGACCAAGCGCGTGGTCAAGAAGACCGCGAGCAAGGCCGCAGGCTGAGCCACGCCATGGATCACGCACTCAGCCTGGATGGCGCTGTCGCCGCCCTGCGCCAGGGTGGCGTGATCGCCTACCCCACCGAGGCAGTGTGGGGCTTGGGCTGCGACCCGGCCCGGGAAGCGGCCGTGTTGCGGCTGCTGGAGATCAAGCGGCGGCCGGTGGACAAGGGTGTGATCGTGGTGGCCTCCGATGTGGCGCTGCTGCGCGATTGGGTCGACCTGGACGTGCTGGAATCGGCCCGCAGACAGGCCGTGCTGGCCAGCTGGCCCGGCCCGAACACCTGGATCCTGCCGATCACCGACCGCGCGCCGCGCTGGGTCACCGGCACGCATGACGGGTTGGCGGTACGCATCAGCGCCCATCCGCTCGTGGCGGCGCTGTGCACGGCCTGGGGTGCGCCGCTGGTGTCCACCAGCGCCAACCTGGCCGGGCAGCCGCCGGCGCGCTGCCGCGAGGCGCTGGACCCGGTCCTGCTGGCCAGCATCGACGGCGTGCTGGCCGGCGACGTCGGCGGCCACGCCCAGCCCACCACCATCCGCGATGCGCGTACCGGTCAGATCTTGCGCGACTGAGGCCGCGCCGGCCAAGCCGACGCGACAAATCACGTTGCAGTGTCTGGATGACGATGGGCACGCGCTGCCAGGACCAATCGCCTCTGGCACGGCCTGGCGGGCAAGACAACGCATGAAGTGCCCCCCTCTCTCGCAGACTCAACGGTAGCCGCCTCCCGTCAGCGTTGCAGGCAGTCCTGTCAACGCGCCCGATCCGTCTGGCCGATCACCGCTAGCGCGGCCAGCTGGTATCCACGCCATCTCCCCCACAGGCAGTGAGTGCAGCCGGTCTCGGTGGCGCATTTTTACGTCCGCGTTCTGTGGCGACCAGTCATGCAACTGTCGCGCCAAGTTCCAGGTTCTGTCCAGGTGTTCAAGCCAGGCCACCACACGCTGAAGCGGCACCGCCCCGCAGCACACGACCGGCATCCGCAGTGCGCCCTGGCAGCCAGTCACCCCACTTTGCGGCGCGGCGGCCGAGCGCGCACACTCCAGCCATGCGCACTTTCCCGACTCTGTTGTTGCTGGCCTGTGCGCTGCCCGCCTCGGCAGCGAACACGGCCACCAAGCCCGACCCGAACGTGCGGGTCTACCGCTGCGTCAGCAGCACCGGCACGGTTGCGCTGCAGGACGCGCCGTGCAGCAGCGGTCGCCAGCAGGTGCTGGACATGCAGCGCCCGCAGGATCCGCCAGCGCGTCCGCAGCGCCTGGATGCACCGGCACCGGCTGCCGCGCCGCCGGCGCACGAGGTCCGCATCGTCACCGTGCAGCCTCCGCAGCCGATGTACGAGTGCACCACCGAAGACGGCAACCGCTATACCAGCGACAGCCCGGAAGGACATCCGCGCTGGGTGCCGACCTGGGGCCCGGCCTATGTGGGCAATGCCATCGCTCCGCCTCCGCCACCTGCCGGCACCCTGCGCCCACCGCTGCCGGTCAGCCCGCGCCCCGCGATCGCGGTGCAGGGTGGCTCCTCCGGACGGGGCGGCAGCATCCGCGGCAGCGCCAGCTTCGGCACCGACGCCTACCAGGGTCGCTATCAAGGCAACTATCAGGGCGGTTACGGCGGCACGGTGATCGTGCCCTACGGCAATGTGCAGATCCGCGACGAATGCCATGCGCTGCCCGAGCAGGAAGTGTGCGCGCGCCTGGCCGACCGGCGCTGGGAGCTGATCCGTCGCTACAACAGCGCCCTGCAGAGCGAACGGGTGGACCTCAGCCGCGAACAGCGCGGCATCGAAGCGCGCCAGCAACGCGATTGCGGCGGCGTATGAGCCGCATGCGCCTGATCGCCTTGGTGATGATGGGCTGGGTCTCGGGTAGCAATGCCCAGGAAGTGGCCATCTATCGCTGCACCGATCCCAGCGGCGCGCTCACGGTGCAGAACATGCCGTGCCCGAAGGGCATGCAGCAACAGAAGAAGTTGATGACCGCACCGGCCTCGGTGCCATTTGTGCCTGGCACGCCCCCTGCGCCAGCGCCCGTGCGCACGGCACCGGTTGCGCCAGCGCCGCCTGCCCCGGTGCCTGCCGCTGCGCCCGTGGCAGCGCCGGCCCTACTGACATCGACCTCCACCCTGCCCCCACCACCGCTGTTCGAGTGCACCGCGCACGACAACGGCCGCTACTTCACCGAAGACCGCGAACCGGCCACGCGCTGCCTGCCGATGCAGACGACCAACCTGGGCGGCGGCCCGGCCACCGGTGGCGGCAGCGCCTGCGAAGTGGTCACCGACCGTTGCGCACCGGTGCCGGACCAGAGCCTGTGCGAGGCCTGGCGCAAACGCGCCGAGCAGGCCGAATCAACCTGGCGTTTCTCCGATGAAGCGCAATCGGCCGAACGCAAACAGCGCTACGACCAGATGCGGCGTGTGCTGGAGGAAAGCCGCTGCGCCAATCCCGCTGCCACACCGTAAACGCGTGGCCTGATCACCGGCTGCAAGGCGTTACGCAAGCAGCACTACAACGCTGCGCCCTTGCCCGGCAGTCCGATGACCGGCGACGTCGTCCTGCCGTGGCGTCGTGCTCAGAACCCGTAACGCAGGAAGCCGCCATCGACCGCGATGCATTCGCCGGTGATGTAGCTGGCAGCCGGCAAGCACAGAAAACCGACCGCGGCGGCAACCTCTTCGGGTTCGCCAATGCGGCGCATCGGGGTGCGCTCGATCACCTGCTCGTAGTAGTCCGGATCCGACAACGGCCCGGAGGTACGCCGCGTGCGGATGTACCACGGCGCCACCGCATTGACGCGAATGCCGTCTTCGGCCCACTCCACCGCCAGGTTGCGCGTCATCTGCTGCAGCGCGGCCTTGGTCATGCCGTAGGGCGCGCCGCTGCGCACATGCGTGATGCCCGAGACGCTGCCGACATTGACGATGGCCGAGGCCGCGTGCCGGGTCAGCAGCGGGTGCGCGTAACGCGACAGTTCGAACGCGGAAAACACGTTGGTTTCGAAGATGCCGCGCCATTGGTCTTCGGTGTAGTCGATCGCGGCGCGGGTAATGTTGCCGCCGGCATTGTTGATCAACAGGTGCAGGCCGTCGGCATGGTCTTCCACCCAGTCCAGGATCGCGCGGCGCTCCTCGTCGTCGGAGACATCGGCGGCCAGGCCGTGCAGTTCGCGCTCCGGGAACTCTTCGGCCAGCTCGTCGCGCGCCTGCGCCAATGCATCGGCATCGCGCGCCACCAGCAGCAGATCCGCACCGAAGCCGAGCAGTTCGCGGGCAATGGCCAGACCAATACCGGCGCTGGCGCCGGTGATGAGCGCGGTCTGTCCGTCCAGCCGCCAGCGGTGCGTTGTCACGTGCGTGATCCTCTTTCAAGACGCGGGAAACAGCCGCTGCAGCGCAGTTGACGCGGCGCGACGGCAGCGGCGTTAGGATACCGCCACACCGAGCGAGGTCACGACGATGAAACTGCACTGGATGCTTGCCGCCGTTCTGGCGTTGCCGGTTGCGGCCTGCCAGCGCCCGCAACCGGCGCCCACCGATCAAAAGCCCGATCCGCAGGCAACTGCCTTGCGCGACCACATCCAGGCGCCGCTGAACCAGGCGCACGCCGTGCAGGCCGCCAGCGACCAGGCGGCCGAAGATCAGCGCAAGGCCATCGATGCCGCCACGCAGTAAGCGGCGCGGCGCCGACTAGCCGCACCCAACACGGCGGCACCGCTGTCAGTCGGCACCCGGCAGGGACGCGCCGTCGCCTCATGCCGCAAAACCACAACGCCGGCACATGGCCGGCGTCGTCGCTGCAGTACATCGACACACCTGCCGGGTCAGAACCCGCAGAAGCAGTACGCCAGCGCCTTCACCGGCGTGCCGCCGGCCTTGCCGTCATGCACGGCGTCTTCGACGAAGCGCAACTGCGTGTCCACTTCCGGCAGCGAGCGCGCCAGCACTGCGCGGGCCACGCCCGAATCGCCCAGCATCCAGGCGCCCATGCGGCTGCCGGCAAAGCCGCTCATGAACTGCGAGAACGGGGTGGCCGGCTTTTCCACATAGCGGACGCGGAACTTGCCGCGGCCCAGCTTGGCGCGGTCGGCCGCGTCGGCCACCGCTTCCTGCATGCCGCCGAAGGCATCCACCAGACCGTGCTGCCTGGCCTGCGCACCGCTCCACACCCGACCACGCGCCACCTTGTCGATCGCCTCCACCGACTGGTGCCGCGCCTGCGCCACCTTGCCGGTGAAATCGGCATAGCCCTTGTTGATCACCGACTGGATCACCTGGCCGGCGACCGGATCCAGCGGGCGAGTGATATCGAAGGCGCCGGCAAAGCGCGTGGTGCCCACGCCGTCGGTATGCACGCCGATCTTGTCCAGCGCGCGGGTCAGGTTGGGCACCATGCCGAAGATGCCGATCGAACCGCTGATCGTGGACGGGTCGGCGTAGATGCGATCAGCATTCATGCTGATCCAGTACCCGCCCGAGGCGGCCAGGTCGCCCATCGATACCACCACCGGCTTGCCGGCCTGCTTGAGCGCGACCACTTCTCGCCGGATCAGTTCCGAGGCGAACACTTCGCCGCCGGGCGAATCCACCCGCAGCACCACCGCCTTGACCTGCTCGTCGTCGCGCGCCTGACGCAGCAGCGCGGCAGTGGACTCGCCACCGATGCGGCCGGCCGGCTGCTCGCCACCGCTGATCTCGCCGGCTGCCACGATCACGGCCACCTGCGGGCGGCTGTCCATCGGCGAGCGCTGCGCCTGCAACTGGCTCAGGTAATCGTTGAAGCCGATATTGCGGAAGCCACTGTCGGCATCGCTGTCGGCGACGCCGCGCTTGGTCAGCAGCGCATCGACTTCTTCGCGGGTCTTGAGCCCGTCCACCAGCTTCTGCTGCAGCGCGAACTTGGCCAGGTCGCCGCCGGCGGCCACCACGCCTTCGGGCAAGGTATCGATGCCGGCGGTCAGCTGCGCAGGCGTGAGCTTGCGCGCGGTGCCCACGTCGGCCAGGTAGCGCTGCCACACGTCGTTCATCCAGAACAGGTCCGCTTCCTTGGCGTCGGCCGAGGCCGCGTCGAGGATGTACGGCTCGGCGGCGGACTTGTACTCGCCGACGCGGAACAGGTGCACGTCCACGCCGAGCTTGTCCTGCAGGCCTTCGCGGAAGTACTGGCGATAACGGCCAAGCCCTTCCAGCAGCACGCTGCCCATCGGATCCAGGTACACCTCGTTGGCCTGCGCGGCGAGCAGGTACTGACCCTGGCTCATGCTCTCGCTGAAGGCCACGATCTGCTTGCCGGACGCGCGCAGCTTCTGCAGCGCAGCGGCCACCTCGCGCTGCGAGGCGAAGCCGGACGGCTGCAG
Organism: Xanthomonas cassavae CFBP 4642; assembly: GCF_000454545.1. Taxonomy (NCBI): domain Bacteria; kingdom Pseudomonadati; phylum Pseudomonadota; class Gammaproteobacteria; order Lysobacterales; family Lysobacteraceae; genus Xanthomonas; species Xanthomonas cassavae. The sequence goes on from NZ_CM002139.1 coordinate 4,526,492, forward strand.
CTTGTCCAGGTTCAACACCACCCGCTCGATCTTGCGGTCCTTGCCGGCGGCTTCGATCACCCGCACCAGGTCGCGCAGCTGCACTTCTTCGGCGCTCTTGTCGCCCACCGCCTTGGCCAGCGACCGGCTCACCGGGTCGGCGCTGAATTGCTCCACCAGCGTGCCTTCGGGATTGATCACCAGCGTGGTGCGCTCGGCCAGCGGCTTGGTGCCGTCGCCGCGCGCCATCGCCACCACCAACACCAGCAGCAACAGGAACAGAACACCGAAGAACACCAGGTTGAAGATCAGGCGCCGGGTGAAATTCATCACATCCCACAGGCCGACGAAGAAGCTGGCGATGGGACTGCGACGCACGGGGTGATTCATGGAAAACTCCGTCGAAAAGACGTTGCGGACAGATCGTGGCGCCCAGCATACCGGCTGCGCCGTGCATGCGGCATGCGCTGAAAGTCAGGGTGCCGCAGTGGCGGTCAGCCGCCGGCTGGTCTGACGGAAGCGCAATCCCATCAGGACCGACGCCACGGTCAGGCCCAGGATCAGGCCAACCCACATGCCTTGCGGCCCCCAACCAAGCCCCAGTCCGAGCCCGGCGCCGATCGGCATGCCCACGCCCCAATACGAGACCATGGCCAGAAACATCGGCACACACGTGTCCTTGAGCCCGCGCAGCGCGCCGGCCGACAACACCTGGATGCCATCGGGAAACTGGAAGGTGGCGGCAAACAGCAGCAGCAGCGAGGCCAGCGCGGCCACCGCCGCATCGTCGGTATACACGCTCACGATGACGTCGTGCCCCAGCAACAGCGCGCTGGCCGACAGCGCCTGGGTGCCCAGCACGATGGCGTAACCGGCCCAGGTGGCGCGACGCATCGCCAGCGGGTCGCCGCGGCCGACCGCGTGGCCCACGCGCACGGTGGTGGCCTCGGCCACGCCCATCGGGATCATGAAGCACAGCTGCGCGACGTTGACGGCGATCTGGTGCGCGGCCGCCTCGGTCGCGCCCAGCCGGCCGATCAGCAGCGCGGTGACGATGAACAACCCACCTTCCATCAACACGGTGATGCCGATCGGAAGGCCCGTGCGCAGCAGATCGCCGATCGCCCGCCAGCGCGGCCCTTCCAGGTGAGTGAACAACTCCAGATGCGCAAACCGCCGCGCGCGCCACAGGTACAGCGCAAACACGCTGGCCTGCACCCACATGGTGATCGCCGACGCCATGCCCAGCCCCTGCGCGCCATGTTCGGCAAACCCGAATCGGCCGTAGGTCAGCGCATAGCCCAGTGGCGCCAGCACCAGCAGCCCGCCGAAGCCCAGCAGCATGGTCGGCAACGTCCAGTGCATGCCCTCGCTGAGATAGCGCATGCAGAAGTAGAACGTCAGCGCGGGCACGCCCCAGCGCACCGCATGCAGGAAGTCGGTGGCGCCGGGCACGATGTCCGGCGCAATGCCGAAGGTCGGCAGCAGTGGCGGCACCACGCTCAGGAACGCGAACATCAGCGCGCTCAGCCCCAGCGACAACCACAGGGCCTGACGGAACAGCGGCCCGATCTCGCGCTCGCGCCCGGCGCCGAGCAGTTGCGACACCGAGGCGGTCAACGAAATCAGGGTGCCGATCGGCACCAGCATCGGCAACCACAGCAGCGAGGTGCCGATGGTCACCGCCGCCAGCGTGGCAGTGCCGTGGTGGCCGGCGATGACGTTATCGACGAAGCCGATCAAGCCGGTGGAGACGTGACCGAGTACCAGCGGCAGGGCCAGCAGGCCGGTGGTGCGCACTTCCGAGACGACGCCTGGCGTCGTGGACGCGGGTGTAGCAGAGACAGACATGACACACCGATCGCCGCGCGGACTGCGGCCGTGCCGGGAGGCGCTGGCACCGGGTCGCGCGGGGCCGCCATTTTACCCGCACTTCTCGACAGGGGGCTGGCACCCGGCAGCGCACGGCGATTGCGGTGGCCACACACCGTCATCGCCAATGGTGTGGGCCCGCGCCGCACGATACGCTGCATGGCCTGCCAGGCACGGCCGTGAGGCGGCTCGGCCCGGCACGCAGCGTCCCTCACCGCCAACCGGATCCGGCCATGTTCCTGCACCCGCCCACCGCGCATCCTTCGGACTGCGAGAACTGCGCCACTGCCCTGCAGGGCGCGTTCTGCCACGCCTGCGGCCAGAGCGCGCACAACCCGGTGCGCAGCGTTGCGCATGCGGTGGAAGAGGTCTTCGAATCGTTCTGGCACCTGGATGGACGAATCCTCCGCACCTTGCGCGACCTGCTGGTGCCCGGCCGCGTGGCGCAGCGGTTCCTGGGCGGCCATCGCGTGCGCTACGTCGCGCCGATGCGGCTGTTCCTGGTGCTGAACCTGCTGACATTCTTCATCGCCCGGCTGGCGGTGCATGCGTCAGACGACGCGCACGCGGTCACCGGGGCCGACGTCACCCAGACGTCGGTACCCAAGGACTTTGCGCATGCACGCACACCGGCACAGGTGGAAGCGGTTCGCGCGCAGTTGGTCGGCGCGCTGCTGCAGACCCGCAAGGTGGTTCCGGCGGGCATTGCCCGCGACGGCGTGGATGCCGGCATCGCCCGCGCCGAGAACGAAGCGCGTGAACGGCTGGCGCAACTGCATCAGGGCGCGCGCCTGGAAAGTGCCGCGCCGGCGGTGGATGCACCCGACAACGCCACGTTCTTTTCGGTGGCCGGCAAGCCCTGGGATCCGGTCAGCAATCCGCTGACATGGGCGCCGCTGCCGGCGTTCGCCAACCGCTGGCTCAACGTGCAGCTCCGCCATATCCGCGACAGCCTGCCGCGCCTGCGCAGCAACCCGCAACTGCTCTACAACGCCTTCTTCGCCGCGGTGCCGTCCACGTTGCTGGTGCTGGTACCGCTGTTTGCGTTGCTGTTGCGCGTGTTCTACCTGCGCAGCGGCCGGGTGTATCTGGAACATCTGGTGGTCGCGCTCTACAGCCACGCGTTCCTGTGCCTGAATCTGCTGGCCATGCTGCTGTTGTCGCTGCTGGCCGAGGCGCTGGTGCAGATCGCCAGCCCGATCGCCTGGAGCATCGGGCTGGTCCAGTTCGGGCTGACGCTGTGGATGCCGCTGTACCTGCTGTGGATGCAGCGGCGTGTGTATGGGCAGGGCTGGCCGCTGACGGTGCTGAAGTACGTTGGCCTGGGCGGCATCTATCTGGTCGTCGTCACCGTGGCCGCTGCGCTGCTGATGGTGGCCAGCCTGGCGCGTCTTTAATCAGGCCTTGCAGATTCAAGCAGGCATGGAGCACCGCTTCAGCGCTGGCTGCGATCAGGCTTGCGTTGCGGCGGTGTGCGCAGTTGCCATCGAAGGTGCGGCGTGTCAGCGCTTACCCACCGCCGCGGCGCGGGCCATCAACGCGCCAGCTGACGGCTCAACCAGCTGCCGCGCGTGGCCGGCGCCTGCGCCAGCAGTGCCTCACGCAGACCATCGCGCTCCTGTGGCGGCGTGCGTTGCGCCAGGACCGCCAGCTGCGCCAGCTGGCCGGCATCCAGGCTACGCAGCACGGCCAACACCTGCTCGCGCTGCGCCACCGGCACATAGCCAACCAGCGGCTGCAGCTGCGGATAGAAGTTGCCCAGCTGCGAGCCCAGGCGCCAACCGTCCCGGTGCAGGCGATCCAGTGCGGTGAACTGGGTGCGCAGGGCGCGCTGCTGGTCCTCGGGCAGCCCCTGCAGGCGCTCGCGAGCCTGGCGCAGCACCACCCGGTCGGTGGCGGTCAGGTCCTTCCAGGCGGCGTAGCGGGCGCGCAGGTCGGCCTGCTGCACGGGCGTCAGTGCGGCCCAGCGCGCGCGTTGCTGCGCGGCGCTGGGCGCGGCCGACGACGTCGCAGCGGACGCCGTGGCGCCACCTTCATCCAGCGCGGCCGGCAGGGCCTGCGCACCGGCGCTGCCGATGACGGCGCACAGCAATAGTGCTGCCCAGTTAGTTTTCGTCATCGACAGTCTCCAGTGGCGCCGACGACTGTTCGGCTGCGGTGGCGTGTGCGCCGGATTCGTCGGCCGGGATCGGATGCCCGGCCGCATACCAGGCGTAGAAATCGGCCGAACGCGCCAGTTCCAGGTCGGGGTCGGCCAGCATCGTCTGGTCGCGTGCATCCAGCGCGGGGGCGGCGGGCTGATCCGGCAGGTCGGCCGCCGGCAGTTCTTCCACCAGGACCGGGGCGGCATCGGTCACATGCAGCACGCCCGCCGGGGCCTGCGACACCGGCTCCGGCGGCAATACCGGCCGGCGATGCGTCCACCACCAGGCCAACACCGCCACCACCATCGCCAGTGCCAGCACGCCCAGCGCGATGCCGGCCTGGCGGCGATCGACCCGGGGCCATTGCCATTGCCGCCTGCTGCGCACGCGCGCAGGACGCTGCCGCACCGGCGACGGCGAGGGCTCTGCCGGGGTGGCCGGCTGCAACGGCATGCCGGCCAGCGCCGCATCGCGCAGCTGACTCAACCGGCTGAGCTGGGACGGGTTGAGGTCGCGCAACTCCTGCTGCGCCGCCTCGGCCAGCACCCGCCACGCCTGGGCGTCCGGGTTGCCTGCCGCATCGCGTGGGCAGGCGCGTGCCAGCGCCTGGCGATAATCCGCCACGGCCACGCCCTGGACCTCGCTGGCGGCATCCTCCTCCAGCCCGGCCACGATCCGCAGCAGCAGCGCCAGCCGGTCGGAGGTCTGCATCCGGCCCAGTGCCGTGAAGGGCGGCAACCAGGTGCCCGGCATGGGGTCGCGCCGCAGTGGCGGCGCCGCCGCCAGCAGGCTCCAGAAGCGCATCGGCCAGCCAGCCATCGGCCGCCCGGCCGCCTGGCTACTGAAGGCACGCAGCGCCGCCGCCAGGGCCCGCTCGGCCGCTGCCCCGTCGCCGCCCTGCAGCTGTGCGAGCACCAGGCCCCGGCGTTCGACGCCCCGCAGGAAGGCTGACAGCGCGGCGGGGGTAACGGGGGCGTCGGGGACTACGGTCATGTGAACTCCAGCATCGGCCGGCATGATACCGACGCAGATCGGCCGCGCCGACCGCTTGACAGATCGCCACGTCGTTGCTCCGCTCCCGACCGCTGTCCGCGCACGTTGTGCACAGCGGCAGACATACCGATACGCCCCCGTCTGTCAACTGGTTTTTTTTCTTTGTTGCATTCGTGTTTCACGCCCAACCGATTGATCTATAAGCATTTTCACCAGATGGCGAAAAAATGTCCAAGAGGTTGCCAAGGCAAGTGAATCCGCCTTCACGGCGTGGAGCACGCGCGTAATTCACAGGTTTATCCACAGGCAGTGTGGATAAACCGGTTTCCTGAGCCCTCACATAGGTTTACGTCGTATTTATCACTTCGGTCACAGAAAAGCGCTGCAACTGATCACACCGCTTTCACGCGCACAAACCGGCCTGCTCGGGCCCGCTGGACAGTATCGGTAGACTGGGCGAATGCCTTCGACTGTCACCACGCTGCGCGTCGCCCTGCCGGTGCCGCTGCCGCAATTGTTCGATTACCTGCCCCCCGCCGATGCCGCGCAGCCCGGTCAAGGGCGGGTGGGCTGCCGGGTGCGGGTGCCGTTCGGCCCGCGCGAGCTGGTCGGGGTGGTGGTGGAGATCGGCCAGCTGCCGTCGGCCGACGGGCTGCGCCCGGCGCTGGAGTGGTGCGATGCGGCGCCGCTGCTGGTGGATGAACTGGCCCGCTCGTTGCAATGGCTGGCCCGCTACACGCATGCGCCGCTGGGCGAGGCCCAGGCCAGCGCCCTGCCCGGCCCGCTGCGCCGCGGCGAGCCGCTGGCCGACACCCACGCCTGGGCCTGGCAGCTCACTGAGGCCGGGCACACCGGTGCGAGCAGCCTGCGCGCCGGCAGCCGCCCCGCCTTGCTGGCTGGCCTGCTGCAGGCCGGCGCACTGAGCGAAGACCAGTTGGACCCGCTGCTGCCGCAGTGGCGGCAGGCCGCGCGCAGCCTGACCAAGCGTGGCCATGCCGAACGCGTGGCGGTGGCTGCCGATGCCCTCCCGCCCCGTCCCGGCAGCGGCCCGGCGCTCAACGACGAGCAACAGGCCGCAGCCGTGGCGATTCGTGCGCGCAGCGGCTTTGCCACCTATCTGCTCGATGGCGTCACCGGCAGCGGCAAGACCGAGGTCTATCTGCAGGCGATCGCCGACTGCCTGGCCGCCGGCCGCCAGGCGCTGGTGCTGGTCCCGGAGATCGGGCTAACCCCGCAAACATTGGGCCGTTTCCGCGCGCGCCTGGGGGTGCCGGTGCATGCACTGCACTCGGGCCTGTCCGATGGCGAGCGCGCCCGCGTCTGGGCCGCGGCCTGGCGCGGCGAAGCCCAGTTGATCGTCGGCACCCGCTCGGCGGTGTTCACGCCGCTGCCCAGGGCCGGGCTGATCGTGATCGACGAGGAGCACGACGGCAGCTACAAGCAACAGGACGGCATCCGCTATCACGCCCGCGACTTCGCCTTGGTGCGCGGCAAGGCGCTGGACGTGCCGGTGATCCTGGGCAGCGCCACGCCCTCGCTGGAAAGCCTGCACAACGCCTACGCCGGTCGCTACCGGCACCTGCGCCTGTCGCGCCGGGCCGGCGAAGCGCGCCCGCCGCGCGTGCGCGTGCTGGACGTGCGCAAGCGCCCGCTCAAGGACGGGCTCTCGCCGGAGGTGCTGGCCGGCATCGGCGCCACCCTGGCCCGCGGCGAACAGGTGCTGGTATTCAAGAACCGCCGCGGTTACGCGCCGGTGCTGCTGTGCCACGACTGCGGCTGGACCGCGGCCTGCCAACGCTGCAGCACGCCGTTGCACCAGACCCCGATGACCGTGCATGCCGGCGGCCGCCGCCTGCAATGCCATCACTGCGGCGCGCGCCAGCCCGCGCCGTTGGCCTGCCCGGCCTGCGCCAGCCTGGCGCTGCAGCCGCAGGGCATCGGCACCGAGCGGCTGGAAGAACGCCTCAGCGAGGCCTTCCCGGACGTGCCGGTGGTGCGCATCGACCGCAGCACCACCCAGCGCCGCGACGCCCTGGAAACCCAACTCGCCCGGCTCGGCAACGCGGCCGGCATCCTGGTCGGTACCCAGATCCTGGCCAAGGGCCACGACCTGCCACGGCTGACCATGGTGGTGGTGGTGGGCATCGACGAGGGCCTGTTCTCTGCAGACTTCCGCGCGGCCGAAAAACTCTCCCAGCAGCTGATCCAGGTGGCAGGACGCGCCGGGCGCGCCGATCGCCCCGGCGAGGTGTGGCTGCAGACGCACCATCCCGACCATCCCCTGCTGCAGACCCTGGTCAACGGCGGCTATCACGCCTTTGCCGATGCCGAGTTGCAGCAACGCCAGGCCGCCGGCTTCCCGCCGTTCGCCCACCTGGCACTGTTCCGCGCCGAGGCCAAGGACGTGGCGGCGGCCAACCAGTTCCTGCAGGCGGTGCGCAGCCTGACCAGCGCAGACGACGGCGTGCCCACGCACGCCGTGGCGGCAGTCGAATGCTATGGCCCGATGCCGGCGCCGATGCCGCGCCGCGCCGGCTTCCAGCGCACCCAACTGCTGTTGTCGGCGCAACAACGCGTGGCATTGCATCGCCTGCTCGACACCCAACTGCCGGCCATCTACGCGCTGCCGCAGGCGCGGCGCGTGCGCTGGTCGCTGGATGTGGATCCGATCGATCTGTATTAAGGCCGGTGCGTCTCGCGCACCGGCAGCAGCCGGATCCACGGTGCGCGATCTCTCCGGGTTTTGCAGGAGCGCACCTGGGCGCGACGTGGCATTACCGGCACTGCCCTCGCGCCCGGGTGCGCTCCTACAGCAGACGCGATCCATCGGGCCGCGCGGTGTGCTGGCCCATTGATTTGCAGTCGCGGCGCGCATGTGCCTGCAATGCATCACGCAGGCCTCAGCGCAGGCACGACACTCAGGTCAGCGCCGTCATCACGCCACGCCGGTACGCCGGCCGCGCGCACAAGCGCTGATACCACTGGTGCAAATGCGGCAGCCCGGGCCGGTCGATCGGCATTTCGAACCAGGCGTAGATGAAACTTCCGAGCGGAACATCGCCCATCGCGAATTGCTCGCCGGACAGATACGGCTGCTGCGCCAAGGCCGCATCCACGCGTGCCAGCAGCTCGCCCGACTGCGCCAGCGCAGCGGCAATGCGTACATGATCGCGCTCGGCCTCCGGTGTGCGCAGCACGCCCCAGAACAGATCGCGAAAGACACCGGCAAACGTCGATGTGGTCCAGTCCATCCAGCGATCGCCCAGCGCGCGCTCGGCCGGCGATGTCGGATACAGCGCCGGTGCGTACTGCGCAGCCAGATACCGCACAATCGCATTGGATTCCCACAGCACCAGCGCGCCATCCTGCAGCGTCGGCACCAGCCCGTTCGGGTTCAGCGCGCGATAGTCCGGCGTGGTGTTGCCACCGAACGCGCCCCCCACCTCGATCGAGGCATAGGCCACGCCGGCTTCTTCGGCGCACCACAACACCTTGCGTACATTGCTGGAATTGCGCCGGCCCCATAGCGTGATGGCGGGCGTTGCTGTAATGGGCACATTTGCGTCTTGCGTCATGCTCAGCTCCCTGCTGCAGGCTTGGCTGGCGCACGTGCCGAGCGCTTGGCAGCCGCGGGGCGTGTCGTCGCAGCAGTGGGCTGCGCCGGCTTGCCACGCCCACCCTTGGGCATGTCGCGCACCCACAATGCCTGCTCGTCCTGCTTGATCTCGAACAAGCCAATCGCGCGCACCAGATCGCTGAGCTTGCGATAGCCGTAGTTGCGCGGATCGAACGAGGCCTGGTTGGCCACCTGCTTGCCCACCGCGCTCAACAGCGCCCAGCCATCGTCTTCGCAGGCGCTGACGATAGCATTGCGCAGCATCTGCACCAGCCGCGTGTCGCTGCGCAATGCGGTCGCGTCCTTGCGCCCGGCGGCAGTGTCGCTGGCTGCGGCGGCCTGCTCGCCCAGCGCTTCCACGTAGGTGAATTTGGAGCAGGCATTGACGAACGGTGCCGGCGTCTTTTTCTCGCCAAAGCCATACACCTTCATGCCATCGGTCAGCAGGCGCATCACCAACGGGGTGAAGTCCGCATCGCTGGAGACGATGGCAAACCCGTCGAGGTTGCGCGCGTACAACAGGTCCATCGCGTCGATCACCATGGCCATGTCCGAGGCGTTCTTGCCCGAGCTATAGGCAAATTGCTGGATCGGCCGAATTGCATAATCGTGCAGCGCCGCTTCCCAGCCCTTCAGGTGCGGGCTCTTCCAGTTGCCGTAGGCGCGGCGCACATTGGCCACGCCGTAGCGCGCCACTTCCGCCAGCACCACATCGATCTTGCCGGCAGGCGCGTTGTCGGCGTCGATCAGCAAGGCGATCCGCTTGTCGGGATTGTCGGTCATGCTCAATGCTCCACTGCAGCGTCGGTGACGGTTTCCATTTCGGTTGCGGTCTCGATGTCCATTTCCGGATCTGTTTCGGCATCGGCATCGAGCGTGGCCTCTTCTGCCGTCTCTGCAGCCGGCAAGGTGGACTCGGTGCCATCGCGCAGGGTCAGCACCCCATCGCTCAGGATCTCCTGATCGGCGCCGGCACTGACCCAGGTCGCCTTGACGCGCCCGGCGCCCCGGTCGCCTTCCACATCGAACACGAACTCTTCGCCGCCCGGTGCCATTCCCGTGCGCAGCAGATCCACCCGCATGCTGCGGATCTGGCCGATATGTTCCTGCACCACCGCATCGTCCTGCAGCGCGCTGCGCGCCTGGCCGGTAAATACCGACCAGCCCGTGTCGACCAGCCACATGGCCGCGGCCAGCACCACCACCCCGAACAGACTCGCGCAGGCCAGGATGCCGATCAAGCCGATAGCCACGCCGCTGAGCGGCTTCCGGGCCGCAGGTGCCGCAGGGGCGATCGGTGCTGCAGCAGGCGCTGGCGCAGTTGGCAGCGGGAGCAGGGGCGGTGGGAACGAAGACATGCGAAGACCGTCGAAGATGATGCGACATGATGCCGCAGGCGCGCTGCGCCCACGCGTCATGTTCATTGGCACATTGGCATGCTGTCGAGCCCGCGTCGCGTTCCATCGGACTTCTACGATGACCTCTTCCCCCTCCCCCGCTCCGCTGCATCTGGTCGTGGTAGGTGGCGGTTTTGCCGGTTTGTGGGCGACCCGCGCGCTCGACGATCCCGGCATCCGCATCACCCTGATCGATCGCCAGAACCACCATCTGTTCCAGCCGCTGCTGTACCAGGTGGCCACCGCCGGCCTGTCGGCGCCGGACATCGCCGCGCCGTTGCGGCACATCCTGCGCGAGCAGCGCAATGTCGAAGTACAACTCGGCGATGTGGTCGAAATCGCGCCCGGCCGCCGCGAGGTGGTTCTGGCCGACGGCAAGACGGTCGGTTACGACCTGCTGCTGCTCGCCACCGGGGCCACGCATGCCTACTTCGGCAACGACCAGTGGGCCGAGCACGCGCCCGGGTTGAAGACGCTGTACGACGCGCTGGTGCTGCGCCGCAAGCTGCTACTGGCCTTCGAGCGCGCCGAAGCCGAAACCGATCCCGCCGCACGCGCCGCATGGCTCAGCTTTGCGGTGGTCGGCGGTGGCCCCACCGGCGTGGAACTGGCCGGCACCCTGGCCGAAATCGCCCGCCACACGCTCAAGAACGAATTCCGCCACATCGACCCGCGCCAGGCGCGGGTGCGCCTGGTCGAAGCCGGACCGCGCGTGCTGCCCTCGTTCCCGGACGACCTCACCGCCAAGGCGCGCAAGCAGTTGGAGCGCCTGGGCGTGGAAGTGCACACCGGCACCCCGGTCACCCGTATCGATGCGCTGGGCTACCAGCTCGGCGAGACCTTCGTGCCCGCGCGCACCGTGGTGTGGGCCGCGGGCGTGGCGGCCTCGCCGCTGGCGCGCACGCTCGGCGTGCCGCTGGACCGCGCCGGCCGGGTGCTGGTGGAGCCGGACCTGAGCGTGCCCGGCCATCCGGACATCTTCGTCGGCGGCGACCTCGCCTCGGTGCAGCAGGACGGACGGCCGGTGCCGGGCGTGGCGCCGGCGGCCAAGCAGATGGGCAAGCACATCGCCAAGGCGATCCGTGCACGTCAGCGCGGCCAGGCGGCAGCCGCGTTCCGGTACCAGGACTTCGGCAACCTGGCCACCATCGGGCGCATGGCGGCCATCGTGCACGTAGGCAAGCTCAAGCTGTCCGGCATCGTGGCGTGGTGGTTCTGGCTGGCCGCGCACGTCTACTTCCTGATCGGCTTCCGCAACCGCTTCGTGGTGCTGGTGAACTGGGCGATGGCGTACTGGAGCTACCAGCGCGCCGCGCGCATCATCTTCGGCGGCGCTACCGACGACCCGCCGCCCGACAGCAAGGACGGGTGACAGCGGCCCGCGCGGTACGCGATGCTGTGCGGCCTGATTCGACGGCCTGACCGTGGCGACTGTCCTGTTCCTGCTGGATCTGCTCGGCACCTTCGTGTTCGCCCTGAGCGGCGCGACGGTGGCGGTGCGCAATCGCCTGGATCTGTTCGGCGTGCTGGTGCTGTCGTGCGCGGCGGCGGTGTCCGGTGGCATCGTGCGCGATGTACTGATCGGCGCCACCCCGCCGGCCGCGCTGGTACAGCCGCAGTACCTGCTCACCGCCTGCCTGGCCGGCGTTGCCGGCTTCTATTGGCATGCGGCGGTAGAGCGCCTGCGCAACCCGGTGCAGATCTTCGATGCGGCGGGGCTGGCGCTGTTTGCGGTCTACGGCACCAGCAAGGCGCTGGATTACCACCTCAGCCCACTTAGCGCGACCTTGCTGGGCATGCTCAGCGGTATCGGCGGCGGCATCGCACGCGACCTGCTGGTCGCACGCACGCCGGTGGTGCTGCAGGCCGAACTGTATGCCGTGGCAGCGCTTGCCGGTGGCGGGCTGGTCGCGATCGGGCACATGCTGAAAGTGCCGCAGGCCTGGTCGCTGGCGACCGGCGCCGGTGTGTGTTTCGGCCTGCGTTTCATGGCTATCCGTTATGGCTGGCATCTGCCGGTGGCGCGCTCGCCGGAGTGAACTACCGGCCAAGCCCTCAAGGCCTGCTGCAACCTTTGCGCAAGGCGCCCCAATGCAAAACGGCCCGGGTTGCCCGGGCCGTCTTTCAACGTTTACCGCATGTCGGCTGGATCAGGCCACGAACAGCGCCTTCATCTTTTTCAGCGCATTCGCCTCGATCTGGCGGATACGCTCTGCCGACACGCCGTACTCGTCGGCCAATTCCTGCAGCGTCACCTTGGACTCCGAATCCAGCCAGCGACGCTTGACGATGTCACGCGAACGCGTGTCCAGGCCGGCCATGCCTTCGCGCAGCAATTGCAGCTGATTATCTTCGCTGTCGTGCCGCTCGTACGCCTGCGAGGGATCTTCCTCGTTGGCCACCAGATAGCTCACCGGCGACGGCGGGCCATGGTCGTCGTCCTCGTCCGAGGAGGCATCGAAGCCGATATCGCGCCCGGACAGGCGCGACTCCATCTCCATGACTTCACGCTCGGAGACGTTCAGATCCTTGGCCACCGCGGTCACTTCGGACGCGTTGAGCCAGCCCAGGCGGGTCTTGGACTTGCGCAGGTTGAAGAACAGCTTGCGCTGCGCCTTGGTCGTGGCGACCTTGACGATACGCCAGTTCTTCAGGATGAACTCGTGCATTTCCGCACGGATCCAATGCACCGCAAAACTGACCAGGCGCACGCCCATGTCCGGGTCGAAGCGCTTGACCGCCTTCATCAGGCCGATATTGCCTTCCTGGATCAGGTCGCCCAGCGGCAGGCTGTAGCCGTTGTAGCCGCGGGCCACATGCACCACGAAGCGCAAGTGGGAATGGACCAGTTCACGCGCCGCGTCCAAATCTAGCTCATCGCGGAAACGGCGGGCCAGATTCTGCTCCTCATCGACCGACAGCACCGGGATCTGGTGCACGGCACCGATGTAGGCGTCCAGCGAACCGAGCGCACTGGGAATCGGGAGATTGTTTGCCACAAGGGCAGTCGAAGTAGTCTGGTTCATAGGCACCATCTTAGCAGTCGAACTATTGGACTGCCGGGTATAGAAAGAGTTCCCAGCGTTCCATTCATAGGACATTCGGGCTGGAGATCCTTACGGCGTTCTACCGTGGAGCTCCCCGATTTCGATCACTACGCTACCACCGACACCCTGCGTAGACGGTGACAAATCTGCCGCCAATGGGCCTGGCGTCGGGGCCGTTCAGCCGGTGGCAGAGGTTGTGTCCAGGGCGTTGCGGGGCGGCAGCGACCAGTCGATCGGGCTCAGACCACGGCGCTGCAACTGCTCGTTGGTCCTGGAGAAATGCTTGCACCCCAGGAAACCGCGGTGCGCCGACAACGGTGAAGGATGCGGGGACTTGAACACGCGGTGCCGGGCCTGGTCGATGACCTTGCCCTTGGACTGTGCGTAACTGCCCCACAGCAGGAACACCAAGCCCTCGCGTTCGCGGTTGAGGGTCTCCACCACGTGGTCGGTGAAGCCTTCCCAGCCCTTGTTCTGGTGCGCGCCGGCCCGGCCCTGCTCCACCGTCAGCACCGCGTTGAGCAGCAGTACGCCCTGGCGCGCCCACGGCATCAGATAGCCATGATCGGGACGCGGGATGCCCAGATCGTCCTGGATTTCTTTGTAAATATTGAGCAGCGACGGCGGCACCGGCACGCCCGGCAACACCGAAAAGCACAGCCCATGCGCCTGGCCTTCGCCGTGATACGGATCCTGGCCCAGGATCACCACCTTGACCTGCTCGAACGGGGTGGCATCGAAGGCGGCGAAGATCTGCGGACCGGGCGGGAACACCCGCGCGCCGGCCGCCTTGCGCTGGCGCAAGAACGCAGACAGCTCCTGCATTTCCGGGCGCAGCAACCAATCACCCACCTTTGCCTTCCACGATGGTTCCAGCTGGATGCGTCCCTCCCCTTCGGTCATAGCATCACGGCCTGGTCTTCCAGGCGTGCCAGGCGCAGCTGGAACAGCACCTTGGTGACCAGCAGGCGCTCTTCGATGGGCTTTTGCACCAGATCGTTGGCACCGGCGCGCAGCAGCTCGGACTGGTTGCGCGGGTTGGTGTCGCCGGTCATCACCAGCACCGGCAGGCGGCGCTTGCCGTAGGCGAAGTCGATGCGGATGCGTTCGACCACATCGCGCCCATTGAGCTCGCCCTTGAGGGTGACGTCGGTCAGCACCACGTCGATGCGGCGCTCGGTCCGGCCCAGCGATTCGGCGGTGAGCAGCGCGAATGCGTCCTCGGCGGTGAGCACGTGCACCACCTTCAGGCTCTGGCGCTCGAGCATGCGCTTGGTCGCCTCGGCCACCACGCGGCTGTCCTCGATGTACAGCACGGTGGCGCCCACCACCGGCTCGGGCTGCACGTAGCCGCGGATGAAGGTGGCCAGGGCTTCGTGACCCAGCGCCTTGTCGAAATAGTCGGTGACGTATTCGGTGAAGCGGCGTTCGACCAGATGCTGTTGCGCATCGCCGGACACCACGATCACCGGCACATAGGCCTGGCCGGCGGCTTCGCGCACGCTGCGCGCCAGCGTCAGGCCGTCGCCATCGGGCAACGACAGCGAGGTGGTGACCAGATCCATGGCGCCGGCTTCCAGCGCGTCGCGCGCTTCGGCAATGCTGGAACAACCGATCACCTGCACATTGGGCAGGTCGCGCTTGAGCACGTCGGCAATGAGCTTGCGCACCAGCTTCGAGCCATCGACGACCATCACGCGCGGTGCGTCGCTGATCAGGTGTTTGAGATCTGGTGGATGCATGGCAGGCCTCAGGTCTCGGTGGGACGGGTCTGGCGGAGGAAGTGGCCGGTCACCAGCCAGGCGCCCAGCCAACCCAGCACCAGGGTACCGACAAGCACCATCGCAGAATGCAGCAGATCCAGCCCGTGCAGGGTAAAGGAACTGCCATAGCTATCGGCCAATGTTGCCAAAGGTGTACGCAAGGCCAGGCCGGAGGCGGCGATCAGAGCAAGCGCGACCGCGCCGGCGCCCAGGCCGTACCAGGCGCCCAGATACAGGAACGGGCGGCGGATGAAGCCGTCGCTGGCGCCCAGCAGCTGCAGCACGCCGATTTCCTCGCGCCGCGACTGGATGTCCAGCCGCACGGTGTTGCCGACCACCAGTACCGCGCCGATGCCGAGCAGGGCCGACAGCACCTGCACCAGACGCTCGCCAAAGTGCAGCCAGCCATCCAGACGCTTGCGCCACAGCGCATCGTGCTGCACCTGATCGGCCTGCGGCAGCGCCTGCAGCGCGCCGGCCAGTTGCGCATCATCGGCGGCATCGGTGGGGGTCACGATCAGCAAGGTGGGCAGCGGATTGTTGCCCAGCGCGTCGGCGGCCTCGTCGAGCTTTGCGCTCTCACGTAGCTCGGCCAAGCCTTGCTCGGGCGTACGCAACATCACCTTGGCGACGTCCGGACGGGCGCGTAACTCGCCGGCCAGCGCCTGCGCCGCATCGACGGCGATCTCGACCTTCAGGAACAGATTGATCTCGCGCGACTGCTGCACGCTGCCGGCCAGCAGCTTAACGTTGTCCAGCGCGATCGACAGCCCCAGCGGCAGCGCCAGCGCCAAGGCCATCACCACGATGGTCAGCAACGTGGCCCACGGCTTGCGCATTGCGCGGCCCAGGCTGAAGGCGATGCTGTGCAGGTGGTGGTCGATCCACACGCCGAACCGCGACGGCGCCACGGCTTCGGTATTGGCGAGCTTGCTCATTCGGCCAGATCCTGCGGCGAGATGTCGTCGACCAGGCGGCCGTGATCCAGGATCAGCACGCGCTTGCGCATCTGCTTGAGCAGCGCCAGATCATGGCTGACCACCAGCACGCTGGTGCCGCGCGCAGGCAGTTCGGCGAACAGCTGCATGATCTCGGCGGCCAGGGCCGGGTCCAGATTACCGGTGGGTTCGTCGGCCACCAGCAACCGCGGCTCGCCGACGATGGCACGCGCGATGCCAACGCGCTGTTGCTCGCCCGCAGAGAGCTGCGACGGCAAGGCCTTTTCGCGATGGGCCAGACCGATGCGCTCCAGCGCCGAGCGCACGCGCTTGCCGATCTCGGCACGCCGGGTGCCGCGCAGGATCAACGGCAACGCCACGTTCTCGGCGATGCTGCGGTCGTTGAGCAGACGATGGTCCTGATACACCGCGCCCACCTGGCGACGGTGCAGCGGAATCTGCCGGCCGCGCACCTTGAGCAGGTTGCGTTCGCCCAGCAGCACCGCGCCCTGGCTGGGCCGCTCGCTGAGGTGGATCAATTTGAGCAGGGTGCTTTTGCCGGCGCCGGAGTGGCCGGTCACGAACAGCATCTCGCCATCGGCCACTTCGAAGCTGACATCGGTCAGCGCCTGGTGGCCACCGGCGTAGTGCTTGCTGACGTTGTCGAAACGCAGAACGGTCATTCAGCGATTATGCCGGAGCGCCAGCGCTTGCGTCGCATCGCCGAACACCGGCGATGCGATTGCTTCGCCCGGACGTCAGTTGCCCGACACCAGCGAACGCAGGCGGCGCCCGATCCGGCTAAGCAACGATGGGCTGCCGGCCGGCTTGGCCGCGGCACGCACCGGCTTGGCGACCACCTGGGTGGGCTTGCGCGGCGCGGCGGGTGCCGGCACCGGCGTGGATGCCACGACCGGCTCGCCACCTTCGACCGGCCGGCCGTTGCGACGACGCCGCCGCTTGCGCGGTGCACGCTCGCCATCGGCGTTGATGGACGGGGCAACGGTTGCCGCGTCGGCAACCACCGGCGAAACCGATGCCACCGCTGCAACCGGCGCCTCGCCCTCCACACGCGGCTTGCGGCGCGGACGCGGCTTGCCATCGGCGCTGCCGCCGTCGCGACGACCGCCACCGCTACCGCTGCGCGAACCGCCACCGCCCGGACCGCTGCGGCCGCCACCACGGCGGGCCTCGTCGGCGGCACGCTGCTCGCGCGCCTCGCGGAAGATCGTGCCCACGCTGTCGCCAGCGTCGTCGCCGACCTCTTCGCCTTCCACCGGCGTGCGCGGTGTGCGCGGCAGCGGGGTCAGCAGCTCCGAGGTCACCGGCTCGACCGGGATCTTCTGCTCGATATAGGCCTCGATGTCCGGCAGGCTCATCGCATAGCGCTCGCAGGCGAAGCTGATCGCATCGCCTTCCTCGCCCAGCCGCGCGGTACGGCCGATGCGATGCACATAGTCCTCGGCGTCGAACGGCAGGTCGTAGTTGTAGACGTACTTGACCCCGTCGATATGCAGGCCACGCGCTGCCACGTCGGTGGCCACCAGGATTTCGAGCTGGCCCTTCTGGAAGCGGTTGAGCAGCGATTCGCGCTTCTTCTGCGGCACATCGCCCGACAACACGCCCACCCGATAGCCGTTGCGCTCCAGGGTGCGCGCCACCCGTTCGACGAATGCCTTGGTGTTGACGAACACCATGGTGCGCGCGCCTTCACTACGCGACAGCAGACCCAGCAGCAGCGTCTGCTTCTCTTCGTCGGCCGGGAAATAGATGCGCTGGCGCACCCGTGCGGCGGTGATGGACTCGGTTTCGACGACGAGCTTCTCCGGCTCGTTCATGTGTTCGTAGGCGAGCTCGAGCACGCGATGGCTGAGCGTGGCCGAGAACAGCAGGGTCTGCCGCGTACCGCGCTCGGGCATGCGCCGCAGCAGGAAGCGGATGTCCTTGATGAAGCCCAGGTCGAACATGCGGTCGGCTTCGTCCAGTACGCAGATCTCGCAGGCGTGCAGCGAGACCACCTTGTGCTGCTTGACGTAGTCGATCAGCCGGCCCGGGGTGGCGATGATCACGTCCACGCCCTGCTGCAGCAGTTCGCGCTGCTTGTCGTAGTCCACCCCGCCGTAGACCAGCGCAAAGCGCAGGCCCAGGTCGGCGCCGAACTTCACCGCGTCCTTGTGAATCTGGATCGCCAGTTCGCGGGTCGGGGCCAGGATCAGCGCGCGCGGATCTTCCGGCTTGCGGTCGGCCAGCGCCGGGCGGATCAGCAGGCGGTTCATCACCGCCACCAGGAACGCCAGGGTCTTGCCGGTACCGGTCTGGGCCTGGCCGGCGACATCGCCGCCCGGCAACGCGACCGGCAGGGTCAGCGCCTGGATCGGGGTACAGCGGGTAAACCCGGCGCTCTCCAGCCCGGCGATCAGCGCCGGATGCAGGTCGAACGAGGAAAAAGTCAAATCGGTCAGCGGTTTGTCGCTCATTATTCCGTCTTCGTGAGGCGCCCTGGGCAGCCCGGGCGCGGCTTGCATCGATGCCGACAGCGTCGCAAACTGCGGCTCTTGTGGCGGACAGCGCGGCTTCAGGACTGACACTTGATTCAGTCGCGCAATGCCCCAGTTTAACGCAATGTAGCGGCCTGCCCGATCGGGTGGGCCGTTTGGTTTCCAGGAGACCCAACGTGAGCGACAAGGTTCAACATGTCGGCGATGCCGATTTCGAGACAGCTGTACTGCAATCCTGCGAACCGGTTCTGGTGGATTTCTGGGCCGAATGGTGCGGCCCGTGCAAGATGATCGCCCCGGTGCTGGACGATCTGGCCGATACCTACCAGGGCAGGCTCAAGGTTGCCAAGGTCAATGTGGACCAGAACCGCGCCCTGGCCATCAAGTACCACGTCCGTTCGATCCCGATGCTGCTGTTGTTCAAGGACGGTGAGGTCCAGGCCAGCCAGATCGGGGCCGTTGGCAAGGGCCAGCTGACCCAGATGATCGACAAGACCTTGGGCGGTGCGGCCGCCTGAGTTGGGTGGGCGTCCAGCAATGGGCGCCTGCGCGGTTCGCCAGCAGTTAAATCCTGCCACGGCAGACGCTTGCGCGGCCACGCACCGCGGTGATAGTGTCAGTTGGTCCGGCACACGTTCGTGCGCCGCCGTACCCCTCTAGAAACTCTTCTAGACTCCCATCTACCAATAGTTCGCCCCCTAGCTGGGCGCTCGCACCTTAGCGAGGAATCACGCACTTGTCCGATCAACCTTCCTCCGATACCGGGAGCAGCCTCGACGCTCCCGTCGAGAAGCGCGTGCGCAAGCCGCGCGTGAGCAAGGCCGCCGTCGCCCATGACGATGTCGGCACGCAGCAACCCAACCTGCCCTTGCCCGCCAGCCCCGCACCCGATGCACCCCGCGCCCCGCAGGCACCGTCGCACGCTGCCGAATCGGCACCGGCGCAGACGTCCGGCGATGGCGCAGCTGCCAGCAGTAGCAGCGCTCCCAGCGCCTACCAGGGCGGCGACAGCCAGGGCGAGTCCCGCGAAGGTGGCCAGTCGCAGCAGCAGCGCTTCAATCAGGCGCAGCAACAGCAGAACCAGAATCAGGCGCAAAGCCAGGGCCAAAACCAAAACCAAGGTCAAGGTCAAGGTCAAGGTCAAGGTCAAGGTCAGCAGCAGGGTCAGGGCCAGAACGGCGGCCAGAACCAGCAGGGCCAGGGGCAGAATCAGCAGGGCAATCGCCGCGACCGGTTCCGCAACCGCCGCGACCGGGGGCCGCGCGACCGCTTCGGCAATGAAGGCGGCGGCATGCCGTCCTCCGATGGCAGCAACGAACCATTCGTGGCGCGTCCGCACCCAGCCGTGCCCGAGGGCTTCCCGGTCTATTCGCTGAGCGACCTCAAGCGGATGCCGGCGCAGAAGCTGCTGGACATCGCCGACCAGCTCAACATCCAGGAAGGCGTGGCGCGCGCGCGCAAGCAGGACGTGATCTTCGCCCTGCTCAAGGTGCTGACCCGTCATGGCGAAGGCGTTGCCGCCGACGGCGTGCTGGAAATCCTGCCCGATGGCTTTGGTTTCCTGCGTGCTGCCGAAGCCAGCTACCTGGCCGGCCCGGACGATACCTATATCTCGCCCAGCCAGATCCGCCGTTTCAACCTGCGTACCGGCGATCACCTGTCCGGCCGCATCCGCTTCCCCAAGGACGGCGAGCGCTATTTCGCGCTGTCGATCGTGGACACCATCAACGGTGAGCCGCTGGAAGCGAGCAAGAACAAGGTGCTGTTCGAGAACCTGACCCCGCTGTTCCCGCGTCGCCGCTTCCGTCTGGAACGTGGCGATGGGTCCACCGAAGACATCACCGGCCGCATCCTGGATCTGATGGCACCGCAGGGTAAGGGCCAGCGTGCGCTGATCGTCTCCCCGCCCAAGGCCGGTAAGACGATGATGATGCAGCAGGTGGCCACGGCCATCACCACCAATCACCCCGAAGTGCACATGATCGTGCTGCTGATCGACGAGCGCCCGGAAGAAGTGACCGAAATGCAGCGCACCGTGCGCGGCGAGGTCATCTCCTCCACGTTCGACGAGCCGGCTGCGCGCCACGTGCAGGTCGCCGAGATGGTGATCGAGCGCGCCAAGCGCCTGGTCGAGCACAAGAAGGACGTGGTGATCCTGCTCGACTCCATCACCCGCCTGGCGCGCGCCTACAACAACGTGGTGCCCAGCTCCGGCAAGGTGCTCACCGGTGGTGTGGACGCCAACGCCCTGCACCGCCCGAAGCGCTTCTTCGGTGCGGCGCGTAACGTGGAAGAAGGCGGCTCGCTGACCATCATCGCCACCGCGCTGGTGGAAACCGGCAGCAAGATGGACGAGGTGATCTACGAAGAGTTCAAGGGCACCGGCAACAGCGAAGTGCATCTGAACCGTCGCATCACCGAAAAGCGTGTGTACCCGGCGATCGACATCAACCGTTCGGGCACGCGCCGCGAAGATCTGCTGATCGAGCCGGAGCTGCTGCAGAAGATCTGGATCCTGCGCAAGCTGCTGCACCCGATGGACGAGATCGCCGCGATGGAATTCCTGCTGGACAAGATGAAGACCACCAAGTCCAACGACGAGTTCTTCAGTTCGATGAAGCGCTGAGGTCGGTTTGCATCAATGAGAGCCCCGCATTGCGGGGCTTTTTTGTTGTGGGCCAGTTGACCGGATGCAAGCATCGCTTCGGTGGATCTGCGTTGCCAGGCACGTGATCGGTGGGCTCGGCCCATCCAGGCGCCTTGGCGCGCCCTGCCTTCGCAGTGCCGGCAAACGCGGCGCACCCGGCCACACGCTGCCCGGAGCGCGCGCTTGCATCAGTGGTCGTGCGTTTAACCTTTTCTATGACCTTGAGATGTCTAGGAAACACTGGGCGTATCAGGCTTCAAATCGCTCCAGTCGATCACGATCACCGGCTGCTTGCCGCGCAACAGACAATGCGCCATGTTCTGCTCGATGGCTGATCGCTCGACCTGCAACCTGCGATTGCACAGCAGGCGGTCGCATGCCTTGAGGGGCGCACGTACCCGCGTCGCAGCGGGCCAAGCGCGTGCGA
>NZ_CM002139.1:4547818-4555468 GCF_000454545.1 Xanthomonas cassavae CFBP 4642
CTGCTCGATGGCTGATCGCTCGACCTGCAACCTGCGATTGCACAGCAGGCGGTCGCATGCCTTGAGGGGCGCACGTACCCGCGTCGCAGCGGGCCAAGCGCGTGCGATGTCGATCAGCGTCAGCCGGCCTCCGTGCCCTAGCGCTTCAACCGCGCGCAGCAAGGTGCGTTGGCGTAATGCATCCCGGAGAGTGAGTTAGACAGGCACTTCTGCAATACTTCACTGGCGCGCATGGTGGGCGCTCTTCTGTGGCTTAGTCACCTTGAAGCGTGCCCCATGCGCGCACCTTCTTCCACATCTTGAAGCAACAATTGCTTGACATTGCAGGAAGAAATGTGGGGAAACATCAGGTTTGGCGCGTGTATTGCCTGATGCAGCTCAACCGCCGCCGTCGCGGGAAGAAACGCGTGCCCACGCGGCATCCCATGCCGCTGGTGGCCGGCGACGCGATCAACCGGAGCTGGTCAGTCGATTCCATGTCCGACGCACTCCGGGATGGGCGTCGATTCCGCACCTTCAACGTCATCGACGACTTCACGCGCGAAGCACTGGCGGTGGAGATCGATCTGAACCTTCCTGCATCCCGTGTCATCCGCACGCTGGAGCGTGTGGCTGCCTGGCGGCTATCCCGCGAAGCTCCGCCGTGATAACGGTCCGGAGTTTGTCGCTTTGGCGCTCGCCGAATGGGCCGAGCGGAAAAGCATCAAGCGTGACTTTATCGAACCGGGACGACCGATGCAGAACGGGTTCATCGAGCGCTTCAACGGCAGCTTCCGTCGCGGCGTGCTGGACATGCATGTCTTCCGCAACCTCAGCGAAGTTCGCGACCAGGCAGAGCGATGGCTGGTCGACTACAACCGAGAAGTACCGCATGACAGCTTGGGCGGGCTTACGCCCATCGAATTCAGGCAACAAAACGATCCGGCTGCCATCGGGTGATGGTTGGCACTCACTAACGGGGGGCGACAAGTCAACGAGCCCACAGCATCATCAGTTAATCCGGCGTTAATGTAATCGTAACGGTGCTTGAGTACGCTCCGGCAGTGGCGGCCCTGTTGCTGCCTGCTAGGGCAGATACCCTAACAACGGAAATATGACTCATCGACAAAAAACCAGCTGGAGTCGCGATGCTAGAAGACTTTGTACTATTGTCAAAAGCCACGGCGTACGGCTCATCCAACATTTCCAGTTGCATTCTGAAGCGTATGACGTCCCCCGTGGGGACGAGATTGCCATCTGCCACATTCCCCGTTGTACTGAAGGTGAACGTCCCTGTAGTCGCCCCTGAGCACTTACTCGTCATCAACACGGCGACGCTTGTGCCAAGAGCGTCGTTTGTGGCCGCCTTCTGAAGCGCCAACGATGAGAGAGTGCCCAGATCGACCGCACTTTCGTTCAGAGCCAACGTGCATGCTGGCATCACTGGCGATGTCCCCGTAATGGTTAACGTCCAGTGATTCTCCCCGTAATAAATTTCGCGAACAATGTTCACTTTCCCTGGGACCGACGTACTAGTACTGACTAATGCAAGGTCCGAAAGATTATTAGTCGGAGTTATGCCGATAGTGCGAGGATAAGGGCCCATAGTAGCATTAGGATCATTCGCAGTATAAGCATCCAGGTTCACCGCGGAGGAACTTAGTAACGCAGAGACCGGTATATCGACAGTCTGGAAGCCAGTATATTCGGTGGTATTCGGTGCAATCCCTCTGGCATATAGTAAAGGAATTTTCAAACGCAACGTGCCCGTAAGCGTGGCATTAGTAATAGTGTTGGCACTAAGCCCGCCCAACAACCATGAATTAGTGCTACCGAAATCTCCATAAGAAGTCCCAAAAGACAATGCATCGATAGTACTTTCTCCAGGTTTGCCAGCCACGACCTGATTTAGGGTCACCGTGGCCGGGGTCCAGGCGGCGTTTGCGTTTGGCGAGATCGCGGCGGCACTGACAAATCCGACGACAATTGCCACCGCCCTCCTGATAACCCTCCCTAAATGCATCATAAACACAAGTCACCATGCCATAATGAAAAAGATAAATCGGTTATTCCACCTATATGTCCTTAGCTCCTCACACCTACTCCGCAGCCAATTCAATATTAAGCGTGGACGAATAGGTTCCGGCCATGGCCGAGCTACTATTTGCGCCAGCGATTCCGAGGACATTAAACGTCAAAGGATTACCTGCAGATAAATTAGCTCCACTTATTCCCAGGGAAACGGACTTTGAGGTAGAATCGAAAGACTCAAATTCTCCCTGAGAACTCTCTTCAATCTTGAAACGAATATAATCGCTTCCGTCGCTCGTCATGAGATAGCCGTCCGCGACTCCCCCCGACGTGCTAAGGGTCAAAGTTCCCGCTGCTGCCCCTACGCACGTAGGCGTTACAGTGAACGAACCTGAGGTATCGACGAGTAGGTTGCCTGCCACCGTCTTCCGAACATCGGTCGCTGAGATCGAGCCTAGAACCACTTGGGAAGTATTCACCGAAATACTGCAATCCGCTTGTATAGTCGAACTTATGGTGATCGATCCAACGTCTGTCGCCATTGCCCCGCCAATAGGCCAAGAGAAGCACCACATCAGCAGGGCGAACCATAGTCGTTTCTTTTCATTCATAATAACTATCCATATTTTTTGCGCGCATGCCGGCGTAGATGCTCATCGACTAAACCGAGTACATGCAAACGTTACCATTTATTCAGTCGGTCGTCAGCGTAATAGTCAGAGTTGCCGAGTACGTTCCGGCAATCGCCGACGCGTAATTGGCACCTGTAACCACTAGAATAGGTAAGTGATTTAAATGACCCGTGCCCAGGTCGTCGCCCGTCCCAATAGGAAAACTTACTGATTTTGTTACACTATTGAACACAAGGCTACTGACGCTGTAACGAATGAAATCCCCATCCGTCCCCACCCGATCGCCCCCCGCGACAATGGGGGTGCTTAGCGTCAATACATCTCCAGGGGTGGTCGTTGTTCTTCCTGTGCATCGAGTTATCACATCGAATGAACTTCTACTTAGCCCGGTCAACGGTTGTCCTGGCCCGCGATGAGCCCGCACATCTGTTGCTGAAACTGTGCCCAAGTCCAACGTATCGCTGGACAACGTTATGGAACACTCCGTCTTTACAGTCGCAGTTATTTGGAGGGATACCGGCGTCGTTGCACTTGTCATCGCCACCGCACGCAGGGGAGTGAACAACAAAAACGTCAGCAACAGCATCGCTTTTAATCCGGAGGCTGACTCACTTTGGCACATTACATTTTTCCTGACATCGATCTGTGGGTCGAATTAATTGATCGGTACTAATGCAAGCGGTCGACACCGGGCACGATTGAACTTGAGCAATCGCGAGTCAAAATAACAATCTTCTCCGACGAAGTGGCTCCTTCTGGTAACGTGTACTGCACTAGACATTGATGGTCTGGTCCGTCACCCCACTCCGCGCGGAGCGTACCGGACGGCGCAAGACCAGAAAGAAATACCTCACCGTTGTCGGCAACAATACCGCTACTGCTACTGCTACTTACGGTCGTACCAAACGGAAGTGGCGCGCCCTTATGCGTAAGGGTTATAAGCGCACGGGCACCGGTATGCGCGACAAACTTCGCCCTTACCACCGCGCCGAGAGTGGGCACGACACTGGCAACAGCATTTTCTATGTCGGTATTGCCGGCCAAGGTCGTAAGATCGAGCGCAACCCGGTTTTCTTGATAGGCCGAGGCGTAAGGCACCACAGCGTAACCCCGCCGATCAGTCCTGACTCCGATCGTGTTTGCTGGTGCCACGCCGTATGCACCAGGCGCGGTCACGAGGATGTTGGTATCGCCTAGCGACTGCCCCATCGTCAGACCGTTTCGATGCAAGAGAGCGCCACCGGAAAAGCTATAGCTGAACTGCTGGTAGCTGTTGCTGTAACTATATCCCAGGCTGGCATTGCCGTGCGCACCTTGGTGGTTAATGCTCGCGTCTCCGCTCTTATCACCGCTGGCGCGACTTTGAGACACACTCCAGTTCAGGGAAGCATCTTCCAGCGCGGTTCCACTGACGCCTGCGGCAAATGAACGGCTTCCTTCATTATCCTGCGTAGTCGTCAGCGTAGCGACGTACCCCGGACTGGAGCTACCGTTATGGGACCGCCAAAAATCCAGTGGCATTGATAACGAGAGGTAAAGCGTTCGGTCTGTGCTTGCCCTTGAAAATGCTCGCGTCATACTATACGACAGGTTGTAATTGACATGGCGGAATGCGCCACTGAGCCCCAATTGTAATGAAGTGGTGCTGCGGCTCGCCTTCCAGTAGGTTTGGTTCGAACCCGTCAGGTATACGTTTGTCGAATTGCCCACACGTTGCGAGAGGCTAGCCTGGAGAAGCTGTCGCCGGTGAGAATCAAGGTCGTAACAGTCATAGCTTATCGGATAATTCTCATTAGGCACCGTGGTCGCATTAGTCGCGCACCCTTGCATGTCCTTTAGGGCCGTTTCTTCCAGCGTATAGAAGCCCTTGGTGGAATACCGGAAACCCGTTACCTGAAGCGTGGATCCAGTGGCGTTAAACGTACGGGCATACAATATCCGCAGCGACCCTCCTTTATGCCGTGAGCCATCAACAAGCCGGCTGTCAGCCTCCGTCACGTCCGCAGACAGAGCACCTGCCTTGCCCATGTTGACACCCGTGCCGATCAACGTCGACCGATAACGTTGGGTGTACTGCAATCCGCCGAAAACCGTCAGACCATACGGCAAACCCCAAACCATTGTGCCCTCAGCCATGGGCGGGCTCTTGTGTTCGTTATCAGCCGAGCGATAACGACCCGCAAAAACCGAGTACTTCACAAAACCCTGCCGCTGCAATATCGGAAGAGAGGAATAGGGAACGACCCAGCTACGAACGGGTCCGCTCGCCTCCTTGACAGTCACCTCAAGGTCACTGCCTGCGCTAGACGGAGTCAGGTCACTTATCACGAAAGCCCCGGGCGCAACGCTTGTCTGGTAGATCGTATAGCCGTTCTGCCGGACCGTTACCTGTGCATTGGTGCTGGCAGTTCCTCGTATCACGGGCGCGTAGCCTCGCAGGCTATAGGGATACATGTTCTCGTCGGTGGCAAGCTGCAGCCCTCGGACACCGAGAGCATCGAAGACGTCTCCATTGGTATTCGTGTCCCCGACGGTCATCTCGCTTCGCCATGGAATCAGCGCACGTTCGACGTAGGTACTCTGGTGCTCCCACTTCTGATAATGGTACAAACGGTTATTGTAATCGCTCCAACTCCTGCTATCGCGCACGCGCCATGCTCCCAGATTGAAGCCACTGATAGCGCTAAAGTAATGATCGCTGCTGTTGCTATTTCCTGCACGGCTGGTGCTGCCACTAACGCGATATGAAAGCAACCCTGCATCTATACCCTCATCCCAGCGATCCGGCGCGATCCACCCTGACGGCAACCGAACAAGAGCGGCTTGAGGAACACTGATATACAGACGCATTTTCTGGAAATCGAGCACAGACTTTGCACCTGGAATAACTGATTCGAGAGACGGGCAATCGCCGCTATCTCCTTTGTCCACGATGACGTCTGTCAACGCCGATGACTTGACGCCGATCGCCTGCAACTCCTTAGCTGACACGCAAGCCATGAGCCCCGTGTCATCGCGTACGATGGTGCCCGCGTCGCCATTGTTATCAATGGTGATCGTTTCTGACGGGGTAACCGAATCTGCTGGACGAGCGATAAAGCGGATAGTTCTGTTGTCAATACGCTGCCCGTTCAGCCAAAAGTCCACCAGATAACTCCCTGGCAGTTGTGCCCCCCTCCGCTGGAAACGCGACAGATCGGCCACAGCCTGAGAGTTGCCGGAAATGAACCCAGGATCGAACCAAAGATTTGCGTCTCCTCTAGCGTCGGCGGCCAAGGCCGGCGACGCTAAAACTAACGTCATCCACCCGATTAGACTTGCGTGATACTTCCGCCACATCACAGCTCACGAAAGACTTATAGAGGCATGGAATTCCGGAGTCACCGCACCGAAATCATCAATGACGTGATAATCAATGGAACGTGCGTCCGACCCATCCGTCGTCTCGGTCGCGGAACTAAACGGCGCCACCATCATGGACTTAAGCTTATCGCCCCCCAAACGCAAGCCAACCAGCGTAAGGTAGTAAGGCGTAGGGTTGGTGACCGTGATTTGCCCATCTTGCCGCTTGAAGGTCAGCCGACGCGGCGCCTCGTCGACAGACGGCTTTAGACCTGGCGGCCGGATGAAAAGCTTGATACGAGTGACCGTAGCAATCACCAAGATGTTTTTTCCCTGCACTTGCGCCTTGTCCTCAGCCGGAATGGCCTTTGCATTAAAATAATAAAGTGTCTCTCGATCAGATGCGGGCGAACTGCCGACATAAATCAAGCGAAGAATATTTTCATCTCCCGAATTGCTGGTGTACAACGGAGGCGTAACGATGAAGTCGCTATTTTTTTTTGTTGCGCGTCCTCAACCCAAGACTGAACCAAATACACTGAATGCGACGAAGTGTTTTTTATTGAAACATCAACAGACTTTGCGTTTGCCGGGTAAATAACGCGCGTACCGCCCACGGTAATCCCTCCGGCGATGGCATTAAAGCACATGAAGGCACCGAAAACAAAAATAGCTACTTGAGCCCTGAAAAGATACGTCAGGCCAATCATTATTCAAACCTCAAAGGCAGCATATCCCAAGATATGCTGCGCCGGCAATAACAGGATTATTCGTACGTCAAGTTAAAAGTAAGGCTCGAGTTAGCCGCACCGGCCGTTGCGCCTGCCGCTGTAGCAACGTACTGAGCTCCGAAGTAAAGTGTATTCTCACCAGCCACGATAGGTTTCGCAGCGGAACTCTGCGAGCCGGCAATGGCGACCGGTTCGGCGTCCTGGAGGATCTGGATGCCAACATTAGCCGCTGCGACACCGACTGCGCCATCGCCACCATTTAAGGCAAGCACGGTATTGTCTGAGCCCACAGGCGTGCCTACAAACGTAACCGCTGCCGTTGAGTAAGAATCCGTTGTTGTGTCGCTGCTTGCCAATACGCAATCTGACAGCTTGATTGAAAACGAAACTGGCGTACTCGTCGCGCCCTTTTTTGCCAACGCGGCGGCTCGCACTTCTCCCAAATTAACAATTGTCTCGCTCGCACCGGTATCCAACGAACATGCAGCATCAACGATGCGTCCCGTGAAGTTCACCGTTCCACCGCTGACAGTCACGGGAGCAGGAGCGGCCGCCCATACCGAGGCCGAACAGAATGCCAGTGCCGCCGCGGTCGGCAATACCGCCTTTATTTTAATGGTCATTAACTGAGTATCCTTAAAATAGGAATTTCTATATTTTCCCTCTTTCAGAAGAGTCTTCTTAACGCACCGAAAGAAGACTTGCTTACAAGAAGGTTGTCTTGTATCAATCAATCAATTCATTCATTCATTAGCTTTAAACAGAGTGAATCAGTTGCGTACACAGTCCAAAGCAACTGGCACTACGCAGACCTAGCAAGCGTCGCTAATGGGCACACACCTCACAATTCAAGTCGTACTTGTGACTATAATTTTACCCCCCCCTTTTTTTTGCTGTGGGCGAATGCCTATTTATCTATAGGTGCCCCCCCCCCC
>NZ_CM002139.1:4555568-4579619 GCF_000454545.1 Xanthomonas cassavae CFBP 4642
GCCCGCTGCGACGCGGGTACGTGCGCCCCTCAAGGCATGCGACCGCCTGCTGTGCAATCGCAGGTTGCAGGTCGAGCGATCAGCCATCGAGCAGGACATGGCGCATTGGCTGTTGCGCGGCGAGCAGCCGGTGATCGTCATCGACTGGAGCGATTTGAAGCCGGACAAGTCGTGGTGCCTGCTGCGCGCAGCTGTGCCGATCGGTGGACGCACGCTCACCTTGCTGGACATGGTGGTTGCTGGGAAACAGCAGGGCTCGCCCGGCGCAGAGAAGCGTTTTCTGCAGCAACTGCGCGCACTGATTCCAGACGATGTGCGCCCGACCCTGGTCACCGACGCCGGATTCCGCACACCATGGTTTCGCGCGGTGTCGGCGATGGGCTGGGATTGGGTCGGGCGCTTACGCGGGCGCACGCAGGTCAAGCCGCACGACGTGCCCGATGATGCAGCGCAATGGATCGATAGCCGTCGCCTGCATGCGCTGGCGTCTAACCGTGCATACGAATTGCCACCGATGCAGGCCAATCGCAGTGATCCACTCGATTGCCGTCTGGTGCTCTATGCCAAGACACCGCAGGGACGTCAGCAACGCAACCGACGCTCACCTGCCAAGGTCTCGCGAGCATCATCCAGTTTGAAAGCAGCAGCGCGTGAGCGCGAGCCATGGCTGATCGTTGCCTCCCCACAGCTGCAAGCGCCAAGCGCGAAGCAATTGGTCAACCTGTACGCATGAAGGATGCAGATCGAGCTGGCATTTCGGGATCTGAAATCGCATCGCTACGGTCAGGCGATGGAGGACAGCCTGACCCGTCGCGGTGAGCGGTTGCAGATCCTGTTGTTGCTCAGCACGCTGGCCACCTTCGCCAGTTGGCTGGCAGGACTGGGCTGCGAAGCCACCGGTATCGCCCAGTGGCTGTCGCCACGCAGCAGCACTCGCAAGCTTTACTCGACACTGCGCGTCGGCCGTGAGGCGCTGATCAGGCGCTGGCCCATGGAACCGGTCTCACGCTGGCTAGATCGCTTGCGCACACTGTCCGACGCAGTGCGCGAGCAGATGACATTGGTACTGTAAAACGTGGGGATACCTAAGAACCCGACCCATTGCTTCCATTGCATTGCCGCACTCCTTCGACATGAGTGACTGTTGTACCAGTGCGTGGGCGAAAACGAAATGTTCGGCACTGACCAGCGCTGCGCTGTTGCGAGCGGCGGGCAGTCCGTAGCGCTCGCATCACGGCGCACGAACGCGCCTACCGATCCCGCGAGTGCCCCGCCATGCGGCTTCGTAGCCGTGCACCCATCACCGCTACGCCAGCCGCCGCGATTCTGCATACGGCGGCGTGTCCGGGTAATCGTCTTCGCGCAGGCGCGCCTGTAGATCTCGCCACCATTGTGGGTCGAATAGCTCCGGGTGAATGTGCTTGACCGCTTCCAGCTGCGAGGCGGGCAGGCCCATGAACAAGGCAAACCGTTCGGGAAACACATCGCGCGGGCCGACATGGAACCATGGTTCGGCCGCCATCTGCTCTTCGTAGGTGGTGGGTGTGGGCCAGTCGCGGAAGCTGCATTCGGTGATCAGGCACAGTTCGTCGTAGTCGTAGAACACCGCACGCTGGTGGCGGGTGATGCCGAAGTTCTTCAGCAGCATGTCGCCGGGAAAGATGTTGTTGCGCGCCATGTCCTTGATGGCCTGGCCATAGTCCAGCGCCGCCGCATGCGCGGCCTCGGGCAATTGCTCGCGCAGGTACAGGTTGAGCGGGCGCAGGCGCCGTTGCACGTAGCACAGCGCGATCAGCACATCGTCGCCGTCTTCGCCCAGGCTCGTTGCGCAGCTGGTCTGCAGTTCCTGCAGCAGCGCCGGCGAGAAGCGCGATTTGGGAAAGCGCAGGTAGCGATACGGCTGCGCGTCGAGCAGGCGGCCGATGCGGTCGAGCTGGAAGACCAACTCGTATTTGCCCTCCACCTGCGCACGGCTCATGGTCTTGGGATAGGCGAAGCGGTCGCGGATGAGCTTGAACACCAGCGGATAACTGGGCAGCGTGAATACCACCATGACCATGCCGGGCGTGCCATCGGCATGCACCAGCTGCTCGGACGGCTGCGCCTGGAAATGGCTGAAAAACGTCCGATAGCGTTCGGTCTTGCCCTGCTTGGCGCGGCCCAGCATGGTGTACAACTCGTCCACCGGCTTGTGGGTCAACAGGCTGCGCAGGAACACCACCGCATCGCCGACCGTCGACAGGTCGGCTTGAAAATAACTGCGCGAGTTACTGAACAGTTGGGCGACATCACTGCGCTTGGTCAGCACCGCTTCGGCACGCAGACCGGCATCGTCATTGACCAGGGCGATGACGCATGGCGAGAAGCGATGCTCACCGAACACACGGCCGACCAGATAGGCGCGACGTTCGCGATAGAACACGGTTTCCAGCAATTCCACGCTGCGCACCGGGTGTTCGCCCCAGTGGGCAAGATCGTCGAGCAGGCGGACTGCGATCGCCGCTGCGCACCGCGTGCGATGCGCGTAGGGCACCGCGAAGGCGTAATCGCCCAGCACCCGCACCAGCATGTCGGTCAGCCGACCCGGCGACACCGCATAGGTGTGCCGGGCAACCGGCACGGTGATGGCATCGGTCGGCTCGATATCCAGCGCGATAAATTCGATGCCGGCATCGACCCCGTGGGTGCCGAAGTAACGCCGGGTCAGGGTGTTGTAGAAGGTCTTGTACAACTCCTGATCGATCAGCCCTTCCAGGAGCGTGGCATAGCAATTGCGCGCCCGCATCCACAGCGCGCGGTCGTGCGCCTGGCCCAGCAACACCGCGCGCGCGCAGGCGCAGCATGCATTCGGCGATGTAGTGGTCGTAGAGTGCGATGCGCGCCACGGCGTCGTCGCGAGCGCCGCTCCAGTCGCGTGCCTCGAAGCGTTGCATGGCGCGGGCGGTGATCTCGGAGAACCGCGCGTGGTAATCCTCGAAGGCATCGTAGACGGCATGGGCGATCGCCAATGCGCGGCGCTCGGATTGCGGAGGAAGGGTCGCAGGTTCATGCCGGCAGTGTCCTCGGAGGCTTGCGGCGGCGCGTGGCAGGCGGCGCCGTGGTCGGTGCAGCAGGTGGCGCGGTCGGCGCGTTGGCAGTCTGCTGCGCGTGCGTGATATGTTCGCGCGCCTGCAGCTGCAACCATGCGCGGAATGCGAGAAAACCGGCATGCGCGGCCGAGCGTGGCGGATACACGAGATAGTGCGACCAGCCGGTCTTGAGCCGTTGCGTGGACAGCGCCACCAATTGGCCGGACGCCAGCAACAGGCGTGCGCGCGTTACCCGTCCCAAGGCGACGCCGACACCTTCCAAGGCGGCACGGTGATGCGCCTCCGATTCGTCGAGCACGGCGACATAGCGGCGCGGCGCGGCGCCGCCGAACGCCGCAAACCAGCGCCGCCAGGCGTCGTCCGGATCGCCCAGCAGCGGCCAGTCCTGCAACGGCGGTGCGTCCACGCCGCCCATGCGCGCGATCAGGGCCGGGCTCGCCATCGGAACCAGCCAGTCGTCGAACAGCGGCTCGGCAACGACACCGGGCCAGTGCCCGGCGCCGATGCGCATGGCGCCGTCCACCTGCTGCTGGCGCTCGAAGTCCACCAGCCGTTCGCTGGAAAGCAGATTGATCTCGATGGTGGGATGGTCGGCCAGAAAGCCGCCCAGGCGCGGCACCAGCCAGGTCGATGCCATCGACGGGGTCACGCTCAACGTGAGCGTGTCGTCGCGGCGCGGACCGAATGGTTGAAACGCCTCGGCGATCGCATCCAGATGCGGGGCGATACGATCGAGCAGTTGCTGGCCCTGCGGCGTGGCGGTGACGCCACGCGCATGCCGCTGCAGCAGCGGATAGCCCAACCGTTGCTCGAGTGCGCGCATCTGGTGGCTGAGCGCACTGACGGTGAGATGCATCGTGGCGGCGGCACGCGACAGGTTGCCCAGGCGTACGGCGCTGACGAAGCCTTGCAATGCGTGGAGCGGCGGACGCGACATAGCTGAACCCTTGAATGGAATTCAATACGACCTTGCAAAAGCATCGCTTTTGCCGCCCCTAGCCTGCACCTACTGTGGATTCCACTCAAGTGGAGGCAGGATCGATGCGCATCTTTACCGACTTGCTGTTCCACCACGGGCACATTGCCGACGTGGACCTCGCGCAGCGGCTGACCGAGCCAGACGCTGTGGCGGACCCGGCAGCGCCGCAGGCCCCGGAAGCCCCTCCCGCGCCCGACGCGGAACATATCGACGCGGCGCAACGCGCCCGGTGCGAGCAACGCATGGCGCGCCGCAAGCGCCGCCTGCTGCGCGCCATCACGGCGCTGTCGCCTTTCCGCTGAAACGACAAGGCCCGCCTCTGGCAGAGGCGGGCCTTGATCGGCATGTCGACGCACCAGCCGGGGAGCCGCGACTCAGGCTTTCAACGTGGCGAGGATGTCGTTGAAGGTCTTGCTCGGCCGCATCGCCTCGCTGACCTTGGCCAGGTCCGGGTGGTAGTAACCGCCGATTTCCACCGGCTTGCCCTGCGCTCCATTGAGCTCGGCGACGATCGCTGCTTCGTTCTCGGTCAAGGCCTTGGCCAGCGGTGCGAACTTGGCCTGCAACGCGGTGTCTTCGGTCTGCGCGGCCAGGGCCTGCGCCCAGTACATCGCCAGATAGAAGTGGCTGCCACGGTTGTCGAGCTCGCCGACCTTGCGCGCCGGCGACTTGTTGTTGTCCAGGAACTGGCCGTTGGCCACGTCCAGCGCCTTGGCCAGCACGGTGGCCGAGGCATTGTCGTAACGGTTGCCCAGATGTTCGAGCGAGGCGGCCAGGGCCAGGAATTCACCCAGCGAATCCCAGCGCAGGCAGTTTTCTTCGACGAACTGCTGCACATGCTTGGGGGCCGAGCCACCGGCGCCGGTCTCGAACAGGCCGCCACCGGCCATCAGCGGCACGATGGAGAGCATCTTGGCGCTGGTGCCCAGCTCCATGATTGGGAACAGGTCGGTGAGGTAATCGCGCAGCACGTTGCCGGTGACCGAGATCGTGTCCTGGCCCTTGCGGATGCGCTCCAGCGAGAAGGTGGTCGCTTCCACCGGCGGCAGGATGCGGATATCCAGACCGCTGGTGTCGTGATCCTTCAGATACTGCTCAACCTTGGCGATCACCTGCGCGTCGTGCGCACGCGCCTTGTCCAGCCAGAACACCGCCGGCGTATCGCTCAGGCGCGCGCGCTCCACGGCCAGCTTGACCCAGTCCTGGATCGGCGCGTCCTTGACCTGGCACATGCGCCACAGATCACCGGCCTCCACCGCGTGCTCGAACACCGTCTTGCCGTTGCCGTCGCTGACCTTGACGGTGCCGGCGGCAGGCATCTGGAAGGTCTTGTCGTGCGAGCCGTATTCCTCGGCCTTCTGCGCCATCAGGCCGACATTGGGCACCGAGCCCATGGCGGCCGGGTCGAACGCCCCGTGCGTGCGGCAGTCGTCGATCACCGCTTGATACACGCCAGCATAGCAACGGTCCGGAATCACCGCCTTGGTGTCCTGCAACTTGCCTTGCGCATTCCACATCTGACCGGAGTCGCGAATCATCGCCGGCATCGAGGCGTCCACGATCACGTCGCTGGGCACGTGCAGGTTGGTGATGCCCTTGTCGGAATTGACCATCGCCAGGCCCGGACGTTGCGCGTATTCGGCCTGGATATCGGCCTTGATTTCGGCTTGCTTCGCTTCCGGCAGCGACGTGATACGTGCGTACAGATCGCCGATGCCGTTGTTGGGATCGAAACCAACCGACTTGAGCGCATCGGCATGCTTGCTCAGCGTGTCCTTGTAGAACTCACCAACCACCACGCCGAACAGCACCGGGTCGGACACCTTCATCATGGTGGCCTTGAGGTGCACCGAAAACAGCACGCCCTTCGATTTCGCATCGGCGATCTCTGCGTCGATGAAGCTGGCCAGCGCGCGCTTGCTCAGCACGGCAGCATCGACGATCTCGCCCGTTTTCACCGCCACTTTGTCTTTCAACACGGTGCTGTTGCCACCGGCACCGACGAATTCGATCTTCAGCGTGCCGGCATCGGCGATGGTGGCGGACTGCTCGCTGCCGAAGAAATCGCCGGCATCCATGTGCGCGACATGCGACTTGGAGTCGCTGTTCCACTTGCCCATGCGGTGCGGATGCTTGCGTGCGTAGTTCTTGACCGACAGCGGTGCACGGCGGTCGGAATTGCCTTCGCGCAGCACCGGATTCACCGCACTGCCCTTGACCCTGTCGTAGCGCGCCTTGATGTCTTTTTCGGCGGCGTCCTTGGGCTCGTCCGGATAGGCCGGCAGCGCGTAGCCCTGCCCCTGCAGCTCCTTGATGGCCGCCTTGAGTTGCGGCACCGAGGCGCTGATGTTGGGCAACTTGATGATGTTGGCTTCCGGCGTGGTGGCCAGCTCGCCCAGTTCGGCCAGGTCGTCGGCGATCTTCTGCGTGTCGCTCAGATGCTCGGGAAACAGCGCCAGGATGCGGCCGGCCAGCGAGATATCGCGCGTCTGGACCACGATGCCGGCGGTATCGGTGTAGGCATCGATGATCGGCAGCAGCGACTGCGTGGCGAGGAAGGGAGCTTCGTCGGTGAGCGTGTAGAGGATCTTCGGTGTCTTCGACATGGCGCGGGATAGGACCTCGGAGGAAAGGAGACAGTGGCGACAATACGGGAGGGTACGTTGCCGACTGGATCGCGGGCGGCATCGGGGGAAAACGCCCCCGATGGGTACGGCCCGCGATTGTCGCGTGTCCATCCCGTTCTGGCAAAATTCGGCTCGACCATCCTGCCACTGTGCCATTGGCGCAGATTCGCCCATACCTGCATGACAGCCCGCTTTTCGCCTGCCGATCTCGATCGTTCCTTCCTGCTCGGCATCACCACGCCCAGCTACTATGCGCGCGGCCTGGTCTATGCAGATCAGGAACGCGTCACCTTGCAGACGGTTGAGCCGCTGCGGGTCGACGCTATCGTTAGCGGTAGCGACGACTATGCCGTGGAGCTGGTCTGGCGAAATGGCCGCTTGCGGGGGCAGTGCGACTGCCCGATCGGTCAGCAAGCCGAATTCTGCAAGCACCAGGTGGCCGTTGCCCTCAGCTGGGCACGGACGAGTGCCGACCCCAGCTTCCAAAAACGCACCAAGCGCACGACTGCCGGCGTGCCAGTGGCCGAATCCAGCGACCGTGTCCTGCAGCACTGGTTGTCGACGCAGACCCCACAGGCCTTGCAGGCCTTGATCCTGGAGTTGGCTGACAACGATGCCCAGTTGCGCAAGCGCCTGCTGAGCCAGGCACAACTGGCCGTCGCGCCGTTGCAGCAGTGGCGCAAGGCGATCTCCACCTTGCTTGGCCGCAAGCGATTCATGGACTGGAGCGCCACCATTGCCTATAGCAAGCAGTTGGGGGTGTTGCCATCCTTGCTGGAGCAGGCGCGGCAACGTGACCCGCTGGCGGCGCTGGATCTGCACGAGTACGCGTTCAAACGGCTGCTGGCGATCTACGAAGAGGTCGACGATTCGCGCGGCGATCTGGGCGAGCGCCTGCGTGCGTTGGGACATGCGCACCTGGAGGCCGCGCATGCAGCCGGCACCGATACGCTCGGCGATCGCCTGTTCGAACTGCGCATGCTCGACCAATG
Organism: Xanthomonas cassavae CFBP 4642; assembly: GCF_000454545.1. Classification (NCBI taxonomy): domain Bacteria; kingdom Pseudomonadati; phylum Pseudomonadota; class Gammaproteobacteria; order Lysobacterales; family Lysobacteraceae; genus Xanthomonas; species Xanthomonas cassavae. Next base: position 4,563,256 of record NZ_CM002139.1, read on the forward strand.
GAGCCTGCTGCGCCCCTTGCAGGACTATGCCGCGCTGCTGAGTGCAGCGGACATCGCACGGCTGCAACACGCGGCACTGAAGATCCTGCATGCCCGCGGCGACCGGGCGCGGCGACTGTCGGCCGAGTCGCTGCTCGAAGACACCGCGCGTTGCGGCGCCAGCGTGGATGCCATGCTGGAGTTCTTCGCCCACACCTGTTCCAGCGGCTGGGATCATCTGGAGATGGCGCGCCGCTGTGGCGAACACGGGCGCCAGCGCCAGGCCTTGGAATGGCTGGAGCGCGGCGTCAAGGCCGACCCGCAGGACGGCCGCCTGCTGGCTGCGTTGGCGACAGTCTACGTGCGTGATGGCTTTCCTGAGGATGCGTTGACGTTGCGCTGGAAGGTGTATCTGCTCATGCCCAATGAAGAGACCTACCTGGCTCTGCAAGAGGCGGCATCGCTGCTGGACGCCTGGGAGGCATGGCGCGAACGTGCATTGCAGGCGCTGGACACCAAGGCGGTGCCGCGCTTCATCGATGCGCACGACACCCGCATCAGTCTGCTGCTCGCCGAGGGACAGACCCAGCGTGCGCTGGAACTGGCAGCCGACCAGACGCGCAAGCTCCCACTAGGTACCTGGGAGCGCCTATTGCCGGCGGCCGAGACGCACGACCCGGCCGCCGCGCTGCGGATTTGCCACACCCTGATCGATGCGCACATCGCGCGCACCGATCGCCATGGCTACGTGGCGGCGATCGGGCTGCTTCCCACGCTGCAGCGCCTTTACCAGCAGCAGGGCGCGCAGGGTCACGCTGCATTCGACGCCGAACTTGCCCGCCTGCGCCAGCAATACCGCGTCAAACGCACGTTCATTGAATTACTGCACAAGCGGTTTCCGGAACCCTAGGGAAACTCTGAACAACTCCCCCTGATCCTGCGACAATCGCACAGAGGCACCAGGACGATGACGATGCAACTGACCTTCGGCGACGCGGANCAATACCCCGAAAACATGCCGAAAACGGCAAAAAACCGGGGGGTTGAGCGCCCTCAGCGCGGCGGATGTGGCGTGTTTCGTTTTCCGGCTGCGTTGATCAGACCATCCCTAGGCGATACACATCTTTTTAAGTGATGCACAGTAGCGAAATTGGACAGCCGCAGACTGCGACCAGATGCGGCGCGCATCGGCAGAAACCGCACTGATGCACAGCGGCGGCGCGATTGACGCTACGCTGCAGGGGCAGGCAGCATCGGCCTGCTCTCACCAAGGCCCCAAACGGAGCATCGCCATGGAATTCTTTGCGCATTCGACCAAGCGGCAGGATCGCAGCGATTGGCAACGGCTGGCCGATCACCTACGCGCCGTCGGCGAACGCGCCGCCAGGAATGCCGCACCGTTTGGAGGCCAACTTCTGGCCGGTCTGGCCGGGCAACTGCACGACCTTGGCAAGTACACACAGAAATTTCAGGACCGGCTGGATGGTGACCCGGCCCGTGTCGACCATGCGACCTGGGGCGCTCGGATCGCCTGCAAGCGCTATGGCACCGCCGGCACCCTGCTCGCGTACGGCATCGCCGGCCATCACGCCGGATTGGCCGATGGACGAGCAGGACACGCAGCGCAGTCACGTCCTTCGCTGCACGAGCGCCTATCGGAGGACTACCGCGAACGGGAACTGCCACCGCTGCTGTCGGACTGGGAACGGGAGTTGTCACTGCCGGCCACGCTGGCGTTGCCGGACGGCTTTATTGGTCATCCGCGCCAGGAGCGTCGTCCTTTCCAGCTCACGGTCCTGACGCGGATGATCTTCTCCTGCCTGGTCGATGCCGACTTCACCGATACCGACGATTTCTATCGCCGCCTGGAAGAGCGCCAGTCACGTGCGGAGGAAACCGGCACGCGTCCGGCCCTGCCAGAATTACGACAGCGCCTTGATGCGCACCTGACCACCTTGCCCACCGAGGGCGACATCAATCCCTTGCGCGCGCAGATCCTGCGCGAAGTTCGTGCCAAGGCCGGCATGCGTCCTGGTCTGTTCTCCCTCACCGTACCCACCGGCGGCGGCAAGACGCTGGCTTCGCTGGCATTCGCGCTGGACCATGCCATCGCCCATGGGTTGCGCCGGGTGATCTATGTGATTCCGTTCACCAGCATCGTCGAACAGACCGTGCAGGTGTTTCGGCTCGCATTGGGTGTGCAGGAGCGCGACGACATCGTGCTGGAGCACCACAGCGCTTTCTTCGACGATCCGGCCAAGGCACCACAGTCCATCGACAAGCGCAGATTGGCCATGGAGACCTGGGATGCGCCGATCGTCGTCACTACCGCAGTGCAGTTCTTCGAAAGCCTGTTCGCCGATCGTCCTTCCCGCTGCCGCAAGCTGCACAACATCGCCGGCAGCGTTGTGGTTCTGGACGAAGCGCAGACCCTGCCGCACGCATTGCTGCGCCCGTGCGTGGCGCTATTGGACGAATTGGCGCGCAACTACCGGGTCAGCCCGGTGTTGTGCACCGCCACGCAACCCACGCTGCGCCTGGACCAGGGTTTCGCTGGGGGCCTGGACCACGTGCGAGAGCTGGTGGACGACCCACCGGCGCTGTATGCACGGCTACGACGCGTCCAGATGCGCCACGTCGGCACGCTCGACGACGCTGCGCTGGCTGACCACCTCCGGCAACGCGAACAGGTACTGTGCATCGTCAACAATCGTCGCCACGCCCGGCACTTGTTCGACGCGATCGCCGGCCAACCCGGTGCACGGCACCTGACGACGCTGATGCACGCGCGCCACCGCAGTGCGGTGCTGGCCGAACTGCGCGAAGACTTGAACGCAGGCCGGCCATGCAGGCTGGTCGCCACGAGCTTGATTGAAGCGGGGGTGGACGTGGACTTCCCGACCGTGCTGCGCGCCGAAGCTGGCCTGGATTCCATCGCCCAGGCTGCCGGCCGCTGCAACCGCGAAGGCCGGCGGCCGGTAGATGCCAGCGAAGTACAGGTGTTCGCGCCGGCCAATCCCGACTGGGCACCGCCAAAGGAACTGGACCTGTTTGCCGAGGTCTTCCGTGGCATCGAGCGTAGCCACCGCAACGACTTGCTGGCGATGACAGCAGTCGCCGACTATTTCGCGGCGCTCTATCGTCGCCTGGGCGATGGACGGCTCGACCGCGAGAACGTGCTCGGCCTGCTGCGCGATGCCGACATCAAGGGTTTGCCGCTGGACACCCTGGCGCGGACATTCAAGATGATCCAGACCACCATGCGACCGCTGATCGTACCGTATGCCCCCTATGCCGAAGGCTGCGACAAAGAGGTGCCCGAGGTGGCCGACATCCTGCGCCAGCTCGAACATGCAGAACACGTGGGCGTAGCCGGCGCTGCCCGTCGCCTGCAGCCGTGGCTGGTGCAGGTGCCTGAGCAGGCCTACCGCGCGCTGTGGCAGGCCAATGCCATCGCCCCGGTGGCACAGGCGCGCTATGGCGAACAGTTCGTGAGGCTGGTCAATCCAAGACTGTACGACCCGCGGTTCGGGCTGCGCTGGGACGACAGCCCGCAGTTCCTGTCAGCCGAGGCTCTGGTCCTGTGAGCTAGGCGACGCTCACTCAAATCTCAGCATCTGAGATATAAATCAGGCAGGCTAGACCGTGTCACGCCAGATAGGGGAAACAAGGATGAGCTACGGAGTGAAGCTCCACGTCTGGGGCGAACGGGCGCTGTTCACGCGCCCGGAAATGAAAGTGGAACGCGTCTCGTACGACATCATCACGCCATCGGCGGCGCGCGGCATCCTGGAGGCGATCCACTGGAAACCGGCGATTCGCTGGGTGGTGGACAGCATCCAGGTGCTCAAGCCGATTCGCTTCGAGTCGATCCGCCGCAACGAAGTGGGCGGCAAGCTGTCTGCGGCCAGCGTGAGCAAGGCGATCAAGGCCGGGCGCACCGATACGCTGGTGAGCCATGTCGAAGAGGACCGCCAACAACGCGCCGCCACGCTGCTGCGCGAAGTGGGTTACGTGATCGCCGCACACTTCGAATTAACCGACAAGGCGGGCACCGACGACAACGTCGGCAAGCACCTGGACATCTTCAACCGCCGTGCGCGGCGCGGGCAGTGCTTCCAGGCCCCGTGCCTGGGCACGCGCGAATTTCCGGCCAGCTTCGCGCTGATCGAGGACGACGCGGCGATGCCGGCTACCGATGCAATGCTGGCCGGCGAACGCGACCTGGGCTGGATGCTGCACGACATCGACTTCGCCGACGGCATGACTCCGCGCTTCTTCCGCGCTCGCATGGTCGATGGCCGGGTCGAGGTGCCAGCGCCGGAAAACGGCGGGGTGCGCGCATGATCCTGTCCGCACTTGCCGACTACTACCAACGGCTGCTGGACGACCCCGCATCGGGCATCGCCGCACCCGGCTACAGCCAGGAGAAGATCGGCTACGCCATCGTGCTGGACGGCGATGGCCGCGTTGTGGCCGTGGAGGACGAACATGACTACGACAGCAAGAAGCGGATGGCCAAGGCGCTGAGCGTGCCACAGCCGGAGAAACGCACCGTGGCGGTCAAGTCCAATTTTCTTTGGGACAAGACCAGCTACGCGCTCGGCGTCAGCGCCAGCAGCAAGCGCAGCGCGCAGGAACACGCTGCGTTCAAGACCTTGCACCAGCAGGCGCTGGGTAGCAGCGAAGACCCCGGCCTGCGTGCGCTATTGACGTTCCTCGACACCTGGTCGCCCGCGCAATTCGCCGATCACTCAGAGTTCGCCCGGCACGGCGAGGCGCTATTGGATACCAACCTGGTGTTCCGCCTGGAGGGTGACACCGGCTATCTGCATCAGCGCGCCGCGGCGCGCGCGGCATGGGAGCGACTGCAAGGCCAAGGCACCGACGGCGTATCCGGCATGTGCCTGGTCAGCGGCGTACGCGCGCCGTTGGCGCGGTTGCATCCGGCGGTCAAGGGCGTCAACGGAGCACAAAGTTCCGGCGCATCGCTTGTTTCGTTCAATCTCGATGCGTTCACCTCCTATGGCAAGAGTCAGGGCGAGAACGCCCCGATCTCCGAACAGGCAACCTTCGCCTACACCACTGCGCTCAATCACTTGCTGCGTCGCGACCCGCGCAACCGGCAGCGGCTACAGATCGGCGACACCACAGTGGTGTTCTGGGCGCAGGCCAGGACGACCGCGCAGGCAGAGGGCGCGGAAGATCTGATCGCCGATTTCCTGCGCGGCGGTGAGACGGAAGACCCTGGCATCATCGACGGCCAGGCCACCCAGCGCCTGCACCTGGCACTGGAGCAGGTGCGACAGGCGCGTCCACTACGCGAAATGGACGACGCACTGGACGACGAGGCCCGCATCTTCGTGCTGGGCCTGGCCCCCAACGCCTCGCGCCTGTCGATCCGCTTCTGGGAAACGCAGACGCTGGCCGGCTTTGCCGCACGGCTGGCTGCCCACTATCAGGACCTCAAGCTCGAACCGCCAGCCTGGAAACGCGCGCCGACGCCGCAGTTTCTCGCCCTGCAGACAGCGCCGGTCTACGGCGAGCACGGCAAGCCCAAGGCCGAGGACGTCTCGCCGCTGCTGGCCGGCGAGCTGACCCGCGCCATCCTCGCCGGCACGCGCTATCCGCTTAGCTTGCTGAGCGCCATCGTCATGCGCTTCCGCGCCGATGGGCAGGTCAACCCGCTGCGCGTGGCCTTGTGCCGGGCCGTACTGGCACGCGAGGCACGCCTGGACACGCAACAAGGACTGTCATCCACCAAGGGAGAGCCCCCCGTGAGTCTCGATACCGCCAATACCGACCCCGGCTACTTGCTGGGCCGGCTGTTCTCATCGCTGGAAAACCTGCAACGCGCCGCACTGGGCGGGCAGGTCAACGCCACCATCCGCGACCGTTACTACGGCGCCGCCTCTGCAACCCCGGCCAGCGTCTTCCCGGTGCTGTTGCGCAATGCGCAGAACCACTTCGGCAAGCTGCGCAAGGACAAGGCTGGCCTGGCGGTGAACCTGGAAAAGGAAGTCGGCCAGATCATCGACGCACTTCCCGCCAGTTTCCCGCGCAGCCTGCCCATCCATGAGCAAGGCCGTTTCGCCATCGGCTACTACCACCAGACCCAGGCGCGCTTCGCCCGCAACAACGGCCAGGACGCCCCCGACACCGCTTCCGAAGGAGAACCCGCATGAGCGCCATCGCCCACCGCTATGAATTCGTCTATCTATTCGACGTGACCAACGGCAACCCCAATGGCGACCCCGACGCCGGCAACCTGCCGCGGCTGGACCCGGAAACCAACCGCGGCCTGGTCACCGACGTGGCCCTCAAGCGCAAGATCCGCAACTACGTGGCGCTGGAGAAAGACAACGCGCCGGGTTACACGATCTACATGCAGGAGAAATCAGTACTGAACAACCAGCACAAGCAGGCCTACACCGCCCTTGGCATCGAGCATGAAGCCAAGAAGCTGCCCAAGGACGGCGACAAGGCGCGCGAATTGACCGCATGGATGTGTGAAAACTTCTTCGACGTGCGCACCTTCGGCGCAGTGATGACCACCGAGGTCAATACCGGCCAGGTACGTGGCCCGGTGCAACTGGCCTTCGCCACCTCGGTCGAACCGGTGTTGCCACTGGAAGTGTCGATTACCCGCGTGGCGGTGACCAACGAGAAAGACCTGGAGAAGGAGCGCACCATGGGCCGCAAGCATATTCTGCCCTACGGCCTGTATCGCGCACATGGCTTTGTGTCGGCCAAGCTGGCCGAGCGCACCGGTTTCTCCGAGGAAGACCTGCAACTGCTGTGGCGCGCATTGACCAATTTATTCGAGCACGACCGCTCCGCCGCACGCGGCGAGATGGCTGCACGCAAACTGATCGTATTCGAACACGAACACCCGATGGGCAACGCACCGGCGCATGTGCTTTTCGACAAGGTCAAGGTCGAGCGCATTGACCATGCGGACCAGGGACCGGCACGCAGCTTTTCCGATTACCGGGTGATGATCGATGGCGGGCTTCCTGCCGGCGTCAGCGTGACAGAGCTGTTCTGACGAGCAGGAGAGCGGGACCATGGACGACGACGACCTGATCCCGCTCTCTGCCCTGCAGCACTACCTATACTGCCCACGCCAATGCGCACTGATCCATGTCGAACGGCAATGGGCAGAGAACCGGCACACCGCCGAAGGCCGGCTACTGCACGAGCGTGCCGATGTGGCACACACGCAGCGCAGGCGTGGCGTGCGCACCGTCACCGCGATGCCGCTGCTGGCGCTGGAACTGGGCATCACGGGCAAGGCCGATGTGGTCGAGTTCCATCACGATCCCGCAGGGGAATTCGCGTTCCCCGTGGAGTACAAACGGGGCCGACCCAAGGCGCACCGGGCCGATGAGGTACAGCTGTGTGCCCAGGCACTGTGCCTGGAAAGCATGCTCAAACGCCCAGTAGACGCCGGCGCGCTGTTCTACGGGCAGACTCGCAGGCGCAAGGATGTGGTCTTCGATCCATCGCTGCGCGAGCTCACGCAGCGCACCATCGCCGAAACCCGTGCACTGCTGTCTCATGGCCTGACGCCCAGTGCGCGCTATGACAGCAAACGCTGCGATGCCTGCTCATTGATCGACCTGTGTCAGCCGCGCCTGCTCGGCCGCGGCAGCGTGGACACCTGGCTGCGTCGACAACTCGATGCTGAAGAGGAATGACGATGCGCCGCCAACTCAACACCCTGTATGTCACCACCGAGGGCGCCTGGTTGCACAAGGACGGTGCCAATGTCGTCCTGGATGTGGAGCGGCAAGAACGCACACGATTGCCGGTTCACATGCTGGAGAGCATCGTCTGCATTGGACGTGTCGGGGTCTCGCCTCAGTTGCTCGGCTTCTGTGCAGAGCAAGGCATCAGCATCTGCTATCTGACTCCGCAAGGGCGCTTTCTCGCGCGTGTCGAAGGGCCGGTGTCCGGGAATGTGCTGCTTCGCCGCGAGCAGTACCGATGCAGCGACGATCCCCTGCGTTGCGCCGCGATTGTGCGTCACCTGCTGGCAGGAAAAATCCATAACCAGCGTGCCGTCCTGGCGCGCGGCTGGCGCGACCACGGCGACCGCATCATCGATATCCCCGCCTTTCAACACGCGCTCAAGCGGCTCAAGCGCATTCCACGACGCCTGCTCATCGAGACCAGTGTTGAGGTGCTGCGTGGCCTGGAAGGCGAGGCAGCGCAGTCGTATTTCGGCGTCTTCGGCCAACTGGTGCGCACCGAGGCGCCGCTGCTGCGCTTTGGCGGACGCAATCGCCGCCCACCGCGCGACGCATTCAATGCGTTGCTGTCGTTTCTCTACACCTTGCTGACCCACGATTGCCGCTCGGCCCTGGAAACGGTTGGTCTGGATCCGGCAGTCGGCTTTCTGCATCGCGACCGACCAGGACGGCCAAGCCTGGCCCTGGACCTGGCAGAGGAATTCAGGCCATTGCTTGGCGAGCGCCTGGCACTGTCGCTGATCAACCGCCGACAACTGAACGAGCGCGACTTCCAGGTCTTCGACAACGGCGCGGTTCTTCTCAAGGACGATGCGCGCAAGACGGTGCTGATCGCCTACCAGGAGCGCAAACGCGAACAGCTCCAACATGCCTTCCTGGGCGAAAAGATCGACATCGGCCTACTGCCCTTTGCGCAAGCACAGTTGATGGCACGGCACCTGCGTGGCGATCTGGATGGCTACCCCTCCTTCTTCTGGAAATGACGCGACTCAAGTCCCATGATGATTCTTGTCAGTTACGACGTCAGCACCAGCTCTCTCGGGGGCGAGAAGCGCCTGCGCAAGGTCGCCAAAGCCTGCCGTGACCGTGGCCAGCGCGTGCAGTTCTCGGTCTTCGAGATCGAAGTCGATCCTGCCCAATGGACTGAATTACGGCAACAGCTATGCGACCTGATCGACCCCTCCCTGGACAGCCTGCGGTTCTATCACCTTGGCGCGAAATGGGAGGCCCGCGTGGAGCACGTCGGCGCCAAGCCCAGCCTGAACCTCAAAGGTCCACTGATTTTTTGACGCGAACCCCAAGCGCCCCATAAAAGTCGGGCAGGTTCGCAGTTTCCTCAAGCAACTGATTTGCAAGACAAAAAATAAATACATAGCGGGTTCATGGGTCCGCATGACGACTTCTCGACTGTTTTTTCAGCAAGTCCGCGCAATTGCCCGTGTTTTAGCAACGATGGCAAACACTTATGCTAAGAGCGGTCGCGCCCTCACGGGCGCGTGGATTGAAACAAGTGGCCCCTGCCCCTGGGAGTACCAACCGAAACGTCGCGCCCTCACGGGCGCGTGGATTGAAACAGCAGTGCCGGGACGCTGCCCCTACGCCGCAGCTGGTCGCGCCCTCACGGGCGCGTGGATTGAAACCACAACGCAGTCACCAAGCAGTCCACTTGGTGATGTCGCGCCCTCACGGGCGCGTGGATTGAAACCGCCGCTTCGTGCTCCCGCTAGCAGATGTCATCCGTCGCGCCCTCACGGGCGCGTGGATTGAAACACCCACGGCGCAGACTGCCGAGACCAGTTTGAGGTGGTCGCGCCCTCACGGGCGCGTGGATTGAAACCCTCCGGACAGGCAAGTTGCCCGCTCCTCATAGCGTCGCGCCCTCACGGGCGCGTGGATTGAAACCTGAATCCGGGTACGACCTACGCAACCTCCCCAGGTCGCGCCCTCACGGGCGCGTGGATTGAAACACTAGACCTTTGACTTTGAACCAGCGCATGTTGCGGTCGCGCCCTCACGGGCGCGTGGATTGAAACAGCGCTACATCTCTCCAACGGTCCGCAAGGTACCGTCGCGCCCTCACGGGCGCGTGGATTGAAACGTGCTGCCCGGTGTGGCCATCAATTGCCGTTGCGGGTCGCGCCCTCACGGGCGCGTGGATTGAAACTGGAAGCCCTTGACGATCTGGTCGGTGTCGTCGGGTCGCGCCCTCACGGGCGCGTGGATTGAAACGCCTTGCCGTTTACGCCCACTTCCGTACGCAGAAGTCGCGCCCTCACGGGCGCGTGGATTGAAACACGGATTTGGACGGGTTCCAAGTGGCTCGCGATGGTCGCGCCCTCACGGGCGCGTGGATTGAAACTTTTGCCCTCAGCTTCGTGCCGTCGCGCCTACCAGTCGCGCCCTCACGGGCGCGTGGATTGAAACTTCTTCTTCCGGCCCCTCTGCCGGGTCATCTTCTGGTCGCGCCCTCACGGGCGCGTGGATTGAAACTAGGTACTTCGCCAGCACTTCGGGCGGGATGGCCGTCGCGCCCTCACGGGCGCGTGGATTGAAACTCAATGTCATTCATTGCCATCCTCCATTAGAGGGGGTCGCGCCCTCACGGGCGCGTGGATTGAAACAAAAGCGCGTCAACGCGATTTTCGTGGATCGTGCGTCGCGCCCTCACGGGCGCGTGGATTGAAACTCCGCCAGCTCCATCAGGGTCAGTCCCGGCTGGCGGTCGCGCCCTCACGGGCGCGTGGATTGAAACAGCCATTCGGCACCCCCTCGCCCTGGGGCTGGGCGGTCGCGCCCTCACGGGCGCGTGGATTGAAACCAGATCCCCTACCCTGACCCGGGCCCCCCGGGGGGTCGCGCCCTCACGGGCGCGTGGATTGAAACATCGCTGACGTGCTTCGACTGCGGAGGCCGGCCGGGTCGCGCCCTCACGGGCGCGTGGATTGAAACACACGGAATGCGCGGCTTGATCGTGTGCACCTCGGTCGCGCCCTCACGGGCGCGTGGATTGAAACTTCTTGCGCCTGCGCGATGCCTCTGGCGCTGACTGTCGCGCCCTCACGGGCGCGTGGATTGAAACTTCGCGGAGATGCTGATCGAGGACTCGCTGCGGGGTCGCGCCCTCACGGGCGCGTGGATTGAAACATCACCTGCTGCACGTCAGCCCGCAGCTGTTCCTGTCGCGCCCTCACAGGCGCGTGGATTGAAACAGCCAGGCCAAGAGCGGCCAGCCGCGGAGCTGCAAGGTCACGCCCCACGGGCGCCTGAACTGAAACAGGGCGTGCAGGAAGGATTAGGGGTGGCTGAACGGTCGCGCCCTCACGGGCGCGTGGTCTGAAACCGCGCGGTGTTTGCCGACACTGGCAACAAGCACAAGTCATGCCCCCGCCGGCGCGTGGGTTGCAACAACATTGATCTACTGCCTTACGTTTTGCCCGACGCGGTCGCATCCTCACAGCCATGCGGACTGACACTCAGATCGAAGTCATGCCTACGAATTTTGTAAATCGTGCCCGCGTGCGCGCGTGGATAGAAACGACCCGCCCTGCCCAGCATATACGGTGCGTGGAAATACCCACAGCGCCCCCGCGGGCGCTTGGGTTGGAAATGCATCATGCGACGTACATCTTCCTGTAGTTCATGCCGCCCGCTGACCGGAATCAGGTTGGCATATGCCGGGGTTCTGCGTGAGGCGCGGGTCATCACGCCGGTTTGTGGTTAGAAGATTGGACGCTGTCGATCAACGCTTGAATCCCATCTACTTGACCGTGATAGTTTGCGGCGTACCTGCGGGCTTGCCGTCGACCATGACCTGCGCAGTGTAGGTGCCGGCCGGCCAGCCATCTGGCTTGCTGAAGCTGATGTTGGTGGTTTCTGCGCCACTAGTGGTCAGCGTGGCGCTCTGCTCGCCGGCCACCTGCCCATCCTGATAGGTGAGTTTGGCAGAGACCGGCACATTGCTCGCACTGCCCTCGGTCTTGACCGACACGATGATGGTGTCCTTGCTGCCGACGCTGGCCGACGGCGTCACTGTCTTGTCCGCAGCGGCAACCGTGCCGACTGCAACGCTGGACACCGTGACGCCGGCTCCAGCCATTGCCGCGCTGTCAGTGCTGGCAGCGCCGGTGGCGGTGCCTTGCGCGGCCTGATCGCTGGCCGGCGGTGTGGCCGCCGGGCCTGGCATGGCGTCGGTTGCCGCGCCGGAGGTCGGATCCTTGGCGGCGTTGGAATCGTCGTTGGCTTCCTTGCGGCAACCCGACAAGGCCAGGACGCCGGCTAAGGCGAGAACGAAGGTACTGGAAACGGCTTTGGTGTGCATGGATCGATCTCCGGATGACGAATGGATCAGACGATTGGGTAAGGCGCCGTGCATCGCGCTACGGGGTCGATGCGCGCGGCGACGGTGGGGTGTGCTTACGCCTTCGGCGGCAAATGCAGCACCTGACCCGGAAAAATCTTGTCCGGATCCTGCAGGGTGTCGCGATTGGCTTCGAAGATGCGCGGCCACAGCGCGCCATCGCCCAGATGGCGCTTGGCAATCCTGGACAGGCTGTCGCCTGCCTGCACGGTGACGGTTTCGCCCACCAGCTGCGCTGTGCTTTGCACGCTGGAGCGCACGTTGGAAAAATCCGCGGCGGGCGCCACATCGGCGGTGCTGTCGACCGAGGCAGTGACGTCGGAGAAATCGGCTTTCTTGTCGGCACTCATTGCGGCAACCCTGGGCAGATGGTGCAGGCAGGGTGCGCGGCGCGCTGTTAAGCATGGATCGCGCCGTCGTGAAGCCGGCGCGATCATGCGACTGCCGATTACTGGCGCAGATCGCGGAAGATCGACAGCGGCGTAGGCACGCTGGGCGAGCTGCGCAGCGGGTTGATGTCCAGCCCGCCACGGCGGGTGTAGCGTGCCTCGACCACCAGCCATTCGGGCGCACATCGCTGCATGACGTCGTTGAAGATGCGCTCCACGCACTGCTCGTGGAAATCGGCATGATCGCGGAAACTCACCAGATACCGCAGCAGGCCCTCGCGGTCGATCGGCGCACCGCGATAACGCGCGCTCACGCTGGCCCAATCCGGCTGGCCGGTGACCGGGCAGTTGGATTTGAGCAGTGCCGAGGTCAGCACTTCTTCCACCGTCGGCTGGGCGAGTGCATGCAGATATGCGGCGTTGGGCGGGCCGTAATCGTCGATGCTGACGTCCAGCGCGTCGATGGACTCGCCCTCGCCCACCGCATCGATCGGCGGCAGACCGAATTCCACTACCACATCGGCGCCGGCTCGCGTGGACAGGTCGGTGGCGATGCGTGTACGCACGGCTTCGGCGCTATTGAAGCGGGTGGCGTTGAGCGAATTCAGATACAACTTGAGCGACTTGGACTCGATCAACGAAGGCGAGTCGCAGGGCACATGCAAGGTGGCGGTGGCCACGCAAGGCTTGCCCTGCGCATCGAGCCAGCTCAGCTCGTAGGCATGCCAGCGGTCACGCCCGATGAAGGGCAACGCACCGGTCAGCCCGATCGCCTCGCGCCCGGCCACACGCGGAATCGGAAACAGCAGCGACGGGTCGTAGCCACTGGGATAGGCGACCTCACGACCAAGGGTGGAATCTTCTGGGGTATTCATCCAGCCATTTTAGGCCGCCCGTGCTGGCCGTGAGGTGTATGGCGATGATTCAACACAATTCGTCGGCCATTGCGCGTATCAGAACTCCAAGAAATACCCTCTACGCACGCTCTCAGTCGGCAGTGGACGTTGTGCGCAGGTTGATCGCTCTGTATTGCCGCTGGTTGCCGTAACGGGGGCCGTTCTTCTCGAAGGTGGCGCAGAGCTTGGCTTGTCCACAGGGCGCCAGGTCGGCACGCGAGATGCGGTCCATGTAATCGATGGAGGCGCGAAGCTGTGCGAGTTCGGTTCGCTTTTCCTTGATGATGCCGGCCGAGTAAGCTACCGCACCCAACCCAAGGATGCCTGCCACGAGATCGTGGCGGATGCGATTCCCATGCGGCGCGTGATCCGTGTCTCCAACGACTGCTGGACCTATGTAATGACCCACCGGTTTCTGCACAGGTCAGGGGGTTAATGTAGCGGCATAGGCTTGGTCAGGTGTCATCATCTTCAGTGCCTGATGCGGGCGCTGGCGGGCGACCAGGCGGGTGTAGTCGCGGCTGGTGAAGACCAAGCCATTGTCCGAGCGCAGCAGGAACGGCTCCTTGACCTTGCCCAGCGTGCCGAAGCGAGTGATCAGCGCCTGCTCCAGGGCCGCCACAGCGGTGCTGGCCTTGCCCGTGCGCGAGAGCTGCCAGGCCCAGCAATTGCCGGGTATGGCAATCGATCACTAAAGCTAGGCTCAGCCAGCGGTCCTTACCGCCCCAGACCCAGCACAGGTCGGTGGCCCAGCGTTGGTTCGGTGCGTTGACCACCGAGGGCAAGGCCTCGATCCGCGGTCGCTTGCCCACGGCCCGCTTGCGCACCTGCCAGCCCTTGATCTGAAAGATCCGCTGCACCGTGTTCTTGTTCATCCGCAGGAGCCCGGCCACTGTCCGATACCCGAACGACGGCTCGGCCTCGATCATGGCGTTAATCGGTTCGACCAGCTCCGGCTTCACCTTCGGCGCTGCCTTGCGCGGCGTGTAGTACACGCTGCGCCGTGCCACGCCGAACCAGCGGCACAGCTTGACCATCGAGGCGTCGAACCCGTCCTGCTTCAGGCCCTGCTGGATCGAGGCCATCAGCTCTCGTCCTTGCCCAGCGGGGCTGCCAATTTTTTTCGGGCACGCAGTTCCAGCATGGCTTCGCCGTAGGCTTCCTGCAGCTCCTTGAGCTGGCGTTCGTACTGCTCACGCACGTCTTCAGGCTTGGCCCGCAGCGCGTTCTCCAGGCCGCGCTTACTTTCCTCGACCCAGCCCTCGATCTCACCCCCCCATATCAGAGTAGTTGTCGCCCGGATAGGACTCAAGGGTGTCCTATCCGGGCGCGCTGATCGATACCCACCGTCAAGGACAATGGGATCTTGATCCTGATGTTTCCCCACATTTCTTCCTGCAATATCAAGCAATTGTTGCTTAAAGATGTGGAAGAAGGCGCATGGGGCACGCTTCAAGGTGACTAAGCCAGAGAAGAGTGCCGACCATGCGCGCCAGCGAAGTATTGCAGAAGTGCCTGTCTAACTCACTGGCCGGGATGCATGCATTACGCCAACGCACTTTGCTGCGCGCGGTTGAAGCACTGGTGCACGGAGGTCGACTGACGCTGATCGACATCGCACGCGCGTGGCCCGGGGCGACACGGGTACGTGCACCGCTCAAGGCATGCGACCGCCTGCTGTGCAATCGCAGGTTGTACGCCGAGCGATCCGTGATCGAGCGGGACATGGCGCATTGGCTGTTGCGCGGCGAGCAGCCGGTGATCGTCATCGACTGGAGCGATTTAAAGCCGGACAAGTCGTGGTGCCTGCTACGCGCCGCCGTGCCGATCGGTGGACGCACGCTCACCTTGCTGGACATGGTGGTTGCTGGGAAACAGCAGGGCTCGCCCGGCGCAGAGAAGCGTTTTCTGCAGCAACTGCGCGCACTGATTCCAGACGTTGTGCGTCCGATCCTGGTCACGGACGCCGGATTCCGCACGCCATGGTTTCGCGCGGTGTCGGCGATGGGCTGGGATTGGGTCGGGCGTCTGCGCGGACACACGCAGGTCAAACCGCAAGACGTACCCAATGATGCAGCGCAATGGATCGATAGCCGTCGCCTGCGCTGGCGTCCAACCGTGCACACGAATTGCCACCGATGCAGGCCAATCGCAGCGATCCACTCGATTGCCGTCTGGTGCTCTATGCCAAGACTCGTCAGGGACGTCAGCAACGCAACCGACGCTCCCCCGCCAAGGTCTCGCGTGCATCTTCAAGTTTGAAAGCAGCAGCGCGTGAGCGCTAGCCATGGCTGATCGTTGCCTCCCCACAGCTGCAAGCGCCCAGCGCGAAACAGTTGGTCAACCTGTACGCACGACGGATGCAGATCGAACTGGCATTGCGTGATCTGAAGTCGCATCGCTACGGCCAGGCGATGGAAGACAGCCTGACCCGTCGCGGTGAAGGGCTACAGATCCTGTTGTTGCTCCATACGTTGGCCACCTTTGCCAGTTGGCTGGCAGGACTGGGCTGCGAAGCCACCGGTATCGCCCAGTGGCTATCGCCACGCAGCAGCACTCGCAAGCTCTACTCGACACTGCGTGTCGGCCGCGAGGCGCTGGTCAGGCGCTGGCCGATGAAACCGGTCTCACGCTGGCTAGATCGCTTGCGCACATTGCCCGACGCAGTGCGCGAGCAAATGACGTTGGCGCTGTAAAACGTGGGGATACCTAAGATCTTGATCGCATCTTCGTTTCATTTCTATTCCTGATTAGCCCTATCCCTCAGCCATGAAAATTGCTTGCCATGCGCAAAACGCGCTCTGGGCAAGGTTTGCAGCGCATCAGCGCCGTCGCCAGCCGCGGTAGCATCTGTTTCAGGTCGGATCGGCGGTTGAAGCGATAGGCCGCTTCGGCCAGGTAGCGCCTTGCATACTTGGCCTGGCCCACCGCATGGTAGGTCCCGCTGATGGCGCGTTTGACATTGCCCAGCACCACATTCAACCAACGT
>NZ_CM002139.1:4579625-4633753 GCF_000454545.1 Xanthomonas cassavae CFBP 4642
GCTTCGGCCAGGTAGCGCCTTGCATACTTGGCCTGGCCCACCGCATGGTAGGTCCCGCTGATGGCGCGTTTGACATTGCCCAGCACCACATTCAACCAACGTACTCCCTGGACTTCGGTTGCGGCACGACCACCGCCGGTGTCCAGTGTGGTGTGAGCATGTCCGGCATCCTCAAGACGGCGGAAACACGCCAGCCCATCGCTGTAGACCTCGCATTCCGGCTCCAGACGCCGCGCGATCCAGTCCTCCAGCGAGGCGTTGTCAATAGCGATCCACAAACTCGCTCAGCGACAATCCCGGCTGAAACTGCACGATGTTGATGCCCATCTCCCGCCTCCTTCGCTTCAGCTAGGGCCATTGTCCAACCCCAGCGTCGCAGATCCTGCAACTACCGGCTGAGGAGGGGGCTAATCAGGTTTCTATTTGGAAGAATTTTCCAAATCTTGGATTACTCGCATGGAGCGAGGTTGTGAGAAATCCAAATAGTTGCTATCAAATGCTTTGACGCTCTTTAATTCCCAGTTCTGGGTGACTCCTGAAAAACTCGCAATTCTATTATACGAAAGATTGTCCCAATCCGATAGTTGCACTAGGACCCCGGAAGAGCTATCAACATATACTTGGCGGTGATAAATCCAATCCGGCAAGGAATAGTGCGACCTTTTGCCAGCAGGCAGACAGTACTTTTCACTACTTGTCAAGCTGACGATACACCCAAGCAGCGTAGTATCGCTAACAACCTTCATCGATCTCGGTTTAGAGAAGTCTAAATAACTTCCATTGTCTGCCTTGACATTGCGAAGATCACTATTTTCTACGGTGCCGACAAAACGTGCTATCCTGGCATAGGAAAGATTGTCCCAATCAGAGAGTACCACTGCGGTGCCCGGAGCGGCATCCACATATACTTTTTTATTGTAGATCCATGCCGGTAGCGAATAAGCGTGAGCCTCGCCAGGGTGCATGCAGAACTTTTCACTTGTCTCTACATTGACAATGCATCCAAGAGGCGGTTCTTCCGATAAAAAACGTGCCTCGGGATAAATCGACTTGATCCAATCGACATACTTGGAAATTCGCGCGCCAGTGGATAGAGTGGAGGTACCGCCATTGGTTGTTGCGATGATGACTGGCTTGCCATTGCGAATTTGCCACCAGGCAGATCCGCTATCGCCCGCAGCCACTCTTGCCCAGTATGCCGACGGTCCCTGTGGGTCGTATTTGGCACCGATTCCATATTCATTCTCGAATACCTGGTTAATACGGCTTCGCGAATAGAGCCGTCTTGCTCCTTTTTCCGGCCAATATCCACCGTTAGACTTCGTTCCAACACCCCAGGAACCGTATCCAACGAAGATTACGTCGCGACCCACTTCGTCGAGATAATCATTCAAGATCGGACGTTCGACCGGTCTTTCATTAGCGTCTAGTATCTGCCCGACTACGGGTAACTTTATCACCGCGACATCCGTAGACGCCCCGCCCATTCCTGACGGAACGGAAATTCTTTGAGGCGGTACGTATGCGATACCCGAGCCTGAGGCTATAATATTTCCATTTAGATCTTTAAAAGTCCTGTTGACTGCAGTTTCTTCAGCCTTGTAGGGAACGCAATGAGCGGCTGTGAGGATATAGCTCCAGTCGCCTGAATTTCCAAGCCACGTCGCGGTGCATCCGGAAATATCGCCAACCACGAGCCATGGCTTTTCATAGCTAAAAGAGCGCAACTCATCGTTGCTAGTTTTTAAGCTTTCTCCAACATTTTCCAGGTCACCTCCGTAGTATTTAAATGTTGCTTCGTCAATAACCGCGGCTTGTGCTGGAAGAAAATTAATTAGGAATGAAATTCCAAGGGTGATGCCAATAGCTATTTTCAATTTTTTATCTCGAGCCATCTTGTAATACGGGGTTGAATATATTGCGTGCCGCTATGCTAATCCGGAAAATTTCAGATGCCAATGGGCCAATCCCCAAATTGCCTGTGGATAGGCGTAGAGAAATCTTGAGCCGGTATCGGCAGTTATGTAATGACCCACTGAAACTCTGATCAGGTGTTAACTTTCATAGGAGACACCGATGAGTGCAGTGATGGACGAAGAACAGATCAAGCGCGACCGAACGGTCCGAGAATGCAGTATCAGAGGCGGGTGCTGCTGGGGCTGACGTATGCCGACCGGCAGATGAGATTTGATTCATTAACTTACCTGATTAGCCCCATCCCTCAGCCATGAAAGTTGCTTGCCATTCGCAAAACGCACTCTGGGCAAGGTGTGCAGCGCACAGCGCCGTCGCCAGCCGCGGCAGCATCTGTTTCAGGTCGGATCGGCGGTTGAAGCGATAGCCCGCTTCGGCCAGGTAGCGCCTTGCATACTTGGCCTGGCCCACCGCATGGTATGTCCCGCTGATGGCGCGTTTGACATTGCCCAGCACCGCATTCAACCAACGTGCTCCCTGGACGTCGGTTGCAGCACGACCGCCGCCGGTATCGAGGGTGGTGTGGGCATGCCCGGCCTCCTCCAGACGGCGAAAGCACGCCAGGCCGTCGCTATAGACCTCACACTCCGGCTCCAGACGGCGCGCGATCCAGTCCTTCAGCGAGGCGTTGTCAAAGGCCTTCACCGGCTCGATCACCGCAAAGACCGGATGCTCGTGGGTGTGGTCCACTTGCACCGCGATCACGAACGGCTGCTTGTTCTCCGAGCCCCGTCCGCGCTTGCCGCCGCTGCGTTCACCGCCAGATACGCGTCGTCGATCTGCACAAACCCCTTGAGTTTTCGCGGTTCTTCGCGCTCGGTCATCGCCTGCATCCACAGGCGCAAGGACAGCTTGCTGGATTGCAACAGCGTGCCAGCACGCAAGGTGGTTTGATGCCGGCACGCCCGGCACTGGTAGTACACCTGATCATCGCGTCGAACGCGCGAGCGCGCGCGGCCGTCGCATTGCGGGCAGCGAAATCCCTTCGGCCAGCGCCACCGATACAACGCCCGGTAGCACTTGGCTTCGGTTCCGTAGCGATCCATGAACTCGGTCAGCGACAGGCCCGGCTGAAACTGCACGATGCTGATGCCCATCTCCCACCTCGTTGCCTTCAAGTGCGGTCATTGTCCAATCGCTGCGTCGCAGATCCTGCAACTAGCGGCTGAGGGATGGGGCTAATCAGGAATGGCTAACAGGTGGCCCTCAGTAGCAGGTGCTATACGAATGAGTTCAAGGTCAAGGCAGTTCGCCAAGTAACCGATCCACGCTTCCCAACTCACCCCTGCTGCAGATAATCCAGCGATACCTGCAACAACACACGCAAGCCCACATCCAGCGAGGACTCGTCCAGCAGGAACTGCGGCGAGTGGTTGCTGGGCGCAGTGGCCGGGTCGATGCCCTTGGCAGTGGAGCCAACGAAGAAGAACATCGACGGCACCTGCTGGGCGTAGAACGAGAAGTCTTCCGCGCCCATCTGCAACGGCGGCTCGTAGACGTTGTCCGCGCCCACCACCGCCTGCAGGCTGGGCAGCATCTTGGCCGTCAGGGCCGGGTCGTTGACCGTGGCCGGGTTGCCGTCCTGATCGGGCACCTTCGCGTCCACCTTGGCACCATGCGCGGCAGCGGTGTGCTCGGCCACGTTCTTCAGGTCGGCAAAGATCTGCTGGCGCATGCCTTCGTCGAAGGTGCGGATGGTGCCGACCATTTCCACATCGTCGGGGATGATGTTGTAGCGGATGCCGCCCTTGATCGCACCGAAGCTGAGCACCGCCGGCTGCTTGGACAGGTTGGCGCGGCGGCTGATCACCGTTTGCGCGGCGCCGATCATGTCGGCGCTGGCCACGATCGGGTCGATGCCGTTCCATGGCGCCGAGCCGTGGGTCTGGCGGCCGATCATCTTGATCGCGAAACGGTCCGAGGCGGCCATCAGCGGGCCGCTGCGCACCGCGATCTTGCCTGCCTGCACGCTGGAGAACACGTGCAGGCCGAACACCGCCTGCGGGGTGAAGTCGGCGAACAGGCCCTCTTTCAGCATCAGCGAGGCGCCGCCCTCTTCGTTGCCCGGCGCGCCCTCTTCGGAGGGCTGGAAGATCAGCATCACCTCGCCCGGCAGCTGTTCGCGCATGCCCACCAGCGCTTCGGCCACGCCGAGCAGGATGGCGGTGTGGGCGTCGTGGCCGCAGGCATGCATTACCCCGACCTGCTCGCCGCGGTACTCGGCGGTGGCCTTGGAGGCGAACGGCAGGCCGGTCTGTTCGGTCACCGGCAGCGCGTCCATATCGGCGCGCAGGGCGATCTTCGGACCGGGCTTGCCGCCCTTGATGATGGCCACCACGCCGTGATGGGCGATGCCGGTGCGCGGTTTGAGGCCGAGTTTGCGCAGCTGCGCGGCCACGGCGGCGGCGGTGCGCTCCTCGCGGTTGGACAGCTCCGGGTGCTGATGGAAGTCGCGGCGCCATTGCACCACCTTGGCCTGCAGCGGGGCGGCGGCGGCCTGAACGTCGGGCCGTTGCGCGGTCTGCGCGGCGGCGAGCGTGGGCAGGGCGAGCAGCAAGGCGCTGGTCAGCAGGCGGGAGGGGCGCATCGGCAATCCTCTAAAGATGGTTGCCTAATGTAGTGCAGGTGCACGCTCGGTGGGCTGCATTGGGGCCCGATTCAGCCAGGCGGTCAACCGTGTCCGCGTTGAGGCGTTACCGCTGCACGCATCCGTGAACGGTGCAGTCGTTTCGCCCGGGGAGCCGTTACTTCAGTAACGCTCAATTGCCTGGTCGCAACGATATGCTTCGCAAAGCCGCCCCACGGTCGCCCCCAGCGCCCGGCCCGTCCTCAGGAGTTGTCGCATGTCGCGTTTTTGGAAGATCACACTGCTGGTCGTAGCGGTGCTCGTCGTGGTGTTTGTCGCGATGCGGATGATGGGTGGGGGCAGTCAGGGCAAGCGGGCCGGCGCGCCTGACGGCAACGGCACCGAAAACAACGGCCCGGTCCCGGTCACGGTCGTGGCCGCCACCACCCAGGATGTGCCGGTGTATGCCAGCGCGCTGGGCACGGTGACCGCGCTCAACACGGTGACGGTCAGCCCGCAGGTCGGCGGCCAGCTGATGAGCCTGAATTTCAAGGAAGGCCAGGAGGTGAAGAAGGGCGAGCTGCTGGCGCAGATCGACCCGCGCACGCTGCAGGCCAGCTACGACCAGGCGCTGGCCGCCAAGCGCCAGAACCAGGCGCTGCTGGCGACCTCGCGGGTGAACTACCAGCGCTCCAACGACCCGGCCTACAAGCAGTACGTCTCGCGCACCGATCTGGACACCCAGCGCAACCAGGTGGCGCAGTACGAGGCCGCGGTGGCCGCCAACGATGCGCAGATGCGCTCGGCGCAGGTGCAACTGCAGTTCACCCGGGTGACCGCGCCGATCAACGGCATTGCCGGCATCCGCGGTGTGGACGTGGGCAATATCGTCAGCACCACCTCCACCATCGTCACCCTGACCCAGATCCGCCCGATCTACGTGTCCTTCAACCTGCCCGAGCGCGAGCTGCAGGCGGTGCGCAGCGGCCAGGCGGCAGCGCCGCTGGGCGTGGCCGCACTGGATCGCGGCGATGCGCACGTGATCAGCGGCGACGGCAAGCTGGAGGTGATCGACAACCGCATCGCCGCCGACAGCGGCACCTTCGGCGCACGTGCGATCTTTGAAAATACCGACAACGCCTTGTGGCCGGGCCAGTTCGTCAATGTGCGCCTGCAGCTGCGCACCATCGCCGGCGGCACCGTGGTGCCGACCCAGGCCGTACAGCGCGGCCCGGACGGCGATTACGTCTACGTGGTCGGCAACGACAACACCGCGCAGATGCGCACCGTGCTGCAGGGCGTGGAAGTGGACGACAGCCATGTGCAGGTGACCAAGGGTCTCAAGCCGGGCGAACGCGTGGTCACCGAAGGCCAGTTCCGGCTCAAGCCGGGCAGCAAGGTCAGCGCACTCAAGCCGGGCGAGACCCCGCCCGAGCCAACCGAAGCCGAACTCAAGGCGGCGCAAGACAAGCCGCAGGGCGGCGGCGGCGGCCGTCGCGGCGGCGGCCCGCGCTAATGCCTGACCACTGGTGACGGGACACCCCATTGCCAGTGCGCGTCGGCGCCCTGCGCGCCGGCACCGATTGACGTCTTCAGCAAGGATTCCCCCCGTGGGCTTTTCGACCATCTTCATCCGCCGCCCCATTGCCACCTCGCTGTTGATGGCGGGCGTCCTGCTGCTGGGCATCCTAGGCTACCGGCAGTTGCCGGTCTCGGCGCTGCCGGAAATCGACGCGCCCAGCCTGGTCGTGACCACCCAGTATCCCGGCGCCAACGCGACCACCATGGCCTCGCTGGTGACCACGCCGCTGGAGCGCCAGTTCGGGCAGATCTCCGGGTTGCAGATGATGACCTCCGATTCGTCGGCAGGCCTGTCCACGATCATCCTGCAGTTCTCGATGGACCGCGACATCGACATCGCCTCGCAGGACGTGCAGGCGGCCATCCGCCAGGCCACCCTGCCCTCGTCGCTGCCGTATCAGCCGGTCTACAACCGGGTCAATCCGGCCGACGCGGCGATCCTCACCCTCAAGCTCACCTCCGACTCGCTGCCGCTGCGCGAGGTCAACCGCTACGCCGATGCGATCCTGGCCCAGCGCCTGTCGCAGGTGCCGGGGGTGGGCCTGGTGTCGATCGCCGGCAATGTGCGCCCTGCGGTGCGTATCCAGGTCAACCCGGCGCAGCTGTCGAACATGGGCCTGACCATGGAGTCGCTGCGCAGCGCCCTGACCCAGACCAATGTCAGCGCGCCCAAGGGCTCGCTCAACGGCAAGACCCAGTCCTACAGCATCGGCACCAACGACCAGCTCACCGACGCGGCGCAGTACCGCGAGACCATCATCAGCTACAGCAACGGCCGCCCGGTGCGGCTGGCGGATGTGGCCAAGGTGGTCGATGGGGTGGAAAACGACCAGCTGGCCGCCTGGGCCGACGGCAAGCCGGCGGTGCTGCTGGAGATCCGCCGCCAGCCCGGCGCCAACATCGTGCAGACGGTGGAGCAGATCCGCAGCATCCTGCCGCAGCTGCAGTCGGTGTTGCCGGCCGACGTGCACCTGGAGGTGTTCTCCGACCGCACCGAAACCATTCGCGCCTCGGTGCACGAAGTGAAGTTCACCCTGGTGCTGACGATTGCGCTG
Organism: Xanthomonas cassavae CFBP 4642; assembly: GCF_000454545.1. Taxonomy (NCBI): domain Bacteria; kingdom Pseudomonadati; phylum Pseudomonadota; class Gammaproteobacteria; order Lysobacterales; family Lysobacteraceae; genus Xanthomonas; species Xanthomonas cassavae. The sequence continues at coordinate 4,586,802 of NZ_CM002139.1, forward strand.
GTGGTGGCGGTGATCTTCGTGTTCCTGCGCCGGCTGTGGGCCACCATCATTCCTTCTGTGGCGGTGCCGTTGTCGCTGGCCGGCACCTTCGGGGTGATGGCGTTCGCCGGCATGTCGCTGGACAACCTGTCGCTGATGGCGCTGGTGGTGGCAACCGGGTTCGTGGTCGACGATGCGATCGTGATGATCGAGAACATCGTGCGCTACATCGAACAGGGCAAGAGCGGTCCGGAAGCGGCCGAAATCGGCGCCAAGCAGATCGGCTTCACCGTGTTTTCGCTGACCGTGTCGCTGGTGGCGGTGTTCCTGCCGCTGCTGCTGATGCCGGGCGTGACCGGGCGGTTGTTCCATGAGTTCGCCTGGGTGCTGTCGATAGCGGTAGTGATCTCGATGCTGGTGTCGCTGACGCTGACGCCGATGATGTGCGCCTACCTGCTCAAGCCCGACGCCCTGCCCGAAGGCGAAGACGCGCACGAACGCGCCGCCGCCGCCGGCAAGACCAACCTGTGGACGCGCACCGTGGGCGCCTACGAGCGCAGCCTGGACTGGGTGCTGGCGCACCAGCCGCTGACCCTGGCGGTGGCGATCGGCGCGGTGGCGCTGACCGTGGTGCTGTACATGGCGATCCCCAAGGGCCTGCTGCCCGAGCAGGACACCGGCCTGATCACCGGCGTGGTGCAGGCCGACCAGAACGTGGCGTTCCCGCAGATGGAGCAACGCACCCAGGCGGTGGCTGCCGCATTGCAGAAAGATCCGGCGGTGACCGGCGTGGCGGCCTTTATCGGCGCCGGCACCATGAACCCCACCATCAACCAGGGCCAGCTGTCGATCGTGCTGAAGACGCGCGGCGACCGCGATGGGCTGGACGAGGTGCTGCCGCGCCTGCAGAAAGCGGTGGCCGGCATTCCGGGCGTGGCGCTGTTCCTCAAGCCGGTGCAGGACGTCACCCTGGACACGCGCGTGGCCGCGACCGAATACCAATATTCGATCTCGGACGTGGACAGCAACGAACTGGCCACCTGGGCCGCGCGCATGACCGAGGCGATGCGCAAGCTGCCCGAGCTAGCGGACGTGGACAACAACCTGGCCAACCAGGGCCGTGCGCTGGAGCTGAGCATCGACCGCGACAAGGCCAGCATGCTGGGCGTGCCGATGCAGACCATCGACGACACGCTGTATGACGCGTTCGGCCAGCGCCAGATCTCCACCATCTTCACCGAGCTCAACCAGTATCGCGTGGTGCTGGAAGTGGCGCCGGAATTCCGCAGCAGTACGGCACTGATGAACCAGCTGGCGGTAGCCAGCAACGGCAGCGGCGCGCTGACCGGCACCAATGCCACCAGCTTCGGCCAGGTGACCTCGTCCAACTCGTCCACCGCCACCGGCGTGGGCGCGCAGAACACCGGCATCGTGGTCGGTGCCGGCAGCATCATTCCGCTGGCCGCGCTGGCCGAAGCCAAGGTCACCAACACGCCGTTGGTGGTGAGCCACCAGCAGCAGCTGCCGGCAGTCACCATCTCGTTCAACCTGGCGCCGGGGCATTCGCTGTCGCAGGCGGTGGCGGCGATCGAGAAAGCCCGCGAAGCGCTCAAGATCCCGACCCAGGTGCATGCACAGTTCGTCGGCAAGGCCGCCGAATTCACGGGCAGCCAGACCGACATCGTGTGGCTGCTGCTGGCATCGATCGTGGTGATCTACATCGTGCTGGGCGTGCTGTACGAGAGCTACATCCATCCGCTGACCATCATCTCCACGCTGCCGCCGGCCGGCGTTGGCGCATTGCTGGCGCTGATGATGTGCGGGCTGAGCCTGTCGGTGGACGGCATCGTCGGCATCGTGCTGCTGATCGGCATCGTCAAGAAGAACGCCATCATGATGATCGACTTCGCCATCGACGCCCGTCGCGAAGGCGCCAACGCGCACGATGCGATCCGGCGCGCCTGTTTGCTGCGCTTCCGTCCGATCATGATGACCACCGCCGCCGCCATGCTGGGCGCATTGCCGCTGGCGTTGGGTACCGGCATCGGCTCGGAGCTGCGCCGCCCGCTCGGCATCGCGATCGTCGGCGGCCTGCTGCTGTCGCAGCTGGTGACGCTGTACACCACACCGGTGATCTATCTGTACATGGAACGCGCCGGCGAACGGCTACGCGCCTGGCGCGCGCGCCGCGCAGCGCGCCATGACGGCGCAACCCCGGGATCCACCTCGGAGCGATCGGCATGACGACTGCTGACGTCTTCGCTGATCGCTCTGCCTGCCCACGGCATCGCCTGCGCACACGCACGCGTGGAGGCCGCGCTGGCTGTTGCCTTTACCGATTCCCGATTCCCGATTCCCGATTCCCGGCACCACAGCCATGAACATCTCCGCGCCCTTCATCAAGCGCCCGATCGGCACATCGCTGCTGGCGATCGGTTTGTTCGTGATCGGAGTGATGTGCTACCTGCGGCTGGGCGTGGCGGCGTTGCCGAACATCCAGATCCCGGTGATCTTCGTGCACGCCACGCAGTCCGGTGCCGATGCCAGCACCATGGCCTCCACCGTCACCGCACCGCTGGAACGGCACCTGGGCCAATTGCCCGGGATCGACCACATGCGCTCCTCCAGTTCGGAGAGCAGCAGCATGGTGTTCATGGTGTTTCAGAGCAATCGCAACATCGATTCGGCCGCGCAGGATGTGCAGACCGCCATCAACGCCTCGCAATCGGATCTGCCCTCCGGGCTCGGCACGCCGATGTACCAGAAGGCCAATCCGAACGACGACCCGGTGATCGCGATCGCGCTCACCTCGAACACGCAATCGGCCGATGAGCTCTACAACGTCGCCGACTCGCTGCTTGCACAACGCCTGCGCCAGATCACCGGCATCAGCTCGGTGGACATCGCCGGTGCCTCCACGCCGGCAGTGCGCGTGGACGTGGACCTGCGCGCGCTCAACGCGCTGGGGCTGACCCCGGACGATCTACGCAATGCAGTGGGCGCGGCCAACGTCACCTCGCCGACCGGTTTCGTGTCCGACGGCAACACCACCATGGCCATCATCGCCAACGACTCGGTGGCCAAGGCCGCCGATTTCGCGCAACTGGCGATCTCCACCCAATCCAACGGACGCATCGTGCGGCTGGGCGATGTGGCTACCGTATACGACGGCCAGCAGGATGCGTATCAAGCCGCATGGTTCGACGGCAAACCGGCAGTGGTGATGTATGCCTTCACCCGCGCCGGCGCCAACATCGTGGAAACCGTGGACCAGGTGAAGGCGCAGATCCCCGAGCTGCGCGCCTATCTGCAGCCCGGCACCACGCTCACGCCCTACTTCGACCGCACGCCCACCATCCGCGCCTCGCTGCACGAGGTGCAGGCCACGCTGATGATCAGCCTGGCGATGGTGGTGCTGACCATGGCGCTGTTTTTGCGCCGGCTGGCGCCCACGCTCATTGCCGCCGTCACCGTGCCGCTGTCGCTGGCCGGCTCGGCGCTGGTGATGTATGTGCTGGGCTTCACCTTGAACAACCTCAGCCTGCTGGCGTTGGTCATTGCGATCGGGTTCGTGGTCGACGATGCGATCGTGGTGATCGAAAACGTCATGCGGCACCTGGACGAAGGCATACCGCGCCTGGAGGCGGCACTGACCGGTGCGCGCGAGATCGGCTTCACCATCGTCTCGATCACTGCCTCGCTGGTGGCGGTGTTCATCCCGATGCTGTTTGCCAGCGGCATGATGGGCGCGTTCTTCCGCGAGTTCACCGTGACCCTGGTGGCGGCGATCGTGGTGTCGATGCTGGTGTCGCTGACCCTGACGCCGGCGCTGTGCAGCCGCTTTCTGTCCGCGCACACCGAGCCGGAAAAACCTAGCCGTTTCGGCGCCTGGCTGGACCGCATGCACGAGCGCATGCTCGCGGTGTACACGGTGGCGCTGGATTTCTCGCTGCGGCACGCGCTGCTGCTGTCATTGACGCCGTTGCTGCTGATCGCCGCCACCATCTTCCTGGGCGGCGCGGTCAAGAAGGGCTCGTTCCCCGCGCAGGACACCGGCCTGATCTGGGGCCGCGCCAATTCCAGCGCCACGGTGTCGTTTGCCGACATGGTCAGCCGCCAGCGCCGCATCACCGACATGCTGATGGCCGACCCGGCGGTGAAGACCGTGGGCGCACGTCTTGGCTCCGGCCGGCAGGGGTCGAGCGCCTCGTTCAATATCGAACTGAAAAAACGCAGTGAGGGCCGCCGCGATACCACCGCGCAAGTGGTCGCGCGCCTGAGCGCCAAGGCCGACCGCTACCCGGATCTGGACCTGCGCCTGCGCGCGATCCAGGACCTGCCCAGCGACGGCGGCGGCGGCACCAGCCAGGGTGCGCAGTACCGCGTGTCGCTGCAGGGCAACGACCTGGCGCAGTTGCAGGAATGGCTGCCCAAGCTGCAAGCGGCGCTGAAGAAGAATCCGCGCCTGCGCGATGTCGGCACCGACGTGGATACCGCCGGCTTGCGCCAGAACATCGTGATCGACCGCGCCAAGGCCGCGCGCCTGGGCATCTCGGTCGGCGCCATCGATGGCGCGCTGTATGGCGCGTTCGGCCAGCGCTCCATCTCCACCATCTACTCCGATCTCAATCAGTACAGCGTGGTGGTCAACGCACTGCCGTCGCAGACTGCCACGCCCAAGGCGCTGGATCAGATCTTCGTACCCAACCGTGCCGGCCTGATGGTGCCGATCACCGCCGTCGCCACCCAGGTGCCGGGCCTGGCGCCGCCGCAGATCATCCATGAAAACCAGTACACCACGATGGATCTGAGCTACAACCTGGCACCGGGCGTGAGCACCGGCGAAGCGGACCTGATCATCAAGTCCACCGTGGATGGCTTGCGGATGCCCGACGGCATCCGCCTCAGCGCCGACGACAGCTTCAACGTGCAGCTCAGCCCCAACTCGATGGGCATCCTGTTGCTGGCGGCGGTGCTCACCGTCTACATCGTGCTGGGCATGCTCTACGAGAGCCTGATCCACCCGGTGACCATCCTGTCCACGCTGCCGGCCGCCGGTGTCGGCGCGCTGCTGGCGTTGTTCATCACCAATACCGAGCTGTCGGTGATCTCGATGATTGCGCTGGTGCTGCTGATCGGCATCGTCAAGAAGAACGCCATCATGATGATCGACTTTGCGCTGGTGGCGCAGCGCGTGCACGGCATGGATGCGCGGGCGGCCGCACGCGAGGCCTCGATCGTGCGCTTCCGCCCGATCATGATGACCACGATGGTGGCGATCCTGGCAGCGGTGCCGCTGGCGGTGGGCCTGGGCGAAGGCTCGGAACTGCGTCGCCCGCTCGGCATCGCAATGATCGGCGGCCTGGTGTTCTCGCAGAGCCTGACCCTGCTCAGCACCCCGGCGCTATATGTGATCTTCTCGTGCCTGAGCGAACGCTGGAAGGCGCGTCGCGCCCGCAAGCGCACACAGCGGGCCGAACGCGCTGCAGCGCGTCGTCCGGCAGCACCAGCGCACTGAAGGTACGCAACGACCGACCGCCGGGCCCGGCGTTGCGGTCTTCGTTGCACACCGGTAACGGCAGCGCAGACGCACCCGTCTGCGTTGCGCGCGTGGCTTGGTGCGACGACGCTTCGGCAATCAAGCGAGCACATGCGCAGCGGCATTGCGCCCACGCGTCGCTATCACCCCAGCGCCCGGCACGGCCGATGCGCCGTCGGCGTTCAAGCGATCGCGACTACTGCATGCCGCCGCGCTGAGAGATAGGCTGCGCTGGCTGCGGTGCGTGCCTGCCAGGGCGATGACCGCATCGATCTCCACCTGCAACCGGACCCGATGGCCGACGACACCGGCCTCGCCTTGGCTGGATGGGCCCGCACGCAGGATTCCGCGCCATGTCGCCCACTTGCCTGCCGAGGACCGCCCGATGCACATCACGCCCTACCTCAATTTCGAAGGCACCTGCCGCGCGGCGTTTGCGCACTACCAGCACGTGCTGGGCGGCGAGCAGAGGCTGATGACCTACGCGCAGATACCGCCGGAACCCGACGCTGAAGGCGCGACCGACGCTTCTGCAGCGGACCTGGTCATGCACGTGACCCTGGCGGGAACGAACGGCCCGCTGTTGATGGGCTCGGACCTGGCACCGGGGAAACAGCTGCAGCGCACGAACGCGATATCGGTGGCACTCAATTTCGACGACAACCTCGAGGCCGAACGCGTGTACGCGGCATTGGCCGATGGCGGTCAGGTCCAGATGCCAATCGCCGAGACCTTCTGGGCGGAGCGTTTCGGCGTGTGTACCGACCGCTTCGGCGTCCAGTGGCTGGTCAACGGCCGTTACCGCAGCCCCTGATCGCCACGCCACAGGAGATCGCCGCATGGTCACGCAAATCTTCGTCAACCTGCCAGTCGAGTCGCTGCCGCGCTCGGTCGGCTTCTTCACCGCCATGGGGTTCGCATTCGATCCCGTCTACACCAACGAGAACGCCACCTGCCTGATCCTGGGCGAGAACATCTTCGCGATGTTGCTGGTCAAACCGTTCTTCCAGAGCTCCACCCACAAGGCCATCTGCGAGACGGCCAATGCCGCCGAAATCATCACCGCCCTGGCGGTTGGCAGCCGCGACGAGGTGGATGCGCTGGTGAACAAGGCGCATGCGGCCGGTGGCCAGGTAAGCGGCGACGCGAAGGACTACGGCTTCATGTACCAGCGCGACTTTACCGACCCGGACGGCCACCTGTGGGAGGTCTTCCACAGCAGCGGCGCCCGGCTGACGCGTCGGGCGGCTTGGTTGTGGCGGCGTGCCGCGCGTTACGTCAACAAGCCCTGCAGGGAGTCGCGCTCCAGTTGCGCATACAGCGCGAATTCGTCGTGTACCTGCGCACCCAGCGCCTGCTCGAAACTGCGCTGGCTCGCGTGTGCGGCATAAGCGCGCTGCTCGGCGCCGCCCAGATTGGACTGGAAGATGCCGGCCGCGCTGACCGGCAGGAAATCTTCGTAGACGATTGGGTCGGCGCTGACCAGGCCGAGTGCGATGGCGGTTTCGGCCGGCATGGCAGCCACCTGCGCCGGATCGGTGCGGCCGGCCTCGGTGAGCGCATAGCGGAAATAGCCCAGGCCTTCCTGACGCAGCAATGCCTCCTCATCGGGGAAGGCCACGAAGGCAGTCTGCAGGCGCGTGGCGTAATCGGCACCTGTGCTGCCGGCACCGTCGGCATCGCGTGCCTGCGCCAGCAATGCGTCGTACAGCGCGCGGCCCTTGGGCGTCAGCGCAAGCCCGCGCTGTTCGATCTCGCCAAAGCGCGCGGTATGCGTGCCGTGCTCCGGCTGCCCGCCATCGCCGACGAACCGCACGGGTTCCTCCAGCGCCTTGAAACTGGTCTGGCGCAGCAGGATCGGCACCCGCCGCCGCGGCGGCCCTTCGATCACCGCCTTGGCATCGATGCCGGCCTGCTGCATCTGCGCCTGCGCCGCATCGATATCCAGCGTGCGCGGGGTCAGGTGGTTGATGTGCGGGCCGTGGAAACTGACTACATCGGCGATCAGCTTGTGCGCATCGCTCAACGCGCGGTAGGTCGGCAACGACACCGTCGCATCGCCGTGCCAGCGGAAGGTTTCCAGCGCTTCGGCCACGAACTGCTGCACCTGGGTCGCATCCAGCCCGCCTGCGCGTTCGCACTGCTCGATCAACTGCAGCGCACCAGCGGTGAAGATCTGCCGCTGCTGCAGGATCTGCGCGGCCTGTTGGCGCAGGGCGGCATCTTCGATCAGCTCCAGCCGCAGCAGCGAGGTGAACACACGGAACGGATTGGCCGACAGCGCGGCCTCGTCGATCGGCCGGAACGCCGTGGAGTGCACCGGCACGCCAGCCACCGACAGGTCGTAATAGCCCACCGGATGCATGCCCATCACCGCAAACAACCGCCGCAAGGTCGCCAGTTCTTCCGCGGTGCCGACCCGGATCGCGCCATGCCGCTCCAGATCCAGCCGTGCGCGCTCGTCGTTGCGCTGCAGCCGCTGCGCCAGCGCCGGATCGGCCTGCAGCGTCTGCGCATTGACCTGCGCCACCAGCGCCATCAGGTCGCCGTACAACGGCACCTCGGCGCGGTACATGTCCGACATCGCCTGCGCGAACAGGCTGCGGATGTGATCGGGAGAGACAAACACGGTATCGCGCATGGACGGGTCTTGGCAGGAGCCGGCTGATGCCGGCGTGACCTGCATTCTCGCCGACCGCGCCCTGCGGCGACCAGCTGCACGGCAGCATTGCCACGACGTGTTGGCGCGCATACAGCCGGCGCGCGCACGCTGCGCACCCTGCGCTGCTACAGCCCCGCCTGCACCGCCGCCTCGGCCGCCTCGCTGGCATCGCGCGCGGCTTCCAGCCGCTGCGCGTGGTCGCCGAGTTGGCGGCGCAGCAGCGCGTCCAGGGTGATCGGGCGTTCCCAGCGGTCGTAGCTGGCGACGATGGCGTGCCGCAGCGCGCGCATGTGCGCAGTGTCCGGCGTCACCGACAGCCGCGTGACCACGCCCTCCCAACCGTCATGGTGATCGCGGCTGTAGGCGCGCACGCTCTCGCGGCACGACAGCTGCACGGTCTGCGCCCAGAAACAGGCGAAATAGATATCGCCGGCGTGCCAGCCATGCACCTGTAGTAGCGCACGCACGTAGCCGCGCGGGGTGCTGGTATAGCGCGCCACCTCGTCGATGAAGCTGTCCGGATAGCGCTGCGCGTAGCTGCCCATGTCGGCCAGGTGCTGGTCCACCCACGCATCGCCGGTACCGGGCATCGCCGCCGGCGCGCTTTCCTGCGTGCCGGCCGCAGCGGCGGATGCCGGCGCGTTCTGGGCAGCCGTCAGCACCGGAACCAGCAAGGCCATCAGCACGGGGAGCAATCGCAATCGGGGGGGACACGGAACAGGCATGCGGCCGATGATGCCGCATGCCTGCGCCGGTGTCAGGTCTCGTCGATAATGGCAGGTATCACGTCGTCCGTAGCGCCATCTCGGTCGCCACCATCGGCTGCGCCCGTCGACCGGCACCCGCCGGCCGCGGGATCTAGCTTGGCGCGTGCTGCCGGGCCAGTGCATCCAGGGCCTGCACGGCGGCCGGCCAACTTGCGGCATCGGGCACCTCGCGCATGCGCGGCTCGTCGGCGGCCACGCCGTGTTCCTGCTCATGCGCCCAGGTCACCGCATATGGCGTGTAGATGCCCCAGCCACCGATCGCCAACACCGGCTCCACATCCGAGCGCAGCGAGTTGCCGATCATGACGAACCGCTGCGCCGGCAGGTTAAATTCAGCGAGTACCCGCGCATAGGTCTTGGGATCCTTCTCGGACACCACTTGGACGCGCGCAAACAGGTCGGACAGGCCGGACTGTTCGATCTTCTGCTCCTGATGGAACAGGTCGCCCTTGGTGATCAGCACCACTTCGTAGTCGGCAGCGATGGCGCCGACCGCCTCACGCACGCCTGCAATCACCTCGACGGGGTGCTGCAAGGTGACGCGGCCGATCTCGACGATGCGCTGGATATCGCGCGCGTCGATGCGCGTGTCGGTCAGTTCGATGGCCGTCTCGATCATCGACAGCGTCATGCCCTTGGCGCCATAGCCGAACACCTTGAGATTGCGCCGCTCCACCGCCAGCAGGTGCTGCTGCATGCGGCTATCGCCCAGGTCGAGATAGCGGGCCAGAATCGCTTCGAAATCCCCTTCGGCCCGGCGGTAGTAGTCCTCGCTTTTCCAGAGGGTATCGTCGCCGTCGAAGCCGACCAGTTGGATCGCCTGGCCGTCGCGCTGTGCAAGAGAGGTCATCAGCAGCGCACCACACTCAGTCGCCTGCCGCGTCGCCTGGCCCGGGCTGATAACTGGCGAATTCGTCGCGCGACAGCCAGCCATCTCCGTTGGCATCGAAACTGGCGAAGTTCTCGCGCAGGATCGGATCCACATTGGCCTCGGCTGGGGTCAGCGAGCTGTCGGCGTCGGTGTCCAGCGTGCGAAAGCTGCGCGGTGCCAGGGTGCCCGCCGTCGGCGCAACCGCAGCCTCGGCTCCGCCCTTGGCACCCGAGGGGCCAGCCGGTTCGGCGGGCAACAGCGGCGTGGTCGCCGCAGGCGGCGGCTCAACCGGCAAGGGCGACATCGCCGGGTTGACGGCGCCGGGCGGCGCCGCTGGTGCGGACGGCTGCGTGGCCCGCGGCAACTCCGGCGGCGCAGCGAATGCGATCAACGGAATCCACAAACCGGCGAACACGGGAATGCGTAGCGACATGGACACCGGCCGGAGTGGGATTGCCCAACCGTAGCGCGGTAGGCGTAAAGAAAACGGGAGCGACCCTGGCAGATCGCTCCCGTGCATCCATCCTGATCTACGCGATAAATCGTGCGCTTTAGCGCCACACGTGGCATCTAACTAACTTGCACCACCGTCATCGAGCCAACGATGGGACTACCGATCAACGCCTGGGCTTAGTTGCCCTGCGACCCGGTTGCGCTACCACCGCCCTGCTGCTTGGCCACGAAGGCCTTGTATTCGTCGGGGGTCAGCTTCCCGTCGGTGTTGCCGTCGGCCTGGTCGAAGATCTGCGCCAATCCCGCATTGACCTGCGCTTCCTGCTTGCTGATCGCGCCGTCGCTGTCGGTATCCACGCTGGCCCAGGTCTGGCCGCCGCCGGAACTGGGTCCGCTTGCCTGCGCGCTGTTGGCCGAGGTGCCGGTCTGCGCTGCAGCATCCTGGGAGGTGCTCTGCGCCATGGCCGGCAGCGCCAGGGCAGCGGCCAGAGCGGCGGTGGCGGCGAGCAGCGAAGTGCGGTTGCGATTGTTCATTGGGTGGTCTCCTTGTGCTTGGAAATGCGCGGTGTCGCCGCACATGGCACCACCCTACCCACCGCAAATGAATGCCCAACCCACCGTAATTTCCCGCGAAACATCGTTTTAACCACGGCGCATCGGGATGGGTCTAGTCAGCTGTTAGGCCCTGGTGAGTCAAACCGAAGCAGAGCATTCACTACGGACATTTATGCGAACCGTGCCGCTTTTTTCGGCGCCTTCTCAGGCAGCGGGTGCGTCGTCGTCCCAGCGTCCGGAACTGAACAGTTTCCAACCCAACACCACCCCGGCCAGCGCTCCGGCCACTTCCAGGACCACGCGCGAACCCAATTCGTTGGGATCGTGGATCTTGGACAGCGCCAGACGGGCGTACAGCGGCGACTCCAGCCGGACGATGCTGGTGTAGACCAGATGCCAGATGTCGTATCCGGCACCCAGCGCTACAGCCAACAGGCAGGCGATGCCCAAGGTGTGGCCGTGGGTGAACTGCAGGCGCCGTCCGAGATGTTCGACCCCTGCGAAGATCAGGATGCCGAGCACCAGTGCGATCAAGCCGGCCTCCAGCGAACCGAGCAGGCCGAAGTGCAGGGGCAGATTCATCGTGACGATCCAGGCAGCAGGCGTGCCAGTCTAGCGGCTCAGGGCAGCCAGGCCTTGGCCAATCCGGATCGCTGACCGAACGCGCGAGCGGGCCGCTCGCCACCACGCCGCGGTCTCGGCATGCAGGATGTTGCCGCTACGCATGCACATGCAGGTGAAAAAACTCAGTCGTCCTGCCCGCGTGCGGTCACCTGCGCGTCGCCGTCTTCATCCCATTGCACGGCGACCGAGATCGGCTTGCAGCAGACCTGGCAGTCTTCGATGTATTGCTGGTCGCCGCCGCTCAGGTCCAGGGTCAGCGTGATCCACTCCCCGCAGTACGGGCAGGCGACATCCATAAAGCGTTCCGGGTCGGACATGACATTTCCTCGAGCAGCGGGCGAACAGTGGCGGGCAGCGGGCGGCTGGACATCACGAGCGTGCGCCGATGCAGTGTACGGACGATTGACGGACGCGAGCCTTGGCGGCGCCCGCTCGGCGACCGCCATCCTGCCTGGCGTACTCAATCGACCGGCACATCGTAAGCCGTGTCCGGCGTCGGCTCGGGGCGATAGGTGAAATGCCACCACTCCATCGGATAGTTGGCAAACCCCTCCGCCGCCATGGCGCGTACCAGGTGTTGGCGATGCAGGCGCTGGGTGGCGGTGATATCGGGTGCGTCGGTATGCGCACGCGCATCGAAGTAATCGAAAGCGGTCCCCATCTCCACCGGCTGGCATGCGCCACTGCGGCAATCGAGCAGGCCCAGGTCGAGCGTCGCCCCGCGGCTATGTCCGGAGGTTTCGGCGATGTAGTCGCCCAGCAGCGCGCGCTTGTCCACGCGCGGGTAGTACTGCGCCTTGGTCGATCGATCCTGCAGGTCAGCCGCCCAGGTCACGAACGCATGCACTGCCCGTACCGGCCGGTAACAGTCGAACACCTGCAAGCGATAACCATCGGCCTCAAGCGCCTGCGCCACCCGCGCCAGGGCCTGCGCGGCAGGACGCAGCAGGTAACAGGTTGGCGCCAGATACCCCGGCACCACGCGCCCGGTGAAGTTGTGGGTCCCGGCGTAACGCATGTCCACTGCGATGTTCGGCGCAAGCTGCCGCACATCGACCAGGCCAGCCTGTGCCGCGGTCCTGGCCGGGGACTGCTGAAGGTTTCCCGCCATCACGCCGCAAGCCAGCACGACGATCAGCGCTCCCGCGCACCAGGCGATTCCTCGCGTGCGGTCGCGCGCGATCGTCATTTGCATGGGTGCATTGATTGCCTGTCCTTCGCCTGGGCCAAGCCTGTCACGTTGCACATCAGAGCGCCCCTTCGCTAGGCCCGGCCACACGCTGCCTGGCACTGCCGACTACAGACCAGCAGCATCGGCGAATCCACGGCAGCATCTGCGGCCGGCGACGGACGCAGCGATGCGGGTTGCCTTGTCAACGCAGACAGGATGCGCAGATCTTCTGCGTCCACGCTGGTGGCGCTAGTGCCGCGATAGTGATGATGAAAGGCCTGCAGCGTGGCCGCAGGGTCGTCGACGCTGTAGCCCAGCAGCGCCAGTGCCTGCCAGGGGTCGAAGCCTGGCGGCGCGGGAGGGGCACCTGCGGCGGGCCAGCGGCCGAAGCCGGCATCGGCCAGCCGTTTCCATGGGAACAGCGGGCCGGGGTCGTTCTTGCGGGTCGGGGCGACATCTTCGTGACCGACGATCTGGGTGCGCGGGATGCGCAGGCGCGTACACAGGTCCTCCAGCAGGACCAGCAGGCTGTCGATCTGCGCGGGCGCGAACGGCTCGCTACCGTCGTTGTCCAGTTCGATGCCGATCGAGGCCGAATTGATGTCGGTGATAGTGCCCCAGCGGCCGGCGCCGCCGTGCCAGGCACGCCGCTCGTCGGCAACCAGCTGATACCGCTGCCCATTCTCGCCGATCAGGTAGTGCGCACTGACCCGCCCGCCGGCGTTGCGCCCGCGCAGCGTGCTCAGGCTCTGCTGTACCGAGTGCTGGTCGGTGAAGTGCAGCACGATCAGGATCGGCCGCCGCGTGTCGTAGTTGGGCGAGGGAATCCACTGCGCCAGCGGATTGCGTTGCGGCGCGTGCGCGCAGGCACCCAGCGACAACGCGAGCACACACACCGCCGCAGGCAGCCAGGCGGATGACGACGGATGGAAGCTTGGCGACACGGATCTCTCCTTCAGTGGGTACCCAGGCGCTGCCTCTGTTTCAGCGGCACTGCCATGGCCGGGCCATTATCCGCCGAGTTGGCGCCGGCGCGGTGGGCCCGGCGACGCGCGGCATTGGCACAGCGACGCGTGCGCACAACTCCAGCGGCGCATCGATGGATCGCTCCACGTCGATGTACCAGACGCAGCGGCTTGGCCAACGACCCGCTGCCGCCTGCATGCGGCCGCTGGCGCCCTGCGCACGCGCTGCGCCCCGCGTACACTGCCGGTCCTGGTCGAAACGACGGCTGTGTTGGCCGGTGCTGCATCGCACAGGCATCTGCCGTGTGTTTCGGTCGCAGCTGCCCGCAGCCGTCATTCCTTCTTCAGAGCTTTCAATGCCATCGCCGGCCCGCCTACTGACATTGCTGTGGATCGCACTCGCCCTGCCCTGCGGCGCGGCGCCTTCGGCTGCCAGCGAGCCAGCCACCCAGGGCGCACCCTTCGCCGTTGACGCGGCGCAGCTGACGCCGGAGTACTGGATACAGCGCAGTCCGCAGGCACAGCGGCCGCTGCTGGACGCGGCGCAGATCGCCGCCTTCAACGCGCAGCTGCTGCGTGAGGATGCTTCGATGCAGGATCTGGCGCAGCTGCCCGCGGCCATGTCGGGCGATACGGTGCGCGCACGGATCCAGGCGTTGTCTGCGACGCCCACGCGTGTGCTGTACGACGCGCAGGGGCGCCCCATTGCGGCGAGCCGTCTGGCCGAGCTGCAGCAGGCATTGGCGCTGGATGCACTGTCTCCGCAGGTTGCCCCGCGCTTTGCGCTGGTGGTCCGGCGCGCGGCATTACGCACCTTTCCCACCACGCAACGCGTGTTCACCGATCCGGACGATCACGATATCGACCGCTTCCAGGAATCGGCGCTCTACCCCGGCACGCCGGTGGCCGTGCTGCATACCAGTGCCGATGGCGCATGGCGGTTCGTGCTTGCGTCCAACTACGCCGCCTGGATTGCGGCCGACCGCATTGCCGAGGGCAGCCGCGGCCAGGTGCTGGACTACGCACAGGCACGCGCGCACCTGGTGGTCACCGGCGCCCGCGTGCAGACCGCGTACACGCCGGAGCTCCCCGCCGTTTCGGCGTTGCCGCTGGACATGGGCAGCAGCCTGCCGTTGCGCAGCGACTGGGCGCCGCAGCAGCCGGTCAACGGGCAATTGCCGATCGCGGCGCATGTGGTGCAGCTTCCGATACGCGGCGACGATGGCCGCCTGCAACTGGTACCGGCGCTGGTGCCGCGTGGCGCCGATGTCCGCCTTGGTGCGTTGCCGGCCACCCCTGCGGCACTGCTCCGGCAGGCCTTCAAGTTCCTGGGCGAACGCTATGGCTGGGGCAACGATTACGATGCGCGCGATTGCAGCGGCTTCGTGCTGGATGTCTACCGCAGCCTCGGCATTGCGCTGCCGCGTAACACCGGCGATCAGGCGCGCAGCCCGGTGCTGCGCACCGTGGCGTTCGACGCGCGCGCACCGCGAGCGCAGCGTCTGCAGCAGCTGGCACGGCTGCGCATTGGCGACCTGATCTATATCCCTGGTCACGTGATGCTGGTGATCGGGCATGCGCACGGCAGCCCGTGGGTGATCCACGATGTGGCCGGTGCCAGCTACCGCGACAGCGATGGCCGCGTGCAGCGCGCAGCGCTGAACGGTGTCTCGGTCACACCATTGCTGCCCTTGCTGGCCACCGATGGCAGCCCCTTCATCGACCACATCACGCGCATCCAGCGCGTCGCACCGATCGGTTCCCCATGAAGATCAGCGGCTTCCGTCTCGGCATGCTGCGCGTGCCACTGAACACCCCGTTCAAGACTGCGCTGCGCACCGTGCAGGCGATCGAGGATGTGGTGGTGGTGCTGCAAACCGACAGCGGCCATCTCGGTTATGGCGCGGCGCCGGCCACCGCACCGATCACCGGCGATACGCACGGCAGCATCATCGCCGCAATCACGCACTGCATCGGCCCACGCCTGATCGGCCAGGAGGTGGCCGACCTCAATCGCCTCTGCGGGCTGGTCCAGCATGCGCTGGAGCGCAACACCAACGCCAAAGCCGCCGTGGAGATTGCGCTGTACGATCTGTGGGCCCAGTCCTTCGGCGCGCCGCTCTACCGGGTGCTCGGCGGCGGTACGCCGCGCATCACCACCGACATCACCCTCAGTGCCGACAGCATCGAGGTCATGGTGGCGCACGCGCAGTCGGCACTGGCGCGCGGCTATGCCGCCTTGAAGATCAAGGTCGGCAAGGACAGCGCGTCGGATGTGGAACGCGTCATGGCCATCCATGCGGCAGTCGATGGGCGCGCAACGCTGCGCCTGGACGCCAACCAGGGCTGGACACCGAAACAGGCGGTACGCAGCATGCGCAGGCTGGAAGATGCCGGCCTCGTGCTGGAGCTGCTCGAACAGCCGGTCAAGGCCGCCGATATCGACGGCCTGGCCTTTGTCACCGCGCACATCGACACCCCGGTGATGGCCGATGAAAGCGTGTTCTCCCCGCCGCAGGTGATCGACCTGCTCCAGCGCCGCGCAGCCGACATCGTCAACATCAAGTTGATGAAGACCGGCGGGCTGTCCAACGCGATCCGCATCGCCGATATCGCCGCGCTGTACGGCGTGCCATGCATGATCGGCTGCATGATCGAATCCAGCGTCAGCGTGGCTGCCGCCGTGCATCTGGCGGTAGCCAAGGCCGACAGCATCACCCTGGCCGATCTGGATGCGCCGTCACTGGGGCAGTTCGATCCCACCGAAGGGGGCGTGCAGTTCGACCAGGCGCAGATCCATGTCGACGACGCGCCCGGGCTGGGCATCCGTCGTATCCGCGGGTTGGAGCTGTTGCCCGATAGCAGCGGCTAACAGCAGGCGCACACGCATGGCGTGCACAGGCACCACGCGACCGCATTGCTGGGTACAGTAGCGACAGGACGGCGTCCGTCACGCAGTGGAGACGTTGCGCACCGTTTCCATCGTGTATGGACCCTAGACTCATCCCGCTCGACCCGTTCCCCGGAGCCCGCATGCGCCTTGCCACATCGTTTCGATCCGTCGTGCTGTTGGCGCTGGCAGGCTGCAGCCGCCTCGCCATCGCTGCTGGTCCAATCGATGCCCTGGAGCAAGCACGCGCCTTGATCGTGGTGACCACCCCGGACTGGAACAGCACGCAAGCCCGGTTGCAGACCTTCATCCGTGTGGATGGCCGGTGGCGGCCGGCCGCAGCAGGATTTGCGGTCGCACTCGGCCGCCATGGCAGTGCCTGGGGCGACGGCCGGAGCCCGGCCGGGGTGTTCGCCATCGGCCCGGCCTTCGGCTACGCCACGCGCATCGACAGCGCCATGCCCTACCAGGCGATGACCGCCACCCATTACTGCATGGATGTTCCCGCCTCGCCGCTGTACAACCGCATCGTCGATGCGGCCCAGGTTGGCCAAGCGGCGGTGGCCGGCTCCACCGAGCCGATGCGGCTGGACCTGCGCACCCAGGGCGATGGACGTTACCGCGAAGGCTTTGTCATCGCACATAACCCCGAGGGCGTCGCCGGGCGCGGCAGCTGCATCTTCGCGCATCTGTGGCGCAGCCCGGGCCAGGTCACGGCCGGCTGCACGGCAATGGATCCTGCCGACATGCAACGCCTGCTCGCCTGGTTGAAACCGGCCGACCATCCGTTGTTCGTGCTGTTGCCGCGCGCCGAGTACGCGCGCCTGCAATCGCAATGGCAGCTGCCAGCCCTGGACGAGGCCGCGCCATGAGCGCGCCCGCCCCCGCAGCCGATGCCACCGGCCTGGTCCGCGTCGTCAGCCGCTGGCAGATCGTCGGGCTGTCGATCAACGATGTGATCGGCAGCGGCATCTATCTGTTGCCCGCCGTCACTGCCGCCCTGCTCGGCCCGATGAGCCTGTGGGCAGTGATGCTGGCCGGCCTGGCCGTGGCCTTGCTGGTGTTGTGCTACGCGCAGGCGGCCAGCTATTTCGATACGCCGGGCGGCAGCTATCTGTACACGCGCGAAGCGTTCGGCCCGTTCGTCGGATTCCAGATCGGCTGGATGATCTGGCTCACCCGCATCAGCTCGGCCGCTGCGCTGAGCAACGGCCTGGCCGACGCGGTTGCACGCTTCTGGCCAACGGCGTCCACCGACGCCTGGGCACGCATGCTGGTGGTGGTCGGCTCGTTGGGTGTGCTCACCGCCATCAACGTGATCGGCGTGAAGTCGGCCGCGCGCACCGGCATCGCCCTGGTGATCGGCAAGCTGGTGCCGTTGCTGCTATTCGTGTCGATCGGCCTGTTCTACGTGGATTGGTCGTGGGCCTTTGCCGGCACGTCGCCGGACCTGCGCGACCTCGGCAATCTCGGGGAGGCCGCCTTGCTACTGCTGTTCGCCTACGCAGGTTTCGAAAATATTCCCGCCGCCGCCGGCGAATACCGCAACCCGCGTCGCGATGTGCCATTCGCGCTGATCACCATGATCGTCACCGTGACCTTGATCTATGCCGCGGTGCAGGTGGTGGCCCAGGGCACGCTGCCCAACCTGGCGGCATCGCCCACACCATTGGCCGATGCCGCCAGCGGTTTCGGGGGCGAAGCACTGGCGCTGATCCTGACCGTGGGCGCCACCATTTCCATTCTGGGCACCGCCAGCAACACGGTGATGCTGGGGCCGCGCTTCCTGTTCGCACTGGCCAGGGACGGCTATGGCCCTGCATTCCTGGCGCGCGTGCATCCACGCTTCCATACTCCCGCTGCGGCCGTGCTCACCCAGGGCGTGTTGTCGCTGGCGCTGGCGTTGTCGGGATCGTTTACCCAGCTGGCGTTGCTGTCGATGGTCACGCGCCTGTTTGCCTATATCGGCACTGCGGCGGCCGTCATCGTGCTGGCGCGTCGCTACCGGCAACGCACCGACACCTTGCGCCTGCCTGGCGGCCCGCTGATCCCGGTTGCCGCCGTGTTGTTGTCGCTGGGCCTGCTCGCCAGCGCCAGCTGGCAGAATCTGGCTGCTGCCGGTGTGGCCCTGCTGGTGGGCTGCGTGTTCTATCTGTTCCCACGCAAGCCGGCATAAGTTTCGCGACACGCTCGCACAGCGCTCACGCACGCCTAACCGCACACGCCCAAGGCTGCGGTCATCACCTGCATGGGAGCTTGCGATGAAACTGCGCCGCGTTTACAGCACACCCGATCTCGAGAGCGCGCAGCGTGTGCTGCAGTCCGCACGCAGTGCCGGTATCGACAACGAGGCGTTGTCGCTGATCGCGCGCTCGGATATCGAACTCCACGACATCCCCGACGAACGCAAGGACGCCAAGACCGATTTCGTTCCCGCCGCAGCGCGCGGCGCGGCAACGGGTGGAGCGGCGGGGCTGGTAGCAAGGCTGGTTGCCGTGGCGGTTCCGCCGATTGGCCTGACCCTGGCCGGTGTCGGCGTGATGGCACTGGCCGGTGCGCTGGTTGGCAGCTGGTCCTCGGCATTGGTTGGCGCCACCGTTGCCGACCCGGTGCGTAGACAGTTCGAAGACGAAATCCAAGCCGGTCGTGTGCTGGTGGTGATCGATGCCGACGAACAGGCCCTGCAATCGGCCGAACCGGCGCTGCTGGCTGCCGGCGCCAAGCCGTTGCCCTACCAGGCCGCGTCCTCTGCGGTGTGAGTCCGTCGGCATTACAACGCTGCACTATTCGTGCGCGGACGCACACCGGCGTTGATCACATCCTCACCTGGCATGCCATGCCGTTAACACCGGGGCACCTAAGTTGGTTCGTACATTCGAATGAGGGAGCCGCGCATGAACGTGCCGTACCAGATTCCGGGCCGCGCACCGGACGAAGACCGCAGTCAGAAAGTGTCCACGTACTGGCGCGAGCGCTTTACCGAAGA
Organism: Xanthomonas cassavae CFBP 4642; assembly: GCF_000454545.1. Lineage (NCBI taxonomy): Bacteria > Pseudomonadati > Pseudomonadota > Gammaproteobacteria > Lysobacterales > Lysobacteraceae > Xanthomonas > Xanthomonas cassavae. Next base: position 4,606,264 of record NZ_CM002139.1, read on the forward strand.
ACCGTATTACACCGAAGGCGATCGCTACGAGGATTACGAAGGTGCCTATCTGGCCGGCCACGAGGCGCGTATCCGCGACAATGCACGCGCCTATGACCAGGTAGAGGCCGAGTTGCATCGCGATTGGGAAGCCAAGCGCGGCACATCGTCGTTGAGCTGGAGCAAGGCGCGCCACGCGGTCAAGCGTGCCTGGGAAAATGCAGCCGATTTCGTCGGTGGCGACCATCCTCCCAAGCGCTGATACGACAACGCCACCGATGAGGTGGCGCTGTCGTTAGTGCAGCGCATACGGGTGGTCAGTCCAGCGCCGGCGGCACCGCATAGGTCGTTCGCGAGGCGGCCGATACGTCCATTGAGTCGCGCGTGTTTTTCTGCACCGCAACTGCACCGAACAGACTCAGCGCGTAAGCCATCGCGTAAAAGCCTTTTTCGCTCAGCACCAAGGTGGCGTTGAACAAGCCGATGGTCAGCAGGACCAGCGCAATGATCAGCGAAACCAGCAGATGGCGTAATACAGGCCGGTGACCGGAATGCCGTCGACGCGGTCACGCACGCTCTTCTGCAACGACACCGATGCGAACAGGCCAAACAACAGCAAGGTGAAGTAGTAACCCTTTTCGTTGAGCAGCATCTGCGCATTCCACAGGCCGATCAGATACGCCGATCCGCCGAGCAGCAAAGCAGCCCAGGATGCGGCGATAAATGCGGACGAGGTTTTTTGCGTTGCCATGGAAACTCCTTTTCATGGTGATATTTCATGATGAAACAGCGGTGTGAGACGCGTCCGCCCTGCGGAGAGTGATCTGCGGACAAGGGCGGCCTCGGCAGCGTCGTGTAAGGTACTTGAAAACCCGACGCGGGACACGTTGCGGGAGGGCTGCAGTGTGACCGTGACCCACCCCTGGAGGACCTCATGTCTGCCCGACGTCTGCTCGCTCTGGCCTGCTCGGCTACCCTGTTCACCACCGGCGCCGTTCTGGCCGCTCCTGCCGCCGCACCCGCACCCACGTCCACTGCTGCCCCGGCAGCAGCCATTCCCAAGGCGCAGTGGCCGTTCCAGGCCGCTACCGTCGCCGATTTCGACGAACCCTGGGCGATGACCTTCTTGCCCGATGGCACGCTATTGGTCAGCGAAAAGCGGGGCGCCCTGATGCGGCTGGATCCCAAGACCAAGCGCAAGAGCGCGGTGTCCGGCGTGCCGACAGTCGCCTACGGCGGCCAGGGCGGTTTTGGTGATGTGCTGGCGCATCCGCGATTTGCCAAAAATGGCCTGGTCTATGTGAGCTATGCCGAACCCGGCCAGGGCGACACGCGCGGGGCAGCGGTCGCCCGTGCCAAGCTCACGTTGGACGCCACCGGCGGCGGCACCTTGTCCGACCTCAAGGTGATATGGCGGCAGGAGCCCAAAGTGTCCGGCAACGGCCACTTCGGCCATCGGCTTGCGTTCGACCCCAGTGGCAAGCTGTGGATCACCTCCAGCGAACGGCAGAAGTTCGATCCCGCGCAGGACATGAAGGCCAACCTCGGCAAGTTGATCCGTCTCAACGACGACGGCAGCGTGCCGGCCGACAATCCGTTCGTTGCGCAGGGCGGCGTGGCTGCACAGGTGTGGTCGCTGGGCCACCGCAACATCCTGGGCATTGCCTTCGACGGCAGGGGCCGGCTGTGGGAACACGAAATGGGCCCGGCCGGTGGCGATGAGCTCAACCTGATCCAGCGCGGCGCCAATTATGGCTATCCGATCGTGTCCAACGGCGATCACTACGATGGCCGACCGATTCCCGACCACTACACCCGGCCGGAATTCGCTGCCCCCAAGATCAGCTGGACGCCCGTGATTTCGCCCGCCGGCTTTGTGATCTACAGCGGCAAGCAATTCCCGGCGTGGCGCGGCAATGGCTTGATCGGCGGGCTGTCGTCGATGGCACTGGTGCAGGTCTCGCTCGGCGATCAGCCGCGCGAAGTCGCTCGCTACGATATGGGCGCGCGCATCCGCGAAGTGGAGCAAGGCCCCGATGGCGCGCTGTGGTTGCTTGAAGACGATGCCAGCGGCAGCACCGGGCGCCTGCTCAAGCTGACGCCCAAGAGCAAGGCCGCGGTCGAAAACGACGCGTGAGCGCAATGCCGTAAACCGTTCCAGGCGCTACCTGCGCCCGTGGGCGCAGGTAGCGCGCGGTTTGGCTGCGCGATACGTCTGCTGCGTAGTCACCACCGGCTATTGGCCACGACGATAGCTCATCGTTTCAATGCCGACAGTTGAGAACTCCGCTGGGTGGCGTCACAGAGGTCTCTGCGCCACGCCGCGTAAACAGACCGATACCAGCGTTTACTCCACTGATGTAGGCACAGCGTGTGTGGAAACTTGAATGCGCCAGACGCGCGTCGTGGTTGGCTTCAGCAGCCGAAAGACGTCTGCTCTTGAAAACAGTCGAGCCACCGGCCTGGATGCTTACGCGCACACGACGTCATTCACAGCCCACCGCTGGCGGCGCGATGACAGGTCATCGCGTCGGGCTACCCACAGGCGTCGAGCAACTCGAATGCCACCGCCTCGCCACTCTTGGCCGATGCGCAGACCCACACGTCGAAAACGCCTGGCTCGGCGCTGAAGACGCCCTTGCGATTGGTGAAGGACAGCGCGTCGCGCGTCAGGGTGAACACTACCTCCGTGCTCTCACCCGGCTGCAGCAACACCTTGCGGAATGCCTTGAGTTCGCGCACCGGGCGCACCCGGCTGGCCACACGGTCGTGCACGTACAGCTGCACCACTTCTTCGCCGGCCACGCGGCCAGTATTGGTCACGCGCGTGGTGATGCTGAGGGTGTCGTCCCAGCCCAGCTGCGCGGTGCTCAACTGCGGCTGCGCATACGCAAAGGTGGTGTAGCTCAGCCCATGGCCGAACGGATACAACGGCTCGTTGGGCATTTCGCGCCAGCGCGCCTTGTACTCGGACAAGGTCGGCAATTCGGGACGACCGGTGCGCAGATGATTGTAGAAATACGGCTGCTGCCCGGTGACCTGCGGGAAGCTGATCGGCAGACGCCCGGATGGGTTGTAGTCGCCGAACAGCACATCGGCCACACCGGTCCCGGTCTGGGTGCCCAGATACCAGGTCACCGCAATCGCCTGGGCATCGCGTACCGCACCGCTCAATGCCAGCGCGCGCCCGTTGCGCAACAGCACCACCACCGGCGTGCCGGTCGCGGCCACCGCTTCGGCCAGCGCCTGTTGCCCCGGCGGCAAGGTGATCTCGGTGCGCGACTGCGCCTCGCCACTGAACCGCTGCGGCTCGCCCAGCGCCAGCACCACCACATCGGCGGCTTGCGCGGCATCAATGGCCGCGGAAATCCCACCCGGCAATGCCTCTTCCAGGCCGCAACCCTGCACGACGCTCAGATAGTCGGTGCCGACCACGGCGCGCACGCCCTGCTCCAGGGTCACGTAGCGCGCCTTGTCGCCGAACAGCGTCCAGCAACCTTCGATGTTCTCGCGGTCCTGCACGAACGGCCCGATCAAGGCGATGCGCTGCCCGCTTTTCTTCAGCGGCAGCACGGCGTCGTCGTTCTTCAGCAACACGATCGAACGCCGCGCCGCATCGCGCGACAAGGCATCGTGCGCAGGCAGATGCGCGGTATCGGCTTCACGCGCCGGGTCCAGCGAACGGTACGGGTTGTTGAACAGACCGATCGCGTCCTTCAGCTGCAGGATGCGGCGCACGCTGGCATCCAGCGCGGCCATCGGCACTTCGCCGCTTTCCACCAGCGACGGCAGATGCGCGGCATAGAAGCCGCTCTGCATGCTCAGGTCCAGCCCGGCCAGGAACGCCTTCTTGGTCGCATCGCGCTCATCGGCGGCGTAGCCGTGCGCAATCAGCTCCATGTCGGCGGTGTAGTCGGAAATCACCACGCCCGGAAACTGCCACTCGCCGCGCAGGATCTCGGTGAGCAACTCATGGTTGGCGCTGGCCGGCACACCGTTGATGTCGTTGAACGAGGACATCACCGTCAGCGCACCGGCATCGAAGGCGGCCTTGAACGGCGGCAGATGCACGTCGCGCAGGGTCTGCGGCGCGATGTCCACAGTGTTGTATTCCATGCCGGCAGCCACCGCGCCATAAGCGGCGAAGTGCTTGGGCGTGGCCAGCAGGCAATCGTCGGCAGTCAGGTCGCCGCCCTGGAAGCCGCGCACGCGCGCAGCGGCGAATGCCATGCCCAGCACCACGTCTTCGCCAGCGCCCTCGGCGCCACGGCCCCAGCGCTGGTCGCGGGCGATATCCACGGCCGGTGCGTAGGTCCAGTGCAATCCGGCCGCGGTGGCCTCGATCGCGGTGGCGCGCGCGGTGCGCTCGGCCAGTTCAGGCTCGAAGCTGGCCGCCTCGCCCAGCGGAATCGGGAACACCGTGCGCATGCCGTGGATCACGTCCGCGGCCAGGATCACCGGGATGCCCAGACGACTCTCTTCCACCGCCACTTTCTGGATCTGCATGCCCAGCGCGGCGCCCACGCCATTGAACAGCGAGCCGACCCGGCCGGCGCGCACTTGCTGCAACACCTCATCGGCATTGAGCACATTGGCCTCGGGATTCACGTCCGGCGCGAACGGCCGCACCATGTCGGCGAACACACCCAACTGGCCGACCTTCTCTTCGACGGTCATCCGGGCAATCAGGGTTTCGATGCGATCAGCAGCCATGAGATCCTTGAGAAAACGTTTACATGGCCGGCAATTCTAGCCTGCTGCGGCCGCGGGGGGGCAAGTCTTTGAGGCCGGGATTGGAGATTCGGGAGTTGTAGAGACCGGTTGCATGGCATGTTGCGCTCCAGCGCGGCGGCGGCGCGGCGCTTGGTTCCCTGCGACCCTGGATACTGCGGGTTCCCCGCATGCAGCGAGAAGTCGGCAAGGCGGGCGGCTCGCGACACTCAGGCCGCCCGCTCCCGTTCGATGATGACGCCCACCGCCTGCGCGCCACGTACCGCACCGGGCTTGCTGAGCTTCAGCCGCAGCCACTGCACGCCGAATTCGTCCAGCACGATCGCCGCGCAACGCTCGGCCAGGGTCTCGACCAGCCCGCAATCCGAGCCCTGCACGAAGTCGATCAACCGCTTGCTTACCGCCTTGTAGTTCAGCGTATCGGCAATGTCGTCGCTGGCCGCCGGAATGCGGTTGTCGAAGCCCATCTCCAGATCGAACCGCAGCGTCTGGCGAATCCGCCGCTCCCAGTCGTAGATGCCAATCAGCGCATCGATTTCCAGGCCTTCGATAAACACTTTATCCATGGGGAGCCGAGATTGGGGATTGGGGATTGGGGATTGGGGATTGGTCAGAGCGTAATGGCAATGCGGAACCGGCTTCTACGAATCCCGAATCTCCACTCCCAAATCCCGCGCCGCTGCCAGTGGCGGCAGGCTCGCCATATCCCAGCGCGGCGTCACATGCACCGCGGCATCGGCGTGCTCGCCGGCCTGCAGCCGCAGCGCGCCGGCGAAGGCGATCATCGCGCCGTTGTCGGTGCACAGCGCCGGGCGCGGGAAACAGACCCGGCCGCCACGGCGCTGCGCGGCCTCCTGCAGCTGCGCGCGCAGGCGCTTGTTGGCGCCCACACCGCCGGCCACCACCAGCGTGTTGCAGCCGGCCGCGTCCAGCGCGCGCAAGCATTTGATCGCCAGCGTTTCCACCACGGCATCCTCGAAGCCGCGCGCGATGTCCGCGCGGGTGGTGTCGGACTGGTCGCTGCCGCGCCAGGCCAGCAGCACCTGGGTCTTGAGCCCGCTGAAGCTGAAATCCAGGCCCGGCCGGTCGGTCATCGGCCGGGCGAACTTGTAGCGCCCCGGGGTGCCGGTTTCGGCCAGCGCCGCCAGTTGCGGGCCGCCCGGATATGGCAGGCCCATCATCTTGGCAGTCTTGTCGAACGCCTCGCCGGCCGCATCGTCCAGGGTCTCGCCCAGCACTTCGTAGCTGCCCAGCGCCTTGACCGACACCAATTGGGTATGCCCGCCGGAGACCAGCAGCGCCACGAAGGGCGGCTGCGGCGGGTCGTCTTCCATCAGCGGTGCCAACAGATGCCCTTCCATGTGATGCACCCCGATCGCCGGCACCTCCAGCGCCCAGGCGAGCGAGCGCGCCACACCGGCGCCGACCAGCAGGGCGCCGACCAGGCCGGGCCCGGCGGTGTAGGCCACCCCGTCCAGTTCGTCGATGCGCAGCCCCGCCTCGCCCAGGGTCTGGCGGATCAACGGCAGCAGCTTGCGCACGTGGTCGCGACTGGCCAGCTCCGGCACCACCCCGCCGTATTCGGCATGCAGCGCGATCTGGCTGTACACCGCATGGGCGCGCAACGCCGGCACGCCGGTCAGGGCGGTGTCGTAAACCGCCACACCGGTCTCATCGCATGATGATTCGATCCCAAGGACTTTCACGGCAACTCGGCAGATAAACGTGTGCGGCCATTTTCGCAGCTTTTGCGTTGCGCAGATCGGCCCGCCCGCAGATGCTGCCCTGCCGTGCCTGCCGGCCGAAACGCGCGCCGGCGCACGCTCTGCCTGGCCGTTCCCGGCAATTTTTGCCAGGGGCTTGCGGGCCGCTTGCAAGTCGTTATAATGCGCGGCTCGCCGGGGCAACCCGGAAATTCCGTCACGCGAGTCCGCTCGCACCCGCCCGGGGCTCCCGGACGGAAATCCCACTTTCTGGAGAACACATGCCCAGCGTTAAAGTCCGCGAGAACGAGCCCTTCGAATTTGCGCTCCGCCGTTTCAAGCGCACCTGCGAAAAGGCCGGCGTGCTGGCCGAGACCCGCAAGCGCGAGTTCTATGAAAAGCCGACCCAGGAGCGTAAGCGCAAGGCTGCCGCTGCCGTGAAGCGTCAGCTGCGTCGTTCCTCGCGCGACGTCACCAAGCGTCAGCGCTTGTACTGATCGAACGCGGTTCCTTGCCGCCGGGTCTGCGCTGTAGGCGCGACCGGACCGGATCGAACCCAAGAGCCGGCACGCGCGAGCGTCGCCGGCTTTTTGTATTGGTTTGCGGCCATCCCGGCAGGGCGATCCATGCCACGCCACACCGTCGCCGGATCCGGTGTTGCCTCAATCCCTGCCGCCGCCCTCGCCCACCGAGGCGTGTCGCATCCGTTCACCTGCAACCCAGGAGTTACCCCATGCCCCTCAAGCAGCAGCTTACCGATGACATGAAGGCCGCGATGAAGTCCGGCGACAAGCACAGCCTGGGCGTGATCCGGCTGATCAACGCCGCGATCAAGCAGAAGGAAGTGGACGAGCGCATCGAGATGGACGATGCCGCCGTCATCGCCGTGCTCGACAAGATGGTCAAGCAGCGCAAGGACTCGGTCACCCAGTACGAAGGCGCCGCACGCGAAGACCTGGCGCAGATCGAGCGCGAGGAGATCGTGGTGATCGAGCGTTACCTGCCGGCCAAGATGGGCCAAGCCGAGATCGTGGCCGCCATCCAGGCCACCATTGCCGAGACCGGAGCAAGCAGCCCCGCCGACATCGGCAAGCTGATGGGCGCACTCAAGCCCAAGCTCGCCGGCCAGGCCGACATGGGCCTGGTGTCCACGCTGGTGAAGAAGCACTTGGCGGGCTGACACCAGCTCGCGTTCACGCCTGCCCGGCGCAAGCAGCCGGGGCAGGCGTGTTGCGTTGGAAGTGACAGTGGCAGCGATGCCGGCTGACATGGCCGACACGCTGACCGGGCAGCACCAGGCTGGCGCTGGCGTCGGGTCGAAACCGGAATGCGTCAGAACGATATCCGGTGAACCGGCAATGGCGGCAGCAGCACGCCCGGATCACTGCCGTGCTGATGTGCCTTCGGGCGCCTGCTTCGCCTTAAATCCGGCACTCTTCAAGCGACGTACCGTAGAGCCGAACGTTCCGGTACCCGCGCTCACAGGGCTGCAACGCCATGCCGTCCTGTCAGGCTCGCCGCCTCTGCGCATTCGAGAGGACGTGCGCATTTCCCTAGCCAAGCGCAGCCACTGCCAGCCCGCTTGCAGCACGCGACCGATCGCAGTGCTGGGACTGTCTGCGCAGCAGCACCACATCGGCCACGCCCATCACGCGTTGCGCTCGACGTCTCGACTCGCGCGCGAACGCAGCCGCCACTTTTCACCGCACCTTCGATCCGGCCCTGTTAGAACGGTGATGCCAGCGCAGGCGCGGGCCAGGCACTCCGCATACCGGTCTGGCTCCATGCCACCTGCGCCCCGCGACGGTATGCGCCAAGGATTTTCGCCGGTGACGACGCTTTCCACCGAATACCTGCAAAAGCATCTGGGCCGCCTGCAGCGCAGCCTGCCGATGGCGCTGTTCAATCGGTTTCTCGAAATCGACGTGATGACGCAGGCCGCATCGCTGTCGTTCTATGCGCTGCTGTCGCTGGCGCCGTTGCTGGTCTTGCTGCTGTGGCTGACTGCCTCGCTGTATCCACCTGCACAGGAAGCGCTGGTGCAGCAGGTCGCGCAACTGGCCGGCGGTAGCGCTGCCGAGGTGGCCGACACGGTGATCCGCAATGCCACCGACCAGCCCGGCATCGGCTCGCTGGCCGGGCTATGGAGCACGCTGTTGCTGTTCATCGGTGCCACTGCGGTGTTTGCGCAGTTGCAAAATGCGCTGAACCTGATCTTCCGCACCGACAAGCAGCGCCTGGACGGCATCATGGCGTGGCTGAAGAAGCGCGTATTTTCCTTTGGGGTGATCCTGGCGCTGGGCTTTCTGCTGATCGTGTCGATGATCGCCACCACCGCCCTGCAGGTGGTGTTCGCGCGGCTGCCGTCGGTACTGCCGGCGGTGGGCTATGTGACCACGCTGGCGCTGTATTCGGTGGCGTTCGCGTTTCTGTACCGCTATCTGCCCGATCGCACCGTCAACTGGCGGCAGGCCTTCGTCGGCGGCGTCATTACCGCGCTGCTGTTTGCGCTGGGCCGCTATGCCATCGGCGTCTACATCGCCAAGGCCGCGCCGGGCAGCGCCTACGGCTCGATGGGCACCCTGGTGATCCTGCTGGTGTGGATGTACTACGCCTCGGTGGTGTTCTTCGTCGGAGCCTTACTGACTGCGGTCATCGACGAGCGCGTGCGCTCGCACCGCAAGCTGCGCGAGGCCGGCGTGGACCCGGATCACCCGCCCGAGGCCATCGCCACGCCCGTGGCGGCAGGCGCCCCCACGCTGCCGGACACACCTGCGCGCAGCTGACCCGGCGAAGGTGTGCTGCACATGGCCGACATGCTTCTGGCGGCGGGCCGACTCAGGCTGGCGCCAGCGGCTGGGATATCCTAGCGGGATGGCCCGCATCCCCGACGCATTCATCGACGAACTGCTTGCACGTACCGACATCGTCGAGATAGTGGGCGGCCGCGTGCCGCTCAAGCGTCAGGGCAAGGAGTATTCGGCGCGCTGCCCGTTCCACGACGAGCGCTCGGCCTCGTTCACGGTCTCGCCGACCAAGCAGTTCTATCACTGCTTCGGCTGCGGCGCGCATGGCACTGCGATCAGCTTCCTGATGAATTACGACCGCCTCGAGTTTCTCGATGCGGTCGACGAGCTGGCCAAGCGCGCCGGCATGGAGATCCCGCGCGACACCCAGCAGCGCACCCCGCAACAACAGGACGACAGCCGCGAGCTGTACTCGGCGCTGGAGGCGGCGACCAAGTTCTTTCAGCGCCAGCTCGACGGCAACGCACGCGCCGCCGAGTACCTGGACGGACGCGGCGTGGATGCGGAGAACCGCGCGCGGTTCCAGATCGGCTACGCGCCCGATGGCTACAGCGCATTGAAGGACACCCTGGGCATCGATACACGACGCATGAGCGTGCTCGAACGCGCCGGGCTGTTTTCCAAGAACAACCGCGGCCATGTCTACGACAAGTTCCGCGACCGGGTGATGTTCCCGATCTTCGACCGCCGCGGCCGGGTGATCGCCTTCGGCGGACGCATTCTGGGCGCGCCGGCTGATGGCCGCGACCCGGGCCCGAAGTACCTCAATTCGCCGGAAACCGCGCTGTTCCACAAGGGCCGCGAGTTGTACGGCCTGTGGCAGGTGCGCCAGGCCAACCAGAAGATCGAACGGCTGATCGTGGTGGAGGGCTACATGGACGTGGTCTCGCTGTTTCAGTTCGGCGTCACCCAGGCGGTGGCCACGCTGGGCACGGCGACCACGCCCGAACATGCCGAACTGCTGTTCCGCAATGCGCCGGACGTGGTGTTCTGTTTCGATGGCGACAACGCCGGCCGCAAGGCCGGCTGGCGCGCGCTCGAGTCGGTACTGCCGCGCATGAAGGACGGCCGCCAGGCGTTCTTCCTGTTCCTGCCCGACGGCGAAGACCCGGACACCATCGTGCGCAAGGAAGGCGCGCAGGCCTTCGATACGCGCCTGAAACAGGCCACGCCGCTGTCGCAGTTCTTCTTCGACGAGATGTCGCGCGAGATCAACCTGCATACGCTGGACGGCAAGGCGCGCCTGGCCGAACGCGCCAAACCGATGCTGGCGCAGATACCCGAAGGCGCGTTCGGCGATCTGATGCGGCAAGAACTGGCGCGCATGACCGGCGTGGGGGCCTCGCCCAGTTCGCCCGGCCACGGCGCCACGCCGCAGGCCCGCGTACCCGCGCGGGTCGGCGCACCGGTGCAGCGGCGCAGCCTGGTGCGCGCCTCCATCGCGATCCTGCTGCAGCAGCCCTCGCTGGCGATGAGCCTGGAGGGCCAACACAACTTCGCTGGCCTGCGCTTGCCTGGAATCGAGTTGTTGATGGAACTGCTTGCGCTGGTACGGCAACGCCCCGACATCAGTACCGGCGCGCTGTTGGAACACTTTACCGAACGCGAGGAACAAGCCGCGCTGCAGAAGCTGGCCGCGCAGGTGCTGCCAGGCGACGAGCAGAGCTGGGCGATCGAGTTGCACGACGCCATGGCCCAGCTCGATCGGCAACTGCTGCAGCAACGCCTGGAAGAATTGCAGGCCAAACAACGTGCGCAAGGCCTGGACGACACGGATAAGTACGAATTGCGCGAACTGCTGCGCCTGCGTCCCGGAGCGCGCTGATCACCCAGCGCCCCGCCCTTCCGTTACCGACGTATGCGGCCGTCGGTAGCGACCGGAGATCGCCGCACGCTCATATATCCTTGAACAAGGTCTTGGCCATCGATTCGACCGACATGCCGACGGCCTCGATCTTGTCGGCATCGGCCAGCGCCACCTGGGCGGCATGCGCAACCAACCGATCGATCAGGTCGTCACGGGCTTGGGTCGCATCCACACTCTGCGTCTGCGGCGTCACCGGCACCGGTGTCAGCCATTCGGCGATCAATGCCTGGTAGGCGGTGGTGTGCTGATGGGCCATCTGCTCGAGAAATTGCACGATGGTGGTGGGGATGCCGGTCAGGGTGCCGCTTAGCGGCTGATTGTTGATCTGCTGGTAGCTCACCGTGGACGCCACCGCGTTGGCGATGGCCACATCGACCAATACGTCGATTTCCTTGATCGGCGTGTTGCGGTAAAGCGTCTTGATCTGGCTGAGCATCGGCACGGCCCAGGCATGGGGCACGCAATCGAGCGTGTTCCACAGATCGACGTTCCATCTCTGGTACGGCACGGCCCCAGCCGCTGGCGGGGGCAATGCCTGCGCGCACAACGATGCAAACGCACCGTTGCCGGGAGTAGCGCCGGCCGTGGGGTAACAGTGCACCGCGTTGAAATTGTCCAGCTTGCCATTGGTCTTCAACCAGGTCGCCAAGGTCGGCGATAGCGCGCCACCCAGGCTATGCCCGGCGAAGATCACCGTCGCCTTGCTGCCATCCAGCGATTGCAGGAATTCCAGCAATCCCGTGTTCGGCGCCAGCGCAGAGGGTGGACTCACCATGTTGAGCAGATGCCACACGCCAGTCGCCGCTCCTATCGAGATGACCACGCTCCCGGGCTTGATTGGCTTTTTTGCGGCGACCGGAGCGGTGCCGAGCAGCGGCGAGTAGCTCGTAAAGTCCACTACCGAGGAAACGTCGAAGTCTTCGGTGAACCAGTCGTAGAGCGATTCTGGATTGGTAGCGCTCAGCGCAACGACATACGCTTCGCCGATGCCAGGCATGGCGTCGGTATGGGCGACATACATCGCATTGCCCGACAGCGACGAATTGGGCGCCTGCCAGACCTGAGGCCCCCACACCAGCTGCCAATCGCCGATTCTGTCCTGGCTGTCGGCCGATGCCAGTGTCTGCAACAACGTGGTCTGGTAGTCCGCTTGCAGCGCTGGCTGGCTGCCCTTGCGATCGCCAACCCAGTTGGCAAGTGTGGATAGCGCGAACGTCTGCTGATATTGGTCGTAACGCATGCAATAACTCCTTTTCCTGGCGTTGCGTGGACACGCGAGCAAACACGAGCGCAGCGGCAGCATGCGCACTAGAATCTAGCAAGGATTCACGAGCGCAGATGTCGGGTACAGCGCACTTTGGACCTGTCGCACGGATCGAATCGCGCGCTGCCACGTTCGTTGCTGGCTGGCCGGTTCCGGACCGGCGCAACAGCACGCCATGCTGAAGCCAACCGCAATGACGCGGCGGGCGCCACACCCTCACAGGCAGTGAACTGACCTCTACAATGGCAGGCCGCTGGGCCACTTCCCCTCAAGTACACACGATGATCAAACACTGGCTGGCGCGGTTGCGCATCGATCCCTTCACCCTTGCGCTGCTGTGCACAGTCACGCTCGCCTCGCTGCTGCCGGTATCCGGTACCGCTGCTGCGGTCATGGACGATGTGACGGACGTGGCGATCGCCGCACTATTCTTCCTGCATGGCGCGCGGCTGTCGCGCGAGGCGGTCAGGGCCGGCGCGCTGCACTGGCGGCTGCATCTGGTGATCCTGGCCTGCACCTTCGTGATGTTTCCGCTGCTCGGGCTGCTGCTCAAGCCGCTGGCGCATGTGGCACTGACGCCGGAGTTGTACATCGGCGTGCTGTTCCTGTGCGCGCTGCCGTCCACCGTGCAGTCCTCCATCGCGTTCACCTCGATGGCGCGCGGCAATGTCCCGGCCGCGGTCTGCGCGGCCTCGCTTTCCAGCCTGCTGGGGGTGTTCTTCACTCCGCTGCTGATGGGCGCGATGGTCGGCAGCCAAGGCGCAATGGCACATCCGGCCGACGCGATCGGCAAGATCCTGCTGCAGTTGCTGGTGCCGTTCCTGGCTGGCCACTTCCTGCGCCCATGGATTGGCGCCTGGGTCGAACGGCATCGCGCGGTGCTGCGTTACACCGACCAGGCCACCATCCTGCTGGTGGTCTACACCGCCTTCAGCGCGTCGGTGAACGAAGGGCTGTGGCAGAAGACCCCGCTGCCTGCCCTGCTTTCGGTGATCGGCGTGGCAGCCCTGTTGCTGGCGATGGCGATGGTCTCCATCACCTTCCTTGCGCGGCGCCTGCACTTCAACCGCGCCGACGAGATCGCCATCGTGTTCTGCAGCTCGAAAAAAAGCCTGGCCACCGGCGTACCGATGGCCAAGGTGATGTTCGCCGGTGGCGGGCTGGGCGCGATCGTGCTGCCGATCATGCTGTATCACCAGGTGCAGCTGATCGTCTGCGCGTTCGTGGCAGCGCGCTATGCGCGCAACGCTCCAGCCGATGCACCTCCTCAGTCCGGGATACGCTAGCCGCGCATCGCGTTTGCCTGCTGGCGACCGCTGGCGGCCAGGCAGCTGTCAGGTGCATCCGCGCATGCTCGTTCCCGCCTGAGACAGGCATCACCACCGACATCCGCTCGGGATGGCAGCAGTTCGCATTGCCCGCGTTGACCAACATCCCGACAGCTCGCACTTTCCGACGTGCAGTAGAGCGCCGCGACCCGGTTCGATGCTGCGTTCGACTTTCGTCACAGAGAGCGTGTCCATGGCTGTCTCATTGCGTTCGCCGCCTCCTGCGCTGTGCGTGCTTTTTCTGCTGCTTGCGACACTGAGCGCCTGCGAAAGAACCACTCCAGGCGCGCCGCCCGGTACGGCCGCCACGCCTGCAGCCATCGCGGCCGGCATCGACTGGAACGAAGGTCACGTCAAAAAGGTCTTCGAAGAAGCCCAAAAGACCGGCAAACCGGTGCTGCTCTACTAGGACGATTGGGCGCTACTCGCCGGTTACAGCTGGCTCCACGACAATCAACTGGTCGATGCCAAGCAGGCCCCCGTCGTGCTGGCAAGCTTGGCAAAGACAGCGCCGCAGCCAGCATTACAACGGCAATTCGGCCTGCTGGCGGTGCTCGCCGACAGGCAGCAACCGGTCGCCACGCCTGCAACGCGTGCCTTGCTGCAGGCGGTAAATCGCCGACCCGGCCGACGTCCGGACCAACCTGCATGTCCCAGTCTCCGGTGCAGCCACCCTGAGGCCTCGGCCAGCGACGATGCGCGCGAGCGGGCCAGCCTGTCCGAGGCGTTCAATCGGGCATTGGCGCAGGCCTATGCCGATCCCACGCTGCCGATCGTGGACCGGCTGCGTCCCGCGTTTGCAATGATCGCGCTCGCACACCTGTCTCAGGGGGAGCCCGAAGCCAGCGAGCAAGAAGGACCGCAGCCGCTGCCGGCCGACGTCATCGAGACCGTGCATCAACGTATGCACTGGGCCGTTGCAACGGCCAAGACTCCCGAAGAGCGCCAATCCGCGATCGAGAGCGCGGTCGATCTATTGGTGGAGGTAGGTGACAACAGTGCGGCCGAACAGTTGCTGCTGGCCGAATTGGGCCGCAGCAAGATGCCATCCTGCTGCATGCCTTACCTGGGCCACCTGCCCGAAGAACGCGGCGACAGCAAGACCGCGCTGTCCTGGTTCAAGAACGCGTACGCCATACCCGGCAGCGAAGGAACGCTTGTGCAGCGCGGCGCCACGTATCTGGATGCCATGATCCGCCTCAACCCGGACGATGCCGCAGGTATCGAAGCGCGTGCAGGCCAGGTGATCGGCGATCTGGCCGAACAGCCCGATGGCTATCTGCGCAAGAACCGCAGGCACTTCAACCCGGTAGGCGCGTCGCTGCAGGCCTGGAGCAAACAGCATCCGGCGCAAGGCAGCGCAGTGCTGGCGCGCTTGCGGCAGAAGGCGCAAACCCTCTGTAGCAGCAGGACCGATTGCGTCGCCTGGCTGGGCTAAGGGAGCAGGCGCCCAGCACGCCTGCAGCGCACACTGCCGGCCGCTGTAAAGGACACTAACGCACCCACGGCAACAACAGGTGATCGACCATCAGGAAGGCAAACAGCGCCATCAGATAGACGATGGAGTAGCCGAACATCTTCATCGAAAACAATTCGTCCGGCGGATCGAGCATGCGCCAGGCGTACCAGAGGAACACCACGTTGAGCACCAACGCACCGCCCAGGTAGAACATCCCGCTCATGCCCACCACCACCGGCAGCAACGTCACGAGCGCCAGCAGCACTGTGTACACCAGGATCTGCTTGCGCGTATGCGGCACGCCATGGGTCACCGGCAACATCGGGATCGCGGCCTTGGCGTAATCGGCGCGGCGGAAGATCGCCAGCGCCCAGAAATGCGGCGGCGTCCAGATGAAGATGATCAGCACCAGCAACGAGGCATTGATCCAATCGGCGCTGGTCGGCAAGCCGGTTACCGCGGCCCATCCCAGCATCGGCGGCGTGGCGCCGGCCAGACCGCCGATCACGATGTTCTGCGAGGTCGCGCGTTTCAGGTAGACGGTGTAGATCACCGCGTAGCCAATCAGCGAGGCGAAGGTCAGCACTGCGGTGATCACGTTCACCCACATCACCAGCAGGGTCATGGAGATCACGATCAGCGCGCCGGCGAACACCAGCACCTGCCACGGCCGCACCTTGCCCACCACCAGCGGACGCCACGAGGTGCGTGCCATCTGCGCGTCGATCTTGGCATCGAGCAATTGATTGATCGCCGCCGCTGCCGAGGCCGCCAGCCAGATGCCCAGAAAGCCCAGCACGCCGGTGCGCACCTGCACCCAGGACGGCATGCCGGGAATGGCCAGGAACATGCCCACCAGCGCGGTGAACACGATCAATGCCACCACCTTGGGTTTGGTCAGATCCCAGTAATCGCGTGCGCTGACGGCCATGCTCACTCCGGCGCGCGCAACCGCGCCAGCAGGGAGACCAGCACGAACAACAGTGCCACTGCGCCACCGTTATGCAGCACCGAGACTTCCAGCGGCAGCGCCAGTTTGACGTTAAGCATGCCCAGCGCTACCTGCACGGCCACCAGCAACGCCAATGCGCTTGCCCATACCCGCATGCCCGGCTGGCGCGACAATCGCCACGCCAGCCACCACAGGTACAGCGCGGTCGCAATCGCCCACAGCCGGTGCGCCATCTGGATGGCGATACGCGCCGCGCCATCGAGCACGCCACCTTCGTAATCCACGCCGATACCGCGCCACAGCGTGAAACCCTCGCGGAAGTCGTGCGGCGGCCACCACTGGCTGACGCAACGCGGGAAGTTGTCTGCAGACCAGCTGCCGCCGCCGCACGCCAGCGCGGCGTAGTTGGCGCTGACCCAGCCACCGAGCGCGATCTGCAGGCCCAGCACCGCCACGCCCAGCCGCAGCAACCATTTCAACCGCGAGGCGTCGGCCAGCGTGATCGGCAAGTGCGTGGCACGCCAGGCCATCCACACCAGCAGCGAGAACATCAGCATGCCGCCGAGCAGATGGCCCATCACCACGATGGGCTTGAGCAGCAGCGTCACCGTCCACATGCCCAGCAGCGCCTGGAAGATCACCACCGCCAGCGTCAGCACGGCCGCGCGCGCCAGATCGATATTGCTCCAGCGCAACGCAGCCAACAGCAGGATGGCTTCGCCCGCCAGCGCCACGCCCATCGCCCCCCCCTGCCACCCGGACATGTACAGCGGGATCGACAACGCCACCAGTACCGCGGCCGAGACGACCTGGGCAATGCCCATGCGACGGCGGCGCGCGGCCAGCAGCGTCAGCACCAGCACCTCCACACCCAGCGCCCCGGCCAGGAAGCGGTGCACCTGCTCGCGCCAGGCCTTGTGCGACTCCAGCGGCCGGATCTTGCTGGCCACATGCGTGTTGGCTTCGTCGGTGGTCTGCGGCCAGGTCACGCGGCCGTAGCAGGTCGGCCAGTCCGGGCAGCTCATGCCGGCATCGGACAGGCGCACGAACGAGCCGAACAGGATCGTGCTCGCAGTGAACAACGCTGCCAGCCAGGCCATGCGGTGGAAGTGGCGAAATAGTGCCGGTGGCGCGAACAGATTCATCGAAACGGGCTCACATCAGTTTCAGCAGCTTGGCCAGATCCGAACGCAGGCCGGCCGGGTCGAAGCCCGGGGCATAGCGCAGGATTACGAAGCCATTGGGGTCGATCACATACACCGGCACGCCGGCCGCATCGTCTGCATGCGGCAGCGCGCCGCGCAGCTGCAGGTCGTCGCGCAGCACGCGCAAGGCCGGCATCGACGGCAGCCCGGCCGGCGGCGTACCGATCCACAGCACCTCCACCTTGTCGGCGCGATGGCCCAGCAATTGCCACACCTTGTCCAGTTCCGCGGCCAATGCCACGCACTGCTGCGCACACCCTGCAGGCGGAGCCAATGCGATCCGCCATACGCGCTCGCCAGGTGCCCATGCATACGGCTGCCAGTCCGCGCGCACGGGCGTCAGCGCGCGCAGGTCGGCAGGCGGATTGAGCAATTGGCCATTGTTGCGCATCGATGCCGGCTGCCAGCCGGAGAAGCGCAGCACGCCGGCCAGCAACATCGAGCCGAAGAACAGCACCGCCAGGGCAATCAGCATTCTGCGGCCGCGTTTGACCGCGTGCGGTGTGGCCGATGGAGAGGTGGTCATAGCGGCGATTTTCTCATGCCGCAGGCGTCAGTGCCCGCGCCTGCGTCGTCGCGCACGCCAGCTCAGCAGCGTGGCGGTGCTCAGCACCGCAAGCGCCAGCCCGAACCATTGCACCGCGTAACCCAAGTGCCGCGCGGGCGGCAGCGTATTCGGCAGCACGTCCAGATCGCGCACGTAGCCCATCGGCAACGCCGGATCCAGACGCAGCACCTGCGACGAAATGTCGCGCCTGCCCAAGGCCTCGCACACGGCCTGCGGGTCCAGCCGCGTGGCCAGCCAGGTGGCCGCAGTGACGGTGGGCGCCAGTGCAGGGCCGATCGCCAGACCGGCCGACGGTGGTGCACTGACCAGGCCCCGCACCGCCCGCACGCCGTCGAGCGCCGCGATACTGGGCAGCTGCCGATTCGCCGGCAACGGCAGCCAGCCAAGATCGACCAACAGCGTCCCCGCTGCCCCCTCCACTGCGGCCAGTTGATACACACGCACACCGGCACGCCCATCATGCAGTTGGTTATCCAGTAGGACCTGTTGCGGCAGGAAGCGCACGCGCCCACTGACCCAGCTCAGCGCCTGCGGGCTGGCCAGTGCCTGCACCAGGGTCAACGGCTCCTCCCGCACATGCGCCGCGCGTTCCAGCAGCGCCTCCTTGCTATGCATGCGTTGCAGCTGCCACTGCCCCAGCGACGCAAACCCCGCGCTCACCAGCACCGCCAACGCCCAGCCCAGCACCGTCGTGTGCTTGCGCGTCATGACAAGCGGCGCAAAAAGGCGTGCAATGCGACAACCATGCCGACGACCACCGGGGCTGCTGTGAACGATTCGCTCAAGACGCTGCTGATTGTCGCCTTCCTGATCGTGATTCTGTGGAACCTGGGGGCCGGTCTCTACTACCTGCTCACCGACCGTGGCCAGACCAAACGCACCGTCACTGCACTCACCTGGCGCATCGGCTTATCGGTCGCACTGATCGCGATCGTGATCATCGGCATCTACACCGGCTGGATCAAGCCGCATGGCATCGGCCGCTGACGCGGCCGATGGGATTGGGGATTCGGCATGGGGGATTGGCAAAAGCGCAGGCGCCTGCTCTTGCGAATCCCGAATCACCACTCCCGAATCCCCGCCCTCAAAGAACATACACGAACAGGAACAACGCCAGCCACACCACGTCGACGAAGTGCCAGTACCACGCGGCCGCTTCGAAGGCGAAGTGGTTATCGCGGGTGAAGTGGCCCTTGGCCGCGCGTAGCCACATCACCGCCAGCATGATCGTGCCCAGCAGTACGTGCATGCCATGGAAACCGGTGAGCATGAAGAAGGTGGAACCGTAGATGCCCGAGCCCAGGGTGAGATTGAGCTCGGTGTAGGCGTGGATGTACTCCTCCGCCTGCAGGAACAAGAACACGCAGCCCAGCAGCACCGTCAGCCCCAGCCACAGCAGCAGCGCGCCGCGGCGCCCGCCCTTCAGCGCGTGGTGGGCAATGGTCAGGGTCACGCCGGAGCTGAGCAGGATCAAGGTATTGATCAGCGGCAGGCCCCAGGCCGGAATGGTTTGGAACTGCCCACCGATCGTGCCCGGGCCATTGGTCGGCCAGGCGGCCGAATAGCCGTTCCACAGCAATTCGTTGGTCATCACGCCATCGCCCTCGCCGCCCAGCCAGGGCAGCGTCAGCACGCGCGTATAAAACAGCGCACCGAAGAAGGCGCCGAAGAACATCACTTCGGAAAAAATAAACCACACCATTCCCATGCGGAACGAACCGTCCACCTGGCGGTTGTAGTTGCCGGCGTTGGACTCGCGAATGACATCGCCAAACCACATGAACAAGGTCGCCAGCAACATCGCCATACCGGCGAAGAACGTCCAGCGCCCCCACGCCGCGTCGTTGAGCCAGCTGGCCACGCCGATCATCATCACGAACATCGCAATCGAGCCGACGAACGGCCACTTGCTTTGGCTCGGGACGAAATACGCATCGGCGTTGGGACTGTGATCGGCCATGGCGTTGCTTCCGTGTCGTGGTAAGGGTGGATGGATTTACGGTGCGGCGCGTGGCGCACCAGAGGCGCCTCCGCCCTGCAATTCAGAGGTCAGCGCGTCGTTGCGGTAGAACGTATAGGACAAGGTGATGGTGGTGACTTCCGGCGGCAGCGCCGGATCGACGATGAAACGCAGCGGCATGTCGCGCGTCTCGCCGGCCTGCAAGGTCTGCGCGGTGAAGCAAAAGCATTCGGTCTTGTTGAAATACCCCGATGCGCGCGCCGGCGCGACCGACGGGACCGCGCTGCCGACCACTGCGCGCGCGCTGTCGTTGCGCGCGAAGTACAGCGCTTCATTGAGCTCGCCAGGCACTACATCCATCGTCATCTGCTCGGGATGGAAGGTCCACGGCAATTTGGAATTGACCCCGGCATCGAACTCCACCCGCACCGTGCGCTTGCCTGGCACGGCGAGCGCGCCCGCGCCTGCCCGCGCGTTGCCGGGCGCGCGCTCCATGCGAATCCCGAAGACCTTCTCGCAAGCGATGCGATACAGCGGCACCAAGGAAAACGTCAGCACGAACACGCCCAGTACCACGGCAAGCAGCTTGAACAAGCCAGCCGTGGGTGCAGGCGCGGGCGCGCGTGCATTCACCGCCCGATGACTCCGGATGCGATGAACCCGGCGTAGATCAGCAACGCGATGATGCCGACCGTGATCGCCGTGCGTCGCACCGCGCGGCGCTGCTGCGCCTGCCGCTCGGCCGCAGAAAGCAGACGCGTCACTGCCGGCTCCGAGGCAGACTCAGTGACCGATGTCTTCATGCGCAAGATCTCCAGGCTTGATCACCGGCGGCACGGTGAAGGTATGCGCAGGCGCCGGTGACGGCACCGTCCACTCCAACCCCTTGGCACCTTCCCACGCACGCGCATCGGCACGGGCGCCGCTGCGCAGCGAGGCGAACAGGATCGCCGCCATCAGGAACGGGGTGGCGAACATGCCGAAGGCACCGATCGAGCTGACCAGGTTCCAATCGGCGAACACCACGTTGTAATCGGGGATGCGCCGCGGCATGCCGGCCAGGCCGAGGAAATGCTGCGGGAAGAACAGCAGGTTGACGAAGATCATCGTCCACCAGAAGTGGAACTTGGCCCAGGCCTCGTTGTACATGCGCCCGGTCCATTTCGGCCACCAGTAGTACACCGCCGCAATCAGCGCGAACACCGCGCCGGTGACCAGCACGTAATGGAAATGCGCCACCACGAAGTAGGTGTCGTGATACTGGAAGTCGGCCGGCACGATCGCCAGCATCAGGCCCGAAAATCCACCGATGCTGAAGAGAATCACGAACGCCACCGCCCACAGCATCGGCGATTCGAAGGTCAGCGAGCCCTTCCACATCGTGCTGACCCAGTTGAACACCTTCACTCCGGTCGGAATGGAGATCAGCATCGTGGCGAACATGAAGTAGATTTCGCCGCCGAGCGGCATGCCCACGGTGAACATGTGGTGCGCCCACACGATGAAGCTCAGGAACGCGATCGCGGCGATCGCATAGACCATCGCCTGATAGCCGAACAGCGGCTTGCGGCTGAAGGTCGGAATGATCTCGCTGACCACGCCGAACGCTGGCAGGATCATGATGTAGACCTCCGGATGCCCGAAGAACCAGAAGATGTGCTGGTACATCACCGGGTCGCCGCCGCCGGCCGCATTGAAGAAGCTGGTGCCGAAGAACTTGTCGGTCAGCAGCATGGTCACCGCACCGGCCAACACCGGCATCACCGCGATCAGTAGGAAGGCGGTGATCAGCCAGGCCCAGCAGAAGATCGGCATCTTGAGCAGGTCGATGCCCGGCGCGCGCATGTTCAGCACGGTGGCGATGATGTTGATCGCGCCCATGATCGAGCTGACGCCGGCCACGTGGATTGCAAACACGCTGAACGCCACGTTGTAGCCGCCCTGCAGCGACAACGGCGGATACAGCGTCCAGCCCCCGGCAGGCGCGCCGCCGGGCAGAAACAGCGTCAGCAGCAGCAGGGTGAAGGCCACCGGCAGCAGCCAGAACGACCAGTTGTTCATGCGTGGTAACGCCATGTCCGGCGCGCCGATCTGCAGCGGAATCATCCAGTTGGCCAGGCCGACGAAGGCCGGCATCACCCCGCCGAAGATCATCACCAGCGCATGCACGGTGGTCATCTGGTTGAAGAATTCCGGCTTGACGAACTGCAGCCCGGGCTGCATCAGTTCAGCGCGAATCACCACGCTCATCGCCGCGCCGATGATGAACATCACGAAGGAAAACAGCAGGTACAGCGTGCCGATGTCCTTGTGATTGGTCGAAAAGAACCAGCGCTCGACGAAACCGGGCTGGTGGTGTCCGTGGTGATCGACTGCGGTATGCGCCATGACGGAACGACCTCTGCGAAGCGGTGCGGTTGCGTGCGGTTAAAGAGCGGCGGTCGGCGCGGCAGCCGGCGTCGCGGGTGCGGTTTCAGGCGCTGCATCGCCCGCCGGCGCCGGCGTTGCAGGAGTGGGTACCGCGGGAGCCGGCGCCGCACCTGCGGGCGCCGCCTGCGCAGCACCACGACGCGAGGCCAGCCAGCGCTGGAATTCGGCCTTGGGCAGCGCTTCGACCACGATCGGCATGAACCCATGGTCCTTGCCGCAGAGCTCGGCGCATTGCCCGCGATACACGCCCGGCTGTTCGATATTGGTCCAGGCTTCGTTGACGATGCCGGGGATCGCATCCTGCTTCCACCCCAGCGCGGGCACCCACCAGGCATGGATCACATCGTCGGCAGTGATCACGAAGCGGATCTTGGTGTTGACCGGGAGCACCAGGCGGTTATCGACATCCAGCAGGTAATGCGGCTGCGAGGCGGCCGTGGGGCGCTCGCCACTCTGGCGGATGCGGTCCGATTCGCGCGCCAGGCGGCTGGTGAATTCCACGCCCTGGCCCAGATATTCGTATTTCCACATCCACTGGTAGCCGGTCACCTTGACCGTCATTTCCGATTCGCGCGTGTCATACATCGCAATCAGCTTGGCCGTCGCTGGCCAGGCCATGGCAATCAGCACCAGCACCGGAATCACCGTCCACAGCACTTCGGCCCGCGTGTTGTGGCTGAACTGTGCAGCCACCGCGCCCTTGGACTTGCGGAACTTGAAGATGGCATAGCCCATCGCGCCGAACACCAGCGCGCCGATCACCACGCAGACCCACAGCGCCACCATATGCGCCTCGTAGGCCATGCGCGCGGTCTGGGTCACCCCGCGCCCCATGTTGAGCTGCCATTCCTTGGGGTCGGCCGATTGCGCCAAGGCCGCCGGAGCGCTCGCCAGCGTCGCCAAGGCCAGTCCCCACCCCTTGCACATCCACTTCAAGCTGCTGCGTTGCGTCATTGCCTAGACCCTTACGTCATCGGTGACGGCCATTGGCGGCCGCGAGCAAGCGTTTCAGGGTATCTGCCAGTTCCACACGTTCGGCCGGCCCGAGAAAACTTCCGATCTCGATCTGCCTGCCGCTGCTGACCAGCACCACCCTCTCGTCGCGTTCCATGCATAACCGCACCCAATGCGGATGTGCCTGAAACGCTGGTGGCGCATGTCCGGATGGAAACACCTCGACAACGGTCTCCCCTACCCGGATCGCTTCTTCGCGCTCGCCACTTCGCCACAACTGCCGTAGCGCCAGCGCCACCACACCACTGTGCAACAGGGCGAACACCGGCGCGTATGCATTGCCGGTCCACCACCCCAGGCCCGCAAACAACCACATCGTTCCAGCCAGGACCGCAAACAACAGCACGAACTGCCTGGCCGACAATGCCCGTGGAGGCCGCAACCGCAATTGCGTCCCGATCCCTTCGGACATCAATGGCAGTACTTCGATCATTGGCGACACGCAGCGGACTGCGGGAACAGCCCGACGGTAGACCCGCGCCGACGCGTGCGGCAAGCGTTTCCGGCAATCATTCGATTGCTGCAGTGCAGCTAAAAACACGCGTAAATCAGTCACTTCCCGGTGCATGTGCCGATGCCCGCGGCTGCGGCCGGCAAGGATCGAGTCTGTTTTGGGCCTGCGCCGGCCACGTGCACAAAACGGCGGAAAAGTTGCCGCTTCCACACAAGTGCGCAGGGGTACGGATCTCTAGAATGAGCAAGGATTCCCAGGCACCCTTCGCATGAACGCTCAGCTCGACCCGCTTGCCTCTCCCTCCGTTGCGCGCCCGCTGCTGGCGCCCGAGCTGCCTGCCGCACCCGGCGCATTGCGTGCGGCGATCACCGCCGCCTGGCTCAAGGACGAAACCGAGCACGTCCGCGCATTGCTCGACCAGGCACGTCTGCCCGCCGCCGATCAGGCCAAGGTGCAGGCGCTTGCCGCCGACCTGGTCACCCGCGTGCGCGCCCGTGCGCAGGATCAGGGCGCAATCGAAGCCTTCATGCGCCAGTACGACCTCGGCAGCGAGGAAGGCGTGTTGCTGATGTGCGTGGCCGAAGCGCTGCTGCGCATTCCCGACCAGGACACCGCAGACAAGCTGATCCGCGACAAGCTGGGCGATGCGGACTGGAAGAAGCACATGGGCGGCAGCGACTCGGTGCTGGTCAACGCCTCTACGTGGGGCCTGATGCTCACCGGCAGGCTGGTGCAGCTCAACGACCTCACCCGCGCCGATGTGCCTGGTGCGTTCAAGCGCCTGATCGGCCGCGTCGGCGAGCCGGTGATTCGCCTGGCCGTGCGCCAGGCCATGAAGATCATGGGCCATCAATTCGTCATGGGCCGGACCATCAGTGAAGCGCTGTCGCGTTCGCGCAAAGGCGACAATGCCGACTATCGGTATTCGTTCGACATGCTCGGCGAAGGCGCGCTCACCATGAAGGATGCGCAGCGCTATCTGCAGGCGTATCGCGATGCGATTCATGCGATCGGCCGTAGCGGCAGCTTCGTCGGTACCGACGTGTTCGCAGCGCCCAGCATCTCGATCAAGCTGTCGGCACTGTATCCGCGCTACGAACATGCCAAGCGTGCGCGGGTGATGGCCGAGCTGGTTCCAGGCGTGCTGGAGCTGGCGCAGCTGGCCAAGTCCTATGGCATCGGCTACACCGTCGACGCCGAGGAAGCCGACCGTCTGGAACTGTCGCTGGACATCATCGAAGCCACCTTTTCCGATCCCTCGCTGGACGGCTGGGAAGGCTACGGCCTGGCCGTGCAGGCGTATCAAAAACGCACGCCGTACACGATCGATTTTCTCGCCGATCTTGCACGCCGTGTCGGGCGACGCATTCCGGTTCGCTTGGTCAAAGGTGCGTACTGGGACGCGGAAATCAAGCGCGCGCAGATCGAAGGTCACCCCGGCTACCCGGTGTTTACTCGCAAGCAAAATACCGACGTGTCGTATCTGGCCTGTGCGCGTCGCATGTTCGCGCACAACGACGCGCTCTATCCGATGTTCGCCACCCACAACGCGCAGACCATCGCTGCCGTGCGTGCGATCTCCGGTGGCAAGGTCTATGAGCACCAGAAGCTGCACGGCATGGGCGATGACCTGTACGCCGAAGTGATTCCGGCCGATCGCCTGGGTTTGCCGTGCCGCGTGTATGCGCCGGTCGGCTCGCATGAGGATCTGCTGCCCTATCTTGTGCGTCGCCTGCTCGAGAACGGTGCCAATTCCAGCTTCGTCAATCGCATCACCGATGAGTACGTCGCCATCGAAGAGTTGATCCGCGATCCGGTCGAAGCGGTGTCGTCGTTTGCTTCGATCCCGCATCCCAAGATCCCGCTGCCGACCGACCTGTTGCGCAGCCAGAACCAACACAGGAAAAACTCCATGGGCGCCAATCTCGCCAGCGACAACGATCTGCGGCAGCTAGCCGAGCAACTCAATGCCGCCATCAAGCCGTGGAAGGCCGGTCCACTGGTGCCCGGCGCGGTGATCAGCACGCAGAGCGAGGCGGTGCGCAACCCGGCGGACCGACGCGAAACGGTCGGGCACTGGCAGCCGGCCGATCCGGCCACCGTGCAGACCTCTCTGGCAACCGCCGCTGCCGCGCAGCCGGCCTGGAACCGTACGCCGGCGGCCAGCCGCGCCACCATCCTGGAGCATGCCGCCGACCTGCTCGAAGCACGCATGCCCGAGTTCATGGCGATCTGCGTCAGGGAGGCCGGCAAGACCCTGCCCGACGCCGTAGCCGAGGTACGCGAGGCGGTCGACTTCCTGCGTTACTACGCCGCCCAGGCACGCGCCCAGTTCGGTGCACCCGAGCGTCTGCCCGGGCCAACCGGCGAATCCAACGAACTGCAGCTGCATGGCCGCGGTGTCTTCGTCTGCATCAGCCCCTGGAACTTCCCGCTCGCCATCTTCCTCGGGCAGGTCGCCGCCGCATTGGCTGCCGGCAACAGCGTCATCGCCAAGCCAGCCGAGCAGACCAATCTGATCGGCTTTGCGGCGGTCAAACTGCTGCACGAGGCTGGCGTACCGGAAGCGGCTGTTCAATTCCTGCCCGGCGATGGCGCCACGGTCGGTTCCGCACTGACCAACGATCCGCGCGTGGCGGGTGTGGCCTTCACCGGCTCCACCGACACCGCACGCATCATCAACCGCACCCTCGCCGCGCGCGATGCGGCGATCGGCATGCTGATTGCCGAAACCGGTGGCCAGAACGCCTTCATCGCCGACTCGTCCTCGTTACCGGAAGCGGTCGTCAAGGATGCGATCTCCAGCGCCTTCATGTCAGCCGGCCAACGCTGCTCGGCGGCCCGCGTGCTGTTCGTGCAGGACGACATCGCCGACAAGGTCATGACCATGCTGGCCGGCGCGATGGGAGAGCTGAAAATCGGCGATCCTGCACTGCTGTCCACCGATTTTGGTCCCGTCATCGACGCAGATGCGCTCAAGATCCTCGACGATCATGCGGCACGGATGGATCGCGAAGCTCGCCTGATCGGCACCACCATCCTGGATCCAGCCACTGCCAACGGCAGCTTTTTCGCACCACGCGCGTACGAGCTGACCTCGCTTGCGCAGCTGCAGCGCGAAATTTTCGGGCCGGTCCTGCATGTCATCCGCTGGAAAGCCGACCAACTCGACGCCGTCATCGATCAGATCAATGCCACCGGTTACGGACTGACCCTGGGCGTGCACTCGCGCATCGACGAGACCATTGATCGCATCACCACGCGTGTTGCGGTCGGTAATGTCTACGTCAACCGCAATCAGATCGGTGCGGTCGTGGGCGTGCAACCCTTCGGCGGCCAGGGCCTGTCAGGCACCGGCCCGAAAGCCGGCGGCCCGCATTACCTGCTCCGTTTCGCCACCGAGAAGGTTGTCACCGTCAATACGACGGCCGCAGGCGGCAACGCTTCGCTTCTGACACTGGGCGACTGAGGGCCAGGCCCGCAACTATCTCAGGCCATCTCTCTTGGCTTGCTGAGGAAAACAAGAACCCCGCATCGCGGGGTTTTTTGTTGTGCCCCGATGTCCGCATAAGGTGCTGTGCCCGTAGATCTGCATTGCGCAGAAGTCAGCGGGAGGTCAGTGCCACACAACAGCATCGCTGCCGGCACCCAACTCTCGGCACCGAGATGAAAGTTCCGGGGCCAGAGTTGAGCAAGAAGCTCAACGTTGGACCACGTCAGTGACCTGCGTAAACCGACGCGTCAGGTACTGCGTTACATGTCGATGAGC